>NZ_MUMI01000115.1 GCF_002155975.1 Amycolatopsis kentuckyensis
GCAGATCGAGCAGGCGGGCGGGTGCGCCCGGGCGGCCACGGCACTGGAAGAGCGCGCCCGGTGGGCCCCGCCGGGCGGACCGCGCTGACCCGCGATCCGCCGGAGTTCTCCGGCCGCGCACCCGGTTCGCGGCGGTCCCGGTGGCGGCCGTGACCCTCTTCGCGGCGGGCAGGACAGCGTCGGCGGCCGACCGGAGCACCACCGCAGGCTTGTCGAAGAGCCTCAGGCTTCGACTTTCCTGGCCTCTTCCAAGAGCTTCGCGTCCTCTTCCCCGAAGCTGTCCTCGAGCACCTCGGGCGAGTAGTCGACGTCGATCCGCTCGAGCGGGACGCCGAGGGCCGACTCGATCGCGCCGAGCCGGCGCTGAGCGCGTTGCGCCGCGAAACCCAGGTACTCCTCGGGATCCACGTCGAACGGCCTCGGCACCTCGAACTGCGCGTTGACCCACTCGATCATGTTCAGCGCGTGCGGCAGCAGCTCCCACATCCGCTGCTGCACGGCGTCCCAGTTCTTCTCGTCGGCGGCCACGTGCCGGCGGCAGGTGAAAGTGCCCCACGCCATGTGCCGGCGTTCGTCGTCGCCGATCCGGCGGATCAGCTCGCGCATGCCCGGCAGGATGTCGCGGGTGACGCAGATCTTCTGCCAGGCGTAGTAGCCGGTCAGCGCCAGGCTGCCCTCGATGACGTGGTTGTACGTCACGCTGGCCCGGACCTGGTTGACCGGGCTCGGGTCGGACTCCAGCAGCTGCAGTGAACCGGGCAGCTCCTCGTAGAACAACTTCCGGTAGTGCGGGTTGTCGGCGACGAACGGGTGCAGGTCCTCGGTGAGCCCCACCGCGTCCATCCAGCGGCGGAAGACCTCCGTGTGCCGGGCCTCCTCGAAGCAGAACTGGCTGAGGTACATCTCGTCGCCGAACCGGCCGGTGGCCGACATGGCCTTCATGAACGGCTGGATGTCCTCGGTCACCGCCTCCTCGCCCGCGACGAACTGGGCGCACAGGTAGGTCGCCGAGCGCCGCTCCTCGTCGGTCAGCGCGGCCCAGTCCTCGGCGTCGCGGCTGAAATCGATGTCGGCCGGGTTCCAGAACTTGCTGTTCCCCTTGGCGAACAGGCGCAGCGGGAACGAATCCCAGTTCAGGCCGCCGCGCCGCAACGAGGAGAATCCGGTCCGCACTTCGCCGTTGCTGGCCTCGGCCACAGCTGCCTCCCAATCCGGGCACACGAATCCCTTGCGCCGGAGCACGTTGCCACGGTGCCACCGGCACACCGGGGACGTGACAGCAAGCTGACGCCCGCCGTCGGCGCCGGGGCGAGCCGCACTGCAACTTGCTGACAGAGGCGGATCGGCGGCCGGGCCCACGGTTAGCTTGGGACGCTGAACGACCTTCGGGACAGCAGCCCGCGACCGGACGGATGGGTCCACTCTCGATGCAGCCTGAGACGATCACTGATGTGCTTCGCCGGCACGCGGCGGAGCGCCCCGACCGGATCGGGTTCCGGTTCCTGGAGTACCCCGACACCGGCGAGACCGTGGTTTCCGAGCTGTCGTACGGCCGGCTCGACGCCTGGGCCCGCGCCGTGGCCGTCACGCTCGGCGAGCACACCGTTCCCGGTGACCGCGTGCTGCTGCTGTGCCCGCCCGGACCGGAATACCTGGCCTACTTCTTCGGCTGCCTGTACGCGCGCCGGATCGCGGTGCCGGCCTACCCGTCGGCCAACTCGCGGCACGCCGGACGCATCGAGGCCATCGCACGCGACGCCGACGCGCGGTTGCTCGTGCTCGGCGGCCCCCACGCCATCCCGTCCGGGGGCGAGGACCGGTTGAGCCTGCTGCCCCGCCTGGTCGCGACCGGCGACGTGGTCGACGGGCGGCAGGACGACTGGACCGACGACGGCCGCGGCCGCGCCGAAGACGTGGCCTTCCTCCAGTACACCTCGGGTTCGACGGCCGACCCGAAGGGCGTCATGGTCTCCCACGGCAACCTGGTGGCCAACTCGAAGACCGCGGAGCGGTCATTCGGCTTCAGCGTGGACAGTTCCGCGGTGAGCTGGCTCCCGCCCTACCACGACATGGGCCTGATCGGCGGCGTCGTTTTCCCGCTCTACACCGGGTTTCCGATGGCGCTGATGTCGCCGCTGGCCTTCCTGCGCGACCCGGTCCGCTGGCTGGACGCGGTGACCCGGTTCCGGGCGACCGCGAGCCCCGGGCCGACGTTCTCCTACGACCTGTGCTGCGACCGCGTCGGCGAGGACAGCAAGGACCGCCTCGACCTGTCCAGCTGGACGTGCGCGCTCAACGGGGCCGAGCCGATCCGGGCCGACGTGCTCGACCGGTTCGCCGCCGCCTTCGCGCGGTGCGGTTTCCGGCGCTCGGCCTTCTACCCCTGCTACGGCCTCGCCGAAGGCACCCTGGTGGTGTCCGGCACCCCCACCGGGGACGGCCCGAAGGTCCGGCTGGTGTCCAAGCCGGCGCTGGAGACCGGGCAGGTGCGCCTGCCCGAGAGCGCGGGTACGGCGGTCGCGCTGGTCGGTTCCGGGGCGGTCGCGGAGGGCCTCGACGTCGTGATCGTCGACCGGGACACCCGGCAGCCGGTGCCGGAGGGGCGGATCGGGGAGATCTGGGCGCGCGGGCCGAGCGTGTCGTCCGGTTACTTCGGCAACGAGCAGGCGACGGCGCGGACGTTCGGCGGCAGGCTCGCCGACGGCACCGGCCCGTACCTGCGCACCGGCGATCTCGGCGGGTTCGTGGAAGGCGAGCTGTTCGTCACCGGACGCGCCGGCGACCTGATGATCTTCCAGGGCCGCAACGTCTACCCGCAGGACGTCGAGGCGACCTCCGTGCGCAGCCACCCCTTGCTGGCCGCCACCCGTGCGGCCGCGTTCGCCGTCGACGCCGACGGTGAGGAACGCCTGGTCGTCGTCCAGGAAGCGGCGCGCCCGAGGGTGAGCGCGGACGAGCTGGCGGCGATCACGTCCGCCATCCGCCACGCGGTGCAGGAGGAGCACGGCCTGGGGATCCACCGGCTGGTGCTCGTGCCGCCCCGCAAGATCCCCCTCACGTCCAGCGGGAAGGTGCGGCGCAAGGCGTGCCGGGCCGACTACCTCAGGGGCGCACTCGCCGAGGTGCGGCCCCGCGAGCGCGTGACCGAGCGGGCGGCTCCGGTCCGGCCCGCCGCGGCGGCGGTGGCGGCGGACCGGCCCGCCGACGAAATCGAGACGCGCGTCCGGCAGTACGTCGCCCGCCACGCCGGCCGGCCGGTGGAGGAGATCGACCTCGGCCGTCCGCTCACCGACCACGGCCTGGGCTCGGTGCACGCGGCCGCGCTGGCGGCCGACCTGTCCGACTGGCTCGGCACCGAAGTGCCCGCCACGTTCGCCTGGGACCACGAGTCCCTTTCGGACGCGGTGCGCGCGCTGGCGACCGGCGCCGCGCCTTCGCGGGCTCCCGCGCGGGCCCGCACCGGCACCGCCGCCACGACGGAACCGATCGCCGTGGTCGGGGTGGGGTGCCGCTTCCCCGGTACCGCCGCAGGTACCGGTGCGGACGGTTTCTGGGACCTGCTCGCCGGGGGCGGCTCGGGTGTCGGCGAGATGCCCGCCGGCCGCTGGGACGTCGACAGCCTGTTCTCGCCCGAAGTCGGCTCGCCGGGCAAGGTCTACACGCGCCACGGCGGGTTCGTCGACGGCGCCGGGAGCTTCGACCGGGACTTGTTCGGCGTGTCGCCGCGGGAAGCGGCGAGCATGGACCCGCAACAGGGGCTCGTGCTCGAAGTGGCCTGGGAAGCCCTGGAAGCCGCGAACGTGGCCCCCGATTCGCTGCGGGGGTCCCGCACGGGCGTGTTCATGGGCGTGGGCGGCTCGGACTTCGAACGGATCGGGGTCGCCGCGCTCGACGGGTATGCGGCCTCGGGGAGCGCGGTCAACTTCGTCGCGAACCGGCTGTCGTTCGAGCTGGGCCTGATGGGGCCGAGCCTGAGTCTCGACACGGCTTGCTCGTCGTCGCTGGTCGCCGTCCACCTGGCGGTGCAGAGCCTGCGCGACGGCGAGTGCGACCTCGCCCTGGCCGGGGGCGTGAACCTGTTGCTCTCCCCCGACGTCTGGATCGCCCTCTGCGGCGCCCGCATGCTCTCCCCGCAGGGAGCGTGCCGCACCTTCGACGCGTCCGCCGACGGGTACGTCCGCGGCGAAGGCTGCGGTGTCATCGTCCTCAAACGACAGTCCGACGTCACCGCCGACGACACCGTCCTGGCGGTGATCCGCGGCACCGCGGTCAACCACGACGGTCGCAGCAACGGGTTGACCGCGCCCAACGGAGCCGCCCAGCAGGACGTGATCCGGAGCGCGCTGCGCCGGGCGGGCGTTGCGCCGTCCGACGTGGGATACGTGGAGGCGCACGGCACGGGCACCCCGCTCGGCGACCCCATCGAACTCCGCGCACTCGCGAACGTCCTCGGTGAAGACCGGCCCGCCGACCGGCCCGTACTGGTCGGCTCCGTCAAAACCAACATCGGCCACCTCGAAGCCGCCGCCGGCATCGCCGGCCTCATCAAGACCGTCCTCACCGTCCACTACGGACTCATCCCGCCCCACCTCAACCTGAGCCGGCCGAATCCCGCCGTCAGCTGGGCCGAACTGCCGGTCCGCGTACCGGTCGAGCCGGCCGTGTGGCAGGACCGTCGCCGCGTCGCCGGCGTGTCGTCCTTCGGCTTCGGCGGCACCAACGCCCACGCCATCATCGAAAACGCCGTCGCGGAAGGGTGGTAGCCGGGTCGTGAACGCTGGACCGGTACTGGTCAAGGTGGCGGGCGCCGACGCGCCGGCACTGCGCGCCCAGGCGGCGCGGCTGGCGGCGTACGCCGAGGCCGAGCGATCCCTGGACCTCGCGGGTGTCGCCTGGACGGCGGGTGTCGGCCGGGCCGACCTCGCCGAGCGAGCGGTCGTGGTGGCGGCGTCGGGCGACGAACTCGTGTCGGGCCTGCGCGCCGTCGCCGAGGGTCGCGGTGCGCCCGGGGTGGTGCAGGGGCGCAAGCCGGCCGGCGCGGTGCCGCGCGTGGCGTTCCTGGCTCCCGGGCACGGCGTGCCGGTCGTCGGGCTGCTCGCCGACGTCCACGGCCGCGTTCCCGTCGTCACCGAGGTCCTCGACGCGCTCGGCGGCGTCGCCGAGCTGCCGCTGTCGGTCCTGGTGCACCGGGGCCCCGAGTACGACGCCGCGCTCGCCGACACCCGCGTGGCCCAGCCCGCGCTGTACGCCTTGGCCGTCGCGCTCGGCCGCTGGTGGCAGTCGGTCGGCGTGGCTCCCGAGCTGGTGCTGGGCCACAGCGTCGGGGCGTACCCCGCGGCCGCGCTGGCCGGCGTGCTGTCCCTCGAAGACGGCGCCCGGCTGGTCGCGGAACGCGGACGGCTCGTCGGCGACCTCGCCCCGGGCGGCATGGCGGCCGTGCTCGCCCCGGCCGCGGAAGTGACCGAACTGCCGCAGGTCAGATCCGGTGCCGTCGAGATCGCCGCGTACAACTCGCCCCGCGCCACCGTGCTCTCCGGCCCGGCGGCGCAGGTCGACACGGTCGTGGCCGAGCTGGCGGCGCGCGGCGTCCGGGTCGTCCGGCTGCCGGTGTCCCACGCCTTCCACTCCACGCTGATGGAACCCGCGCTGGCGAAGTTCGGCGAGGCCGTCGCCGGGACCACGCTGCGGCCACCGCGGTCGCTCCTGGTCTCGGACGCCTCCGGCCGGGTGGCCGGCGACGAGGTCACCACGGCCGAATACTGGGTCCGGCACCTGCGCGAGCCGATCCGGTTCGACGCGGCGGTCCGCACGCTCCTGGCGCACCGCGTCACCACGCTGGTCGAACTCGGGCCCGGCAGCCTGCTCCCGCCGGCCGCCGGCACGGCCGAGGACGCGGGACAGCGGCTGCACGGTGTCGCCACCCTGTCCGGCCGCGTCCCCGGCGGACACCGCGCGATGCTGACGGCACTGGGCCGCGCCTGGGTGAACGGGGTGAGCGTCGACTGGACCGCGGTCAACCCGCGCCCGGACCGGCCGGCCAAGCTGCCCACGTACGCGTTCCAGCGGACCACCGCCTCCCCGCGGCCGGCACCGGCCACCGGCCGGCGTCCGCAGGCCGTGCCGGAGCCGGTGACCGAGCCCCGCGAAACCCGGCCCCGTGCGGGCGAGCTGATGGACTGGCTGCGCGGGGAACTCGCCGCGCTCACCGGGTCGGACGAGGTGGTGGACCCCGACGTCGGCCTGTTCGACCTCGGGTTGACCTCGATGATGGTCACCGAACTGCGCGACCGGCTGGAGACCCGGCTCGGCCGGCCGATCCCGGCCACCGCGGTGTTCGAACACCCGACGCTCGGCAGGCTCGCCGCGTTCCTGACCGGGCAGGACCGGGCCGGGCCGGTGCGCCGCCGTCCGGCCGGCACCGAGGCCGAGCCGCTGGCGATCGTCGGCATGGCCTGCCGGTTCCCCGGCGGGGCCGACGATCCGGCGGCGTTCTGGCGGCTGCTGGCCGAAGGACGGGACGCGATCGGCGAGGTCCCGCCGGGCCGGGGCTGGTCCGGCGCGCGCGGCGGCTTCCTCGACGTCGCCGTCGACGAGTTCGACGCGGACGCCTTCGGCATCTCCCCGCGCGAGGCACGCGGCATGGACCCGCAGCAGCGCCTGCTGCTCGAGGTCGCGCACGAAGCCATCGACGACGCGGGCGTCCCGACCGGCGTGCTGGAGAACTCGGCCACGTCGGTGTTCGTCGGCATCAACACGTCCGACTACCTGCAGCTGCTCGCCGCGGACGGGGCGGTCGACATCGACGCCTACGCCGCCACCGGCAACACCTTCAGCGTCGCCGCGGGCCGGCTGTCCTTCCTGCTCGGGCTGACCGGACCCGCCGTGGCGATCGACACCGCCTGCTCGTCTTCGCTGGTGGCCGCGCACCTGGCCGCGCGCAGCCTGCGGTCGGGCGAGTCCGACCTGGCGCTGGTCGGCGGCGTGAACCTCATGCTGTCGGCCACCACCACGACCAGCCTGGCGAAGATGAACGCGTTGTCGGCCGACGGCCGGTGCAAGACGTTCGACGCGTCCGCGGACGGGTACGGCCGCGGCGAAGGGTGCGGCGTGGTCGTCCTCAAGCGGCTGTCGGACGCCCAGGCGGCGGGTGACCGGATCTGGGCCGTGCTGCGCGGCACCGCGGTCAACCAGGACGGCCGCAGCGCCGGGCTGACCGTGCCCAACGGCACGGCGCAGCGCGAGGTGATCCGCGCCGCGCTGGCGGACGCCGGGGCAGACGCCGGCACGATCGGCTACGTCGAGGCGCACGGCACCGGAACACCGCTCGGCGACCCCATGGAGCTGACCGCGCTGGCCGACTCGCTGCGACCGGACGACGGCGCACCGCCGCTGCTGGTGGGGTCGGTCAAGACCAACGTGGGCCACCTGGAGGCGGCCGCGGGGGTCTGCGGCCTGATCAAGGTCGCCCTCGCCCTGCACCACCGCCAGGTGCCGCCGCACCTGCACTTCCGGGAGCCCAGCCCGCACGTCGACTGGAGCGGGCTGCCGGTGACCGTGCCCACGGAACTCACCGAGTGGGCGTCCGACCGGCCCCGGCTCGCCGGGCTCAGCTCGTTCGGCTTCAGCGGCACGAACGCCCACGCCGTGCTGGCCGAGGCGCCCGCACCGGCTCCGGTCGCCGATCCCGGGCCGCCGGCGCCGGAACTGCTCGTCGTGTCGGCGGCGACGGCCGCGGGACGCGATGCCACCGTGGCCGCCTACGGCGAGTACCTGCGCCGGGCCGACGCGGACTGGCGGGACATCGCCCGGACCGCGGCCGCGCACCGCCGTCACCTGCCGTACCGGACGGCCGTGGTCGCCCGGTCCGCGGCCGAGGCCGCCGACCGGCTGACCGGGCCGGCCGCCCGCACCGGCCGGGCCGCCGCGCCGGAGGACCGGGCCGGGCTGGTGTTCGTCTACAGTGGACAGGGCGCGCAGTGGCCCGCGATGGGCGCCGGCCTGCTGGCCGACCCGACGGCCCGCGGGGTGCTCGAATCGTGTGACGCAACCGTCCGCGAGCTGGCGGGGTGGTCACTGCTCGACGAGCTGACGGCGCCGCGCGAAGCGTCCCGGATGGACGACACGACCTACGCCCAGCCCGCGATCTTCGCGGTGCAGGCGGCGCTGAGCGCGCTGTGGCGGCATCGGGGCGTGGTGCCCGACGCGGTGATCGGGCACAGCGTCGGCGAGATCGCCGCCGCGCACACCGCGGGCGCGTTCGACCTGCGGACCGCGCTGCGCATCGTGGTGCGCCGGGCCGAGGCGATGGCCTCGACGAGGGGGCTCGGCGCCATGGCGGCGGTGGGCCTGCCCGCCGAAACGGTCGCCGAGCTCCTCCGGCCCTTCGCCGGGCGCCTGCACGTCGCGGCGATCAACAGCCCGGCCGGCACCGTCGTGGCCGGGGACCGGGCCGCCCTCGACGACCTGCGCGCGCAGGTGGCCGGACGGGGCGTCCTCTGGCGCATCGTCGCGCCGCACTACGCGTTCCACACCCCGCTGATGCGGCCGGCCGCCGCCGGCCTGCTCGAACAGCTCGGCGACCTGGTGCCCGCCCCGGTGCGGCTGCCCGTCTTCTCGACCGTCCACGGTGGACCGGCCGGGCCGGAGGCGTTCACCGCCGGCTACTGGGCGGACAACATCCTGCGGCCGGTGCTCTTCCGCGACGCCCTGCACGCCGCGGCCGGCCGGCGCGCCACCACCGTCGTCGAAGTCGGCCCGCACGCCGTCCTGGGCACCGCCGTCGGCCAGACCCTTCCCGACGCCACCGTGCTGGCCTCCATGCGGGCGGGCCAGGATCCCCGCGAAACCATGCTGGACGCGGCGGGTGGCCTGCACGTCCTGGGACACGCCCTGGACCACGGCGCGCTGACCGCGCCGGGCCGGCGGGCGCCCCTCCCGCCCCGGCAGTGGGTGCGCACCCGGCACTGGCTGCCCTCCCGGCGCACGCCCGACCGGCCGGAAGAAGCACTGGAGCGGGACGTCTACGAGATCCGCTGGCGGGCGCGCAAGCTGACCGCCGGGGTCCGCGAACCCGACGGGGGCACCTGGGTGCTGCTCGCCGACCACCGCGGGATCGCCGGCCGGGTCGCGGCCCACCTCGCCGCCGCCGGGCACACCTCCCTCGTCATCGAGACGGCGGCGACGGCCGAACCGGACCTGGCCGCGACGCGGGCGCGGCTGGCCGAAGTCCTGGCCGCGACCCCCGACGTCAACGGGGTCGTGCACCTCGGCGCCCTCGACGCCGGGGCCGTCGACGGTCCCGGTGCCGACCTGGACCGGGCGCTCTCCGCCGCCTGCGGCCCGCTGCTCGCCGCTCCCGGCACCATCACGACGGGCCGGTTGTGGGCGGTGACCAGCGGCGGGGTCGCCGCCGGGCACGCCGCCGCGACGCCCGCCCAGACCCCGGCGTGGGGCCTGGGCCGGGTGGTGGCGCTGGAGCACCCGGAAACCTGGGGCGGGCTGATCGACCTGGACCCCGCCGAGCCGGACGCCGATTCCCACGCCGCCGCGATCGTCGCCGAGCTGCTCTGCAGCGACGGCGAGGACCAGGTGGCCTACCGCGACGGGGACCGGCTGGTCGCCCGCCTGGAACGCGCCGAGCGGCTGCCCGCGCCCGCTCCGGACGCCCTCGACCCCTCGGCCGCGTACCTCGTCACCGGCGGCCGGGGCGCGCTCGGGCTGCGGATCGCGAAGCGGCTGGCCGCCCGCGGCGCGCGGCACCTAGTGCTGCTCGGCCGGCGACCGCCCACCGGCCGGGCCGCGCAGCTCCTCCGGGAACTGGCCGGCTCCGGCGTCACCGTCCACCTCCCGGACGCGGACGTCGCCGACACCCCCGCGATGGCGGCCCTGTTCGACACCGCCGGAACACCGTGGCCGGAGATCCGGGGCGTGGTGCACGCGGCGGGTGTCTTCACCCCCGTCCCGATCGACGCGATGACCTGGCCGGACTTCCGGGACGTGCTGCGGGCCAAGGTCGAGGGCACGCTGGTGCTGGACGCGGTGACCGCGGGCAGCCGGCTGGACTTCTTCGTGATGTTCTCCTCGGCGTCGTCGGTGTGGGGTTCGGCGCTGGCCGGTCACTACGTCGCCGCGAACTACTTCCTCGACGTCATGGCCCACGACCGCGTCCGCCGCGGGCTCCCCGGTCTCGCCGTCAACTGGGGCTGGTGGTCCGACAGCGAAATGGCCGCCCACCACGCCGGCTACTTCGAGGCGATGGGACTGAGCGTGCTGCCGGACGAGGAGGGGCTCGACGCCTTCGACCGGCTGCTGGGCTCGTCCCGGGTGCAGCTCACCGTCGCGCCGGTCGACTGGGCGCGGTTCCGGCCGGTGCTGTCCGCCAAGCGGGACCGGCCACTGCTGGCCGACCTCGACCCGGAGCCGGCCGGGCCGGCCGGCGCCGTCGACACGGTGCTGCTTGACCGTCTCGGCGGCGCGAACGCGACCGCGCGGCTGCGGCTCGCCGAAGAGCTGGTGCAGCGGGAGACCGCGGCGGTGCTCGGCCGGGACGGGACCGACCCGCTGGAGCGGGACCTCGGCTTCTTCACCGCGGGCATGGACTCGATCACCAGCGTCGAGCTGAAGACCCGGCTGGAGGCCGCGCTCGGCGTCCGGCTGCCCGCGACGGTCGCGTTCGAGTACCCGAACGTGGCGGCGCTGGCGGGCTTCCTGGTGCACGACATCCTCGAACCCTTGCTGCCGGCGGAGGATCCCGCACCCGCGACCGGAGACGACCCGGCCGGCGGGCTGTCGGCCGAACTCGCCGGCCTGCCCGAGGACGAGTTGTTGCGGCTGCTCGAAGCCGAGTTGGAAAGACCCGAGTGACGGAGGCGGCCATGAGCACAGCGAGCGGACTCGACCGGGGGCCGGTGGCGTCGCGCAGCCGGGAAGACGTCGTGCGGCGCGCGCTGATCGAACTGAAGACCGCCAAGGCCGAGGTGGCCGAACTCCGGCGCCGGCAGCACGAGCCGATCGCCGTGGTGGGTGCCGGCTGCCGGTTCCCCGGCGGCACCGGGGTACCGGACTTCTGGGAACTGCTGGGGGAAGGCCGCTCGGGCGTCGGCGAGATCCCGGCTGGCCGCTGGGACGTCGACGGGTTGTTCTCGCCCGTGGTGGGGCTGCCGGGCCGGATCTACACGCGCCACGGCGGGTTCGTCGACGGCGTCGGGAGCTTCGACGGAGGCCTGTTCGGGGTGTCGCCGCGGGAAGCGGCGAGCATGGATCCCCAGCAGGGGCTCGTGCTCGAAGTGGCCTGGGAAGCCCTGGAGTCCGCGAACATCGCCCCGGACTCGTTGCGCGGCTCGCGCACGGGCGTGTTCATGGGTGCGGGTGGCTCGGACTTCGAACGGCTCGGGATCGGCGGCGGCATGGGTGTCGTGGACGGCTACGCCGCGACCGGCTGCGCGGGCAACTTCATCGCGAACCGGCTGTCGTTCCAGCTGGGTCTGCTGGGGCCCAGCATGGCCGTGGACAGCGCGTGCTCCTCGTCGCTGGTCGCCTTGCACCTCGCCGTGCAGAGCCTGCGCAACGACGAGTGCGACATCGCGCTGGTCGGCGGCGTGAACCTGTTGCTGTCCCCCGACGTCTGGGTCGCGCTCTGCGGCGCCCGCATGCTCTCCCCTCAGGGAGCGTGCCGCACCTTCGACGCCACCGCCGACGGCTACGTCCGCGGCGAAGGCTGCGGCGTCGTGGTCCTCAAACGACAGTCCGACGTCACCGACCACGACACCGTGCTCGCGGCCGTCCGCGGCACCGCCGTCAACCAGGACGGCAACAGCGCCGGGATCACGGTGCCGAACCCCGCCGCCCAGCAGCAGGTCATCCGCCGCGCTCTCGAGGTGGCGGGGATCGATCCCGCCGACGTCGGCTACGTGGAAGCGCACGGCACGGGCACCCCGCTCGGCGACCCCATCGAACTCCGCGCACTCGCCAACGTCCTCGGCGAAAACCGGCCCGCCGACCGGCCCGTACTGGTCGGCTCCGTCAAAACCAACATCGGCCACCTCGAAGCCGCCGCCGGCATCGCCGGCCTCATCAAAACCATCCTCACCGTCCACACCGGACTCATCCCGCCCCACCTCAACCTGAAGCAGCCCAACCCCGCCGTCACCTGGGACGAACTGCCGGTCCGCGTGGCGACGCACCGGACCGAATGGCCGGACGAACGGCGGGTGGCCGGGGTGTCCTCCTTCGGCTTCGGCGGCACCAACGCCCACGCCGTCATCGAAAACTGGCCGGAGCGGCCGGCGCCGCCGGTCGCCGCGCCCGCCGCGCCCGTGGTCGTCAAGGTCAGCGGTTCCGGCGTCGCGGCGCTGCGGGCCGGGGCGGGCCGGCTCGCCGGGTTCGTCGGCGCGCACCGGGACCTGGACCCGGCCGAGGTCGCCTGGGCCATGGGGGTCGGGCGGGCCGATCTCGACCACCGCGCCGCGGTCGTCGCGGAGACGACGGACGAGCTGATCGCCGGGCTGAACGCCGTGGCCGACGACGCCGGCCGGCTCGCGGCCCGCGGCAAGCGGGGCGCGCCGAGGGTGGTGTTCGCCGTGGACGGCGCGGACTCCCCGGACCCGGCCGCGGCGTACGGTGCCGCCGTCGCGCTCGGCGGCTGGTGGCGATCGGTCGGTGTCGAACCCCACGTGATCAGCGGGACCGGCCGCGGCGCCTTCGCGGCGGCCGCGCTCGCCGGCGTGTTCCCGGTCGAAGACGGCGCGAAACTGGCCGCGGCGACCGCGGCCGAGTTCCCCGCGGTCCTCGCCCGGATCCGGCTGACGCGGCCGGGCACCGACCTCGTGCTCGACGGCCGGGCCGCGACCGCCGCGGCGACCGCGGAGTTCTGGCTCGATCGCCGGTCCGGCGCGCGACCGGCGGCCGGGACTCCGGCCGAGGTCGTCATCGCGCTCGGCACCGCGCGTCCGTACCGGTCCCTGCTGACGGAGCTGGCCGGGGTCTGGACCCGGGGCGTCGACGTCCGGTGGGACAAGGTGAACCCGCCGCGGCCCCGCTCGGCGGACTTCCCGACGTACCCGTTCCAGCGCCGGGCCTACTGGACGCCCGGCGCGACCGCGCCGAAGCCGGTCCGGGAGCCGTTGCGGCCGCGGTTCGTCCTGCCCGCCACCGGCGGCGCGATCGCGGAGACCGAACTGTCCCTGCGCACCACACCGTTCCTGGACGAGCACCGGGTGTACGGCCGGCTCGTGGTGCCCGGGGTGGTGCTCGTGGAACTCCTGCTGCAGGCCGGGGAACGGCTGCTCGGCAGCGCGCCGGTGGCCGAGGACGTGGTGCTCTCCCGGCCGGTGGTGCTGGCGGACGACGAACTGCGCCGCATCCAGGTCGTCGTCGACCCGGTGGCGGACGGGCGGGCGACGGCCCGCGTCTTCGGCGAGGACGCGTCGGGCGAGTGGCACGTCCACGTGCGCGCCGACCTCGTGGCCGCCGATTCCGCCGTCCGGTCCGCCGTGGACGTGCCGCCGGCCGGCCTGTCCGGCGCCGCCGAGCTCGACCACGACGGCTTCTACGAACAGGCCTGGCACCCGTCCTTCCACCTCGGCCCCAGCTTCCGGCTCGTCCGCACCGCGCGCCGCGGCCCCGGCGTCTGCGAGGGCACGCTCGTCGCCCCGGACACCGCCACCGCGGGTGTCCGCGCCGGGGTGCGCGCCGACCTCCTGCTCCTCGACGCCTGCGTGCAACTCGTCGGCGTCGCCGCGGCCACCGGGCCGGACCGCGACCGGCACGTCCGGCTGGGTACCGGCTACGACCGCATCGTCGTCCACCGCCCGGCGGCCGCCGGGACGTTCCGCTGCCGCGCCGTGACGCGCACGGCGCCCGACCGGACGGTGATCGGCGACCTCGTGCTCACCGACGAACGGGGCGACCCGGTCGCGGAACTGTCCGGCGTCCGGTTCGCCGAGATCCCGGCGCCCGCGCTGGAACGGCTGCTGGCGCCGGGCCGCGGTGCCGCCGTGGTGCCCGGCCCCGACCTCGGCGCGCTCCGCTCGGCGAGCAAGGAAGAGCGCGCCCGGCAGGTGTGCGAGCACCTCGTCCGGCTGGCCGCGGCGATCCTGCGCACCGGCCGGGACGAGATCGACGAGCACGCACCGCTGTCGATGTTCTTCGACTCGCTGATGCTGGCCGAGTTCAGCACGGCGGTCGAGCGGGACCTGAAGGTGCCGCTGGCGCTGGAAAGCCTGTTCACCGACAGCGGCCTCGCGTCGCTCGCGGAGCTCGTGGCCACCGAGATCGAGACCGCCGCCGGCACGAGCACGGGCACGAGCGCGGGCCCCGCCACGTCCGGTCCGGCCCCGCGGGCGGGCAAGCCGGCGGGCCCCGCCGCCCTGCGGGCCCGGCTGCAGCCCATGACCGTGGCCGAGATGGCCCGCCGTGCCGAACTCGAGCCGTCGATCACCGCGCACGAGCCACCCGCGCCGGCCGGGTCCGCACCGGAGGGCGTGCTGCTGACCGGGGCGACCGGCTTCGTCGGGGCGTTCGTGCTGGCCGAGTTGCTGGCGCGGCGGCCGGGACCGGTGCACTGCCTGGTGCGGGCCGAGGACGAAGCGCACGCCCTGCGGCGGGTGCTGGACAACCTCGACCGCTACGGCCTCGACGCCGGGGCCCACCGGTCCCGCATCCGGCCGGTGCCCGGCGATCTGACGAAACCGCTGCTGGGGCTGGACGAACGCACGTTCGCCGGGCTGCACGAGCTGGCCGGGGAGATCGTCCACTGCGGCGCCCAGGTGAAGTGGACCTACCCGTACCGCAACCTCGAAGCCGCCAACGTCGGCGGGACGCGCGAGATCCTGCGGCTGGCGACCGTCGGCGCGCCGCGCCCGGTCCACTACGCCTCCACGGTCGGCGTCTTCTCCTCGCGCGAATACGCCGCCGACGTCGTCGACGAAACCGTGGACCTGACCGCGAGCGGCTCCCTGGTCGTCGGGTACGCGCAGAGCAAGTGGGTGGCCGAGCGGCTCGTCCGCACCGCCGGCGAACGCGGGGTCCCGGTCACCGTGCACCGCATCAACACCGGCGGGCACAGCACGACCGGCGCGTTCAACCGGCTGGACCACCTGAGCATGATGGTCAAGGGCTGCGTCGAGGCCGGGATCGCGCCCGAGCACGTGGAAATGCCCGTGCAGCCCGCGCCTGTCGACTACGTGGCCGCGGCGATGGCCGAGGCGACCACCCGGCCCGACCTGCGCGGCCGCACGTTCCACCTGGTCAACCCCGCGGAGATGTCCTGGCCGGAGTTCTTCGACGCGGTCGAGGAGTACGGCTACCGCCTGACCCGGCTGCCGTTCGAGCAGTGGCGCTCCCGGATCGTGGGCAGCCGGTCGGGCACGATGGCCCTGCTGGGCCTGATCCCCTTCCTCAACGACGCGGTCGACGACGTCCGGCTGCCCCGCTCGGAGTCCGCCGCCACGCGGGCCGCGCTCCGGGTCACCTGCCCGCCGCTGGACACCGGGCTCGTGCACACCTACCTCGACGCCTACGTCCGCAGCGGGTTCGTCGACCCGCCCACGCGCCGTTGAACCTCGCCAGTCAAGGCCGCCGTCAGCCGGGAGGAACGTTTCAAGTGGACACGCTGACCATCGATCTCGCCGATCCGGAGTACCGCTTCAACCCGTGGCCGCTGTACCGGAGGCTGCGCGAGGAGGCACCGGTCCACCTCGTGCCGAACGGGACGTGGGAGGGGGAGGACTTCTACGTCCTGAGCCGCTACGACGACGTGTCGATGGCGCTGCGGGACAAGAACCGGTTCTCGTCCCAGATCCGCCGCGACGACATGCTCAACTTCCCCATGCTGGTCAACCGGGACGCGCCCGAGCACACCCGGATGCGCCGGATGACCAACCGCTCCTTCAGCGCCCGGCTGGTCGGCACCCTCGGCGACTGGGTGAAGGAGATCATCGACGGCCTGGTCGCCGACATGCTCACCAAGGACCGCGTCGACTTCGTCGAGGCGTTCGCCGAACCGCTGCCGCTGCGGGTGGTCGGCGGGATGCTCGGCGTGCCCCTCGACCGCAAGGCCGACCTGCGGCGGTGGTCGGGCGCGGTGATGGACGCCTTCGCCGTGGCGGCCGGCCTGGACCCGTCCGAGGTGCCGGGCTTCCTCGAGGACCTCATCGAGTTCGGCAACTACATGGAGGAACTCGCCTCCGCCCGGCGCGGCCGGCCCAACCGCGGCGACATCCTCGGCGAGCTGGTGGTCCAGCAGGAGGCCGGGGACATGACCAGGACCGAGCTGACCACCCTGGCCTGGTCGTTCGTCGCCGCCGGGCACGAGACCACGATGAACCTGCTGTCCGGCGGGTTCCGCCTGCTGCTGTCGGACCCGGAGCTGGCCGCGCGGCTGACCGCGGACCCGGAGCGCACCCCGGACTTCGCCGAGGAGTACCTCCGGGTGTTCAGCCCGATCCAGTGGCTGCTGCGCCGGGCGAAGGAGGACATGGTGCTGCACGGCGTCCCGGTGGGCGCCGGTCAGCTCGTGCACGTGCTGCTCGGTTCGGCGAACCGCGACCCCGGGCACTTCCCCCGCCCGGACGTGTTCGACCTGGACCGCACGAACGTGATGGACCACCTCGCCTTCGGCGCGGGGCCGCACTTCTGCCCGGGATCGGCGCTGTCCCGCATGCAGGTCGACCTCGCCTTCCGCGCCCTCTACCCCCACCTGGACCGGTTCCGGCTCGATCCGGACGCGGAGCCGGCGCTGTGGGCGCGGCAGGGCTCGTACGGGTTCTCGAGCCTGCCGGTGCTCGTCCGCCGGTGACGGTGGGGAAGCCGCGCCGCCGTCGCGCGGTACTTGACGGCGATCGTCAAATGCTAGAGACTGGCTCTCGTCGAGCAGTCGAGGGAGCTGGTGCATGACGGGGGATTTCTGTGTTATCCAGACTGACGGCAGAAGTCAAGGACCCCGCACCACCTCTCGACGATCGACCTAGGGGGATGCTGTGCACATGGAAATTCCCACTTGGAGCGACCTGACCGCGCAGATGCTCTCCCTGGCGGAAACCCGTTTGCTCGACCCGCTGGAAGTCCTGCTGGAATCGGAGCTGGAATCGGTCCGGTCCCGGATGGCCGAGCGGGCCGGGGCGTGGGCGGCGTACATGCTGGGCACGGACGAGGAACTCGCCACGCGGACGGCGATCCGCCTGGTGCACGTCCTCTACCCCGGCGACGAGCCGTTCGATCCGCCCGCCGAATGGTGGCGGACCCCGCTCGGTGTCGTCGTGGCCTGGCGCGCCGGGCACCCCGGTGCCCACGCGGTGTCCTACGCCGTGGCCGGCGCCATGCTGGGGGTTTCGAAGCAAGCGGTGCACGACCTGGTGAACCGGGGAAAACTCGACCGTCACGCCGACGGAGGGGTCACCACCGCCTCCGTGCACGACCGGATCAACCAACGCGCCGCATTGGGCGTGCGCGCACAACGAAGAGGGGCTGAGAGTGAGTCACGAAGTTAACGCCGCGGCGGCGGGACGGCTGCAGCTGGCGGAGGGCGTCAGCGTCAACCGCATGGGCTACGGCGCCATGCAGCTGCCCGGCCAGATGGTGTGGGGGCCGCCGGAGGACCACGACGCCGCGATCGCCGTGCTCCGGCGGGCCGTCGAGCTGGGCGTCGACCACATCGACACCAGCGACGCCTACGGCCCCCACGTGGCCAACGAGCTGATCCGCGAGGCGCTGGAGCCCTACCGCGAGGACATCGTCGTCGCGACGAAGGTCGGTGTCGAGCGCGACGAGTGGAAGTCGTTCAACGCCGTGGCCTCCCCCGAATCGCTGCGCGACCAGGTCGAGGAGAACCTGGCGCGGCTGGGCAAGGGGGTGCTCGACCTGGTGTACCTGCGGGTCGGCGGCGACGGCCTGATGTTCCCCGACGAGTCGACGTCCTTCGCCGACTCCTTCCAGGCCTTGGTCAAGCTGCGCGAGCGCGGGCTGATCCGGAACCTCGGCCTCAGCGGCGTCACCGTCGAGCAGCTCGAAGAAGCCCGCAAGCAGGCTCCGGTCGCGTCCGTGCAGAACCGCTTCCACCTGCTGGACCGCGCGTCGGTGGACGTGCTCAAGCACTGCGAGCAGAACGGCATCGCGTTCGTGCCGTACTTCCCGCTCGCCGCCGGCATGCTGCGGCCGGGGCTGGACAAGTCCCAGCTGCCGCCGGGCATGGCCCCGAGCGACGAGCAGGAGAGCACCCTCGACGGCGTCGCCGAGCGCAACAACGCGACCCGGGCCCAGGTCGCCCTGGCCTGGCTGCTGGCCCGCTCGCCGTCCGTCCTGCTGATCCCGGGCACGAAGACCGTGGCGCACCTCGAGGAGAACATCGCGGCGGCCGGTCTCAAGCTGTCCGACGAGGACCTCGGCGAACTCGACAAGCTCGTCGGCTGACCGGAGCACGGGGTGGCCCGCCCGCGACGGCGGACGGGCCACGCCGTGCCACCGGCTAGGCCCCGGCCAGGCCCTTGGTGAGCGCGTTGGTCACGCACCGGTCGGCGAGGGCGGTGACGGTCAGCGACGGCGGCACCGCCCCGGTCGAGCCGGGGATGAGCGCGCTGTCGATGACGTAGAGACCGTTGTACCCGAGCACGCCCCCGTCGTCGGGACGAGTGGCCCGGCCGAGCACGACGCCGCCCAGCGCGTGCGAGGCGTTGGCGTAACTGGACCAGTAGAGCTCGGTGCCCGCGTTGGCCGCGTTCAACCGGGCGACCGCGTCGTTCGTGGCGTTCGCCATCCGCACCGCCACCGGGTCACTGGCCGGCCAGTTGAGGTCGACCGCGTCCGTCGTCGCGTTGTACGAGAAGGACCCGATCGGCGGGCAGATCTGGGTGACGATCGCGGCGCTGATCCCCCGGCCCTCCACCGGCGACGGCGAGGCCGGGAACGTCAGCAGCGTCGCCGGGTTGTAGGGGTTGCCGTAGTCGGTGGCCCCGATGTTGGCCGGGCCGCCGGTGGACGGCGGGTACGGCTGCGTGCCGATCCGGACGTACTCCCAGTCCCCCGAATTCCCCCACTGGCTGCCGACGTTCTGGTTGAGCTTCGGCAGGTCCCCGCGGGCCTTCGCCCGCACCAGCAGCCGCGTGGTGTGCACGGAACCGGCGGCGAGGAAGACGTTGCGCGCCGCGAACTGCGCCGTGCCCTGGACGTCGCCCGCCTCGGTGAGCAGCTCGCACGTGACGAGGTAGGTGTCGCCGGAGCGGGTGATGTCCCGCACCTGGTGCAGGGTGAGCACCGAGACCCGGCCGGTGGCTTCGGCCCCGGCGAGGATGGTCCGGTCGACGCTGAGCTTCGCGCCGCTGTTGATGCCGAACGCCGAGTCGCCCAGGATCGTCGACGGCACCGCGGTGCCCGCCATCTCCTTGCGCACGACACCCCAGTCGACCAGGACACCGGGTTTCACGATCGGCAGGCCGGCGCGCACCGCCTCCCGCTCGAAGTCGCGGGCACTGGCGTACCACGACGAGTTCAGCACGTCGTCGGGGATCGGGGTGGCGCCCAGCAGCGCCTGCGCGCGCGGGTACCAGCAGGACTGCATCTCGTCGTAGCCGAGCAGGCTGCCGAAGCTGCTGGTGAACAGGTTCCGCGGTGGCTGCATGGTGATCCCGTTGTTCACCAGCGATCCGCCGCCGACGCCCGCCCCGCCGTACACCGAGATCCCGTTGCCCGCGAACAACTCGAGCACCCCGGTGTAGCGCGGGGCCGGGACGCTGGTCGACAGCCACGACGCCCGGCCGTCGAGGTTGCGGACGGTGGCGAAGGTGTCGCCGGTGGACTTGATGGGCCAGCGCTGTCCGCGTTCCAGGACGAGCACGTTCCGCCCGGCTTTGGCCAGGCGGTAGGCGGCGACCGAGCCCGCGTAGCCGCTTCCGACGATCAGCGTGTCCACCACCTCGACCTTCGCCGCGCCCACGACGGCGGGGGCGATGGCGACGGCGGCGGCCGCTTTGCCGGCCGTGCTGAGAAACCTGCGTCTGGTCAGCTGGGAACTGTTCACGTTTTCCTCCAGATGAAAAGGCCGCCCGACCCGTCGCCGTACTGGTCTGGACTGGTTTCGGGTCGCAAGGCCTTCCCGTGGAGTCCGATGCCAGCTCCCCCGGCAGCTAGCCCGGCAGCTTGGATACCGGCTGCGCTTCCAGCGGCGCCGCGGGGTCCCCGCCCACCACGACGATGCGGTTCTCCGGATCGACGTGCGCGACCTTCGGCCGGTGCCCGTCGAGCTCGTCTTCGCTCAGCTGGGCGTAGGCCAGGATGATCACGATGTCGCCGGGGTGGACCAGGTGGGCCGCCGCGCCGTTGACGCAGATCGACCCCGAATCCCGTTCGCCTTCGATGACGTAGGTCTCCAGCCGGGCCCCGTTGGTCACGTCGACCACGGCGACGAGTTCACCGGGAAGCAGGTCGACGGCGTCCATCAGGTCGCGGCTGACGGTGAGCGAACCGACGTAGTCCAGGTCCGCGTCGGTCACGGTGGCCCGGTGGATCTTCGACTTGAGCATGGTGCGCAACATGTCGACCTCCCTCGGTTGTCGCTGGAAGCGTTTGCCCAGCGCGAAACTTGCCCTACCGCGTCGGCCACGACGGGTGCGCTGGCAGGAAGTTGTCAGCGGTGCCGTCTCTGCGTCAGCCCACGGTCACCGACCGGCTCGCCACGGCCGCGACCTCGGGCAACTTGCTGACACGACAACGGAATGTCCGGCACGTCACACCTACCGTGACGGAGTCAGGGAACCCGAGCCGCAAGGGGGCATCGGCTGGTGGGCGAGGAAAAGCCGGACGTCGAGCACGCCCTGCGGATGAGGCGGCTGCTCTACGGCCATCTCGTGTCCCGTGCGCTGTGCAGCATCGCTGCCCTGCGCATTCCGGACCTGATCGGCGACGGGGCACGGTCGGCGGCCGAACTGGCGGAAGAGACGGCGACGAACCCCGCGTCGCTCCGGCAGACGTTGCGCGCGCTGGCGACGTTCGGGGTGTTCGCCGAACACCCCGACGGCACGTTCGGTCTGACGCCCCTCGGCGCGTCGCTGCGCAGCGGCACCCCGGCTTCGGCGTGGCCGACCGCGATGCTCGTCGGCAACGAGATCGGCCAGGCGTGGAACCAGTACGACGTCACGCTGCGGACCGGGAACACGGCCTTCTCCGAGGCCTTCGGCACCGACTTCTTCTCCTACGTCGACCTCAAGCCCGAGACGCGGGCGATCTTCGACCTGTCGCAGGCGACCGGGCTCGCGCTCGACCTCGACCGGATCGTCGCCGGGCTGGACTTCTCCGGCTACCGGACCATCGTCGACGTCGGCGCGGGCGACGGTGCGCTGCTCGAGCACCTGCTGCGGTCCTACCCGGCGGCCCGGGGCGTCGTGCTGGAGCTGCCGCGGGTGGCGGCCAAGGCCCGGCTGCGGATGGAAGCCGCCGGGCTGACCGGGCGCTGCGAGATCAGGGCGGGCAACTTCTTCGGGCGGATCCCCGGCGGCGGCGATCTCTACCTGCTGCGGCAGATCCTGCACGACTGGGACGACGAACACTGCCTGCGGCTGCTGCGCACGTGCCGGGCCGCCATGCCCCCGGGGGCCACGCTGCTGATCATCGAGTTGTTCGCCGAGGAGCACGCGCTCGCGGGAGCCGACGGCGAAATGACCGCGATCATGGACCTCTACATGCTGTCGATCTTCGACGGCAAGGAGCGGACCCGCGGCGAGTTCACGCAGTTGCTCGAGACCGCCGGGTACACGATCGCCGGCATCACCCCGCTCGGCGAGCGCCTCGGCGCGATCACCGCGATCCCCACCGATCACGCCCACCCGCAGGCCGATCCGTCAGCGAAGGAGTACGTGCCCGATGCCCGAGGTCGCCGGTAACCGCTGGCCGCTGACTGCCTCCCAGTTCGGGGTGTGGTTCATCCAGCACCTCGATCCGGACAACACGTCGCTCAACCTCGGCGGCTACCTGGAGGTGACGGGCGCCGTCGACCTCACGGCGTTCGAGAAGGCACTGCGGGACGCGGTGGACGACACCGAGTCCCTGCACTTGCGGTTCTCCTCCGAAGGCGGGGAGACGCTGCAGGAGATCCGGCGCGCGCCCTACGACATCCCGGTCTTCGACCTGCGTGGCCGGCCGGACCCGCGGGCGGAAGCCGAGGAGTGGATGCAGGCGGACATGGGCCGCCCGGTCGACCTCGGCAACGGACCGCTGTTCGCGCACGCGCTGTTCCGCATCGAGGACGAGCGGGTGCTCTGGTACCACCGCTACCACCACATCGCGCTCGACGGCTTCGGCGTCTTCCTGGTGAGCCGGCGGGTCAGCGAGAACTACGCGAAGCTGACCGGCGCCACGACCGAGAGCCCGGCGCCGTTCCCGCCGCTGCGGACCGTCCTCGACGAGGAGCGGGAATACCGCGATTCGGCGGACTACGACCGGGAGCGGCGGTACTGGACCGAGCGGTTCGCCGACCGGCCCGAGCCGCTGCTGCTGCCCGGGAGCGCCGCGCACGCCGTGGCACCGACCCTGGTCGAGATGTTCGCCGTCCCGGCCGAGCGGCTGGCCGGGCTGCGCGCCATCGCCGAGCAGGCGGGCACCACCTGGCGGCGCGTGTTCCTCGCCGTCGTCGTCGCCTACCTGCACCGGGTCACCGGATCGGCCGACGTGATCCTGGGCGTGCCGGTCACCGGCCGGGTCGGGCCCGCCGGCCGGAACACGCCCGCCATGGTCACGAACGTGCTGCCGCTGCGGGTGGCCGCCTCGCCGCGGGACACCGTCTCCGAACTGGCCGTGCAGACCGCCGCCGCGACCGGGGAGATGCTGCGCCACCAGCGTTTCCCGTTCGAGATCGTGCGCCGCGACCTGCGGTTCCCGGCCGACTGGCCGCGCACGTTCGGCCCGGTGGTCAACATCATCCCGTTCGCCGAGGAGCCGCGGTTCACCGACGCCCCGACGATCCGGACGAACATCGCGACCGGCGAGGTGGACGACATCAAGTTCACCGTCTTCGAGCAGCCCGACGGGCGGCTGCAGTTCCGCATCGAGGCCAACCCGCTGCTGTACACGGCGGCCTCGCTCGCCGAGCACCGGCGCAGGTTCGAAAGCGTCCTGGACCAGATCTGCACCGGCGGGCCCGAGCTGCCGATCGGCCGCCTGTCCCTGCTCACCGGCCACGAGGACGACGTCCTGCGGGAGTTCACCGCCGGGCCGCCCGCCGCCGAAGCGGTGACCATCGGCGAGGACTTCGACCGCCAGGCCGCGGAAACGCCCGACGCCCCGGCGGTGATCGGCGCCGAAGGCACGCTGACCTACCGCGAACTGGCCGCGCGGGCCGACCGGCTGGCCCGGCTGCTGCGGTCGCGCGGCCTCGGCCCGGAGCGGATCGTCGCCCTCGCGCTGCCGCGCGGCCCGGACCACGTGGTCGCCTGCCTCGCCGTGGTCAAGGCCGGTGCGGCGTTCCTCCCGGTGGACATGGCCTACCCGGCCGAGCGCATCGCGCACATGCTCGGCGACTCCCGGCCGGCCGCGGTGCTCACCACCGGCGCGCTGGCCGGCGCGCTGCCCGCCGGCCCGGACCGGATCGTCCTGGACGACCCCGAGGTCCGCCGGGCGCTGGCCGGGCTGCCGGCCGGCCCGCTCGCGCCCGCCGCCGCGCCCGGACACCCGGCCTACGTCATCTACACCTCCGGTTCGACCGGTCTGCCCAAGGGCGTCGTCGTCACCCACGCCGGGGTGCGCAGCCTGATCGGCCCGCAGGCCGGCCGGCTGCGCCTCGGACCGCGGGCCCGGATGCTGCAGTTCGCGTCGCCGAGCTTCGACGCCGCGTTCTGGGAATGGTCGATGACGCTGCTGACCGGCGGCGCGCTCGTCGTCGCCCACCCCGACCGGCTGCTGCCCGGGCCGCCGCTGGTCGAGCTTTGTGCCGAGTACGGGGTCACCCACCTGCTCCTGCCGCCGTCCGCGCTGGCGGTGCTGCCGGCCGACGCGCTGCCGGGCGTGCAGGTCCTGCTGGCCGGTGGCGAAGCCCTCTCCGGTGACCTGGTGGAGCGCTGGTCCGCCGGGCGGGTGCTGGTCAACGCGTACGGCCCCACGGAAAGCACCGTGTGTGCGCTGATGGCAGGCCCGCTGGCCGGGGACGCGCCACCGCCGATCGGCCGGCCGGTCGCCGGTACGCACGTCCGCGTGCTCGACCAGGCGCTGCTGCCGGTGCCGCCCGGCGGCACGGGCGAGCTGTACCTGAGCGGTCCGGCGCTGGCTCGCGGCTACCTCGGGCGGGCCGCGCTGACCGCGGAACGCTTCGTCGCCGACCCGTTCGGTCCGCCCGGCTCGCGGATGTACCGCACCGGCGACGAAGCCGGCTGGGGCCCGGACGGCAGCCTCTTCTTCCGCGGCCGGGCCGACGACCAGGTGAAGATCCGCGGCTATCGCATCGAACCGGGCGAAGTCGCGCACGCCCTGCTCGGCCACGAGGCCGTCCGCCAGGCGGTCGTCACCGCGGACGCGGAGGGCGAAAGCCTGATCGCCTACGTCGTCACCGACGGCGGCCTCGGCGAGGAAGCCCTGCGTGCCCACGCGAAGCGGCTTCTGCCGGCCCACCTGGTGCCCGGCGTCTTCGTCCTGCTGGACAGCCTGCCGGTGCTGCCGAACGGCAAGATCGACCGCGCCCGGCTGCCGGTGCCCGGCCCGGCGGCCGGCTCGGGCCGGCGCGCGGCCCGCGACCTGACCGAAGAGGTCCTGTGCACCCTGTTCGCGGAGGTGCTCGGCGTCCCCGCGGTCGCGGCCGACGACGACTTCTTCGAGCTGGGCGGGCATTCGCTGTCCGCCGTCCGGCTGATCGGCAAGCTCCGGTCGGCACTCGGCCGGGAACTGCCGGTGCGGGAACTGTTCGACGCGCGCACCCCGGCCAAGGTCGCCGGGGCACTCGACCCCGGGCGCACCCGCCGTCCCCCGCTGGTGCACCGGCCCCGGCCGGAGCACGTTCCCCTTTCTTCGGCGCAGCGGCGGTTGTGGTTCCTCAGCCAGCTGGACGACGGCGCGACCTACAACGTGCCGCTGGCCCTGCGGCTGTCCGGCTCGCTGAACGTCGCCGCGCTCCGGGCCGCCGTGTCCGACGTGGCCGGCCGGCACAGTGCGCTGCGGACGGTCTTCCCGGTCACCGGCGGCGTACCGCACCAGTCGGTGCTGGACGTCTTCACGCCCGCGCTGCCGGTCGTCCCGGTCGCCGCGGAGCGCCTCGCGGAGTCGCTGCGCGAGGCCGCGCGCCACCGGTTCGACCTCGCCGCGGAGCCGCCGCTGCGGGCCACCCTGTTCCAGGTGGCCGCGGACGAGCACGTGCTGCTGCTGTTGATGCACCACATCGCCGGTGACGGCTGGTCCACCGGGCCGCTGGCCCGGGACCTCGCGTCCGCGTACACCGCCCGGTCCGCCGGGCGCGCGCCCGCGTGGCGGCCGCTTCCCGTGGACTACGCGGACTTCGCGCTCTGGCAGCGGGACATGCTCGGTGATCCCGCCGCGCCGGACAGCGTCGCGGCGCGGCAGCTGGCGTTCTGGCGCGAGCACCTCGACGGGCTGCCCGAACAGGTCGACCTGCCCGCCGACCGGCCGCGCCCGGCCGTCACCAGCTACCGGGGCGAACTGCGCACGCTGACCTTCGACCGGGACGTGCACACCGCGATCACCCGGCTGGCCCGCGAAACCCACAGCACCCCGTTCATGATCCTGCAGGCCGCGTTGAGCGCGCTGTTCGCCCGGCTCGGGGCCGGCCGGGACATCCCGCTGGGCGTCTCGGTCGCGGGTCGTCCCGACAGCGCGCTCGACGAGCTCGTCGGGTGCTTCGTGAACACGGTCGTCCTGCGCACCGACACCTCGGGTGACCCGAGTTTCCGCACGCTGGTCGATCGGGTGCGGCGCACCGACCTCGCCGCCTACTCCCACCAGGACCTGCCGTTCGAGCACGTCGTCGAGGCGCTCGCCCCGGCCCGCTCGCTGTCGCGGCAGCCGCTGTTCCAGGTGATGCTGACGCTGCAGGACCGGCCGCAGGAGCCGGACCTGCCCGGGCTGGCCGCCCGCTACGAGGTCGTGAGCGCCGGCGTGTCGCGGTTCGACCTGGCGATCATGCTGAACGAACGGCGTGCGCCGGACGGCGGTCCCGACGGGATCGAGGGTTTCGTCGAGTACTCGACCGACCTGTTCGACCGGCGGACGGTCGACCTGATCATCGACCGCTTCGCGCACGTGGTCACCCAGGCGCTGGCCGGCCCGGACGAGTCCATCGCGCGGTTCGACGTGCTGACCGCCGCCGAACGCCGGGCGCTGGCCTCCTGGAACGACACCGCGTTCGAACCCGGCCGGCTCGCCGGAACCGTGCACGGCCGCTTCGCCGAGCAGGCCGCCCGTACGCCCGGGGCCGTGGCGTTGCGCTCGGGCGGGACGACGATCACCTACCAGGAGCTCGACGAGCGGGCCGAGCGGCTGGCGCACACGTTGCGGGCCAAGGGAATCGGCCCGGAGACACCGGTGGCCCTCCTGCAGGGCCGCTCGCCCGACCTCGTCGTGTCCACCTTGGCGGTCCTCAAGGCCGGTGGCGCCTACGTGCCGCTGCACCCCCGCCAGCCGGTGGACCGGCTCCGCCGGATCCTGGCCGACACCGGGGCACCGCTGCTGCTGACCGACGCCGGCCTGCACGCGACGGCCGGCGAGCTGGTGCCGCCCGACCGGATCGTGCTCGCCGGGGACCGGGCCACCGCGCACACGGCCCTGCCCGACGCGGAGCCGGAACAGCTCGCCTACGTCATGTACACCTCCGGCTCGACCGGCACGCCCAAGGGCATCGGCATCACCCACCGGGACGTCCTGGCCCACGCCCTGGACCGGCGGTGGCGGGACGGTGCCCAGGAGCGGGTGCTGCTGCGGTCCCCGCACGCCTTCGACGCGTCCACCTACGAGCTGTGGGTTCCGCTGCTGTCCGGCGGTGAAGTGGTCATCGCGCCGGACGGCGACCTGGACATCACGGCCATCGCCGACCTCCTCACCGGCCAGGGGATCACGTCGGTCTTCCTGACCACCGCGCTGTTCAACGCCCTCGTCGAGGACGCGCCGTCGGCGCTCGCCGGCGTGCGTGCGGTGTGGACGGGCGGGGAATTCGTTTCGCCGCAGGCGATCCAGCGGGCGATCGACCGGTGCCCGGACACGACCGTCGTCCACGTTTACGGCCCGACCGAGACGACGACGTTCGCGACGTGCCACCCGATGCGCGCCCCGCACCGGGTGGACGAGACGAACGTGCCGATCGGCCTGCCGATGGACAACGTGCTCGCCTATGTGCTGGACGAGCGGCTGCGGCCGGTGCCGCCCGGTGTGCCCGGCGAGCTGTACCTTGCCGGGGAAGGCCTCGCCCGCGGGTACGTCGGGCAGCCCGCCGCCACCGCGGAGCGCTTCGTCGCCGATCCGTCCGGGGCGCCCGGCACCCGGATGTACCGGACCGGCGACCGGGTCCAGCGGCGTGCCGACGGCGCGCTGGAGTTCCTCGGGCGGGCCGACGACCAGGTCAAGATCCGCGGTTTCCGGGTGGAGCTCGGCGAGATCCAGGCCGTGCTGACCGAGCACCCGGACGTCGCCGCGGCCGCCGTGGTGGTCAAGGAGCACGCCGGCTCCCGCCTCCCGGTCGCCTACGTCGTCCCGGCCGGCCTGGCCGTGGACCCGTCGGCGTTGCGGGAGCACGCGGCCCGATCGCTGCCCGAATACATGGTGCCGGTGGTCTACGCGCCGATCGCCGCCCTGCCGCTGACCGCCAACGGCAAGGTCGACCAGCGGGCTCTGCCGCCGGTGGACCTGAGCACCGAGGTGCGCGGCCGGCGGCCGGGCACGCCCCAGGAAGAGATCCTCTGCTCGTTGTTCGCCGAGTTCCTCGGGCTGCGCGCGGTCGGCGTCGACGACAACTTCTTCGCCCTCGGCGGGCAATCGCTGCTGGCGACGCGGTTGATCAGCCGGGTGCGGTCGACGTTCGGGGTCGAACTGTCCGTCCGCGCCGTGTTCGAGGCGCCGACCCCCGGCGAGCTGGCGCGGCGGCTCGACGCCGGGCAGGCCGCCCGGACCCCGCTCCGGCGCCGGGAGCGGCCGGCGGAGATCCCGCTCTCCTTCGCCCAGCGGCGGTTGTGGTTCCTGTACAAACTGGAGGGCCCGAGCCCGACCTACAACATCCCGCTGGTGCTGCGCCTGTCCGGGTCGCTCGACGAGGACGCCCTGCGGTCGGCGCTGGGTGACGTGGTGGACCGGCACGAGGTGCTGCGCACGGTCTTCCCGGAAACGGGCGGCCGCCCGCGGCAGCAGGTGCTCGAAGGGGCCGAGCCGGTCCTGGAAGTGGTGCCGACCGACCGCGACGGCGTGCAGGCCGCGGTGGACGAGGCCGTGCGGTACCGGTTCGACCTGTCGGCCGAGCTGCCGGTGCGGGCCTGGTTGTTCCACTGTGGACAGGACGAGTACGTCCTGCTGGTGCTGCTGCACCACATCGCGGGTGACGGCTGGTCGCTGCGGCCGTTGAGCGCGGACCTGTCGGCGGCCTACACCGCCCGGCTCGCCGGGGAAACACCCGGCTGGCCCGCCCTCGACGTCCAGTACGCCGACTACACGCTCTGGCAGCACGAACTGCTCGGCGACGAAGCCGACCCGGACTCCGTCATCAGCCGGCAGATCGACCACTGGCGGCACACCCTCGCCGGCGCCCCCGAAGAATTGGCCCTGCCCGTCGACCGGCGCCGCCCGGCCGTGGCGAGTTTCCGCGGCGAACTCGCCGAATGCCGGTTCGGCCCGGAGCTGCACGCGGCCCTGCTGGAGCTGGCCCAGGACAACGACGCCACCCTCTTCATGGTCCTCCAAGCGGGGCTGGCCGCGCTGCTGTCCCGCCTCGGCGCGGGCACCGACATCCCGCTCGGCTCCCCCATCGCCGGACGGCTGGACGACGCCCTCGACGACCTTGTCGGGTTCTTCGTCAACACGCTCGTGCTCCGCATCGACCTCGAGGGCAACCCCACCTTCCGCGACGTCATCACGCGCAGCCGCGCCACCGACCTCACCGCCTACGCGAACCAGGACACGCCCTTCGAACACCTCGTCGAGAAGCTCAACCCCGAGCGGAACACCGCGCGGAACCCGCTCTTCCAGGTCATGCTGGCGCTGCAGAGCGCGCCGATCGGCACGGTGTCGCTGCCCGGGCTGACCGTCACCTCGGACCTGACCGGCAGCGGCGCGGCGAAGTTCGACCTCGCCTTCACCGTCGCCGAGCAGCACGGATCCGACGGTGCCCCGGCCGGGATCCGCGGCTACGTCGAATACAGCACCGACCTGTTCGACGGCCCGACCGTCCAGCGGATCCTCGACCGGTTCGAACTCCTGCTCACCGCGGCGGTCGCCGATCCGGACACCCGCGTCGGCGACCTCGACATCCTCACCACCGCCGAGCGCGCGGCGGTCCGGGTGCCCGACACCGCGGCCTTCGCGCCGAGGACGTTCCCGGACCTGTTCGAGGAGCAGGTCACCCGCACGCCGGAGGCGACCGCGGCGGTCTTCGACGGCGCCCGCGTCACCTACCGCGACCTGTCCGCACGGGCCAACCGGCTGGCGCGGACGCTGGCCGCGCGCGGGATCGGCCCGGGCCGGTTCGTCGCGCTCCTGCTGCCCAGGTCGGTCGACCTCGTCGTCGCGATGCTGGCCGTGCTCAAGGCCGGCGCGGCCTACCTGCCCCTGGACACCCGTTATCCGCAGGCCCGGATCCAGGCGGTGCTGGCCGACGCCGACCCCGCGCTCGTCCTCACCTTCGCGGAGCTCGCGCGGGGTATCGACGACGTGCTGGTGCTCGACGATCCGGCCGGTCTCTCGGAGATCGAGCGGTACACCGACGACGATCTGACCGACGCGGACCGGAGCGCGCCGCTGACCCCGGCGCACGCCGCCTACGTGATCTACACGTCCGGTTCGACCGGCCGTCCCAAGGGCGTCGTCGTCTCCCACCGGGGTGTCGTCCCGCTGGTGCGCACCCAGGTCGCGGTGCTGGCGGTGGGGCCGGGCAGCCGGGTCCTGCAGTTCGCTTCCCCGAGCTTCGACGCCGCGTTCTGGGAGCTGTGCATGTCGCTGCTGACCGGCGCGACCCTCGTGCTGGCACCGCAGAAGCAGTTGCTGCCCGGGCCCGACCTCGCGTCGCTGATCACGAGCGAGTCGGTGACGCACGCGACGGTGCCGCCGTCGGCGTTGGCGGTGCTGGAGGACCGGTGCCTGCCCGAGGGCATGACGCTCGTGGTGGCGGGTGAGGCCTGCCCGCCGGACGTCGTCGAGCGGTGGGCGGGCGCGTACCGGATGTTCAACGCGTACGGGCCCACCGAAACGACCGTGTGCGCCACGATCAGCGATCGGCTGCCCGCGGAACCGGTGGCCCCGCCCATCGGCACGCCGGTGGCCGGCTCCTCCTGCCTGGTGCTGGACGCGAACCTGCAGCCGGTCCCGCCCGGTGTCCCGGGTGACCTGTACGTGGTCGGCGAGTCGCTGGCCCTGGGGTACCTGGGCGACCCGGCGCTGACGGCCACCCGGTTCGTCGCCTGCCCCTGGACCCCCACCAGCCGCATGTACCGCACCGGCGACATCGTCAAACAAGACACCACCGGCACCCTCCACTACCTCACCCGCAGCGACGACCAGATCAAACTCCGCGGCTTCCGCATCGAACCCGCCGAAATCGACACCACCCTCACCACCCACCCCCACATCCGCCAAGCCTGCACCCTCGTCCGCGACGACCACACCGGGCGGGCCCGGCTGGTCAGCTACGTCGTGCCGCAGGCGGACAGCGTGGACCCGGCGGCGTTGCGGGAGCACCTGCTGCAGCGGCTTCCGGACTACATGGTGCCCAGTGCGTTCGTGCCGCTGGCCGCGCTGCCGCTGGAAGCCACCGGCAAGATCGACAAGGCGGCGCTGCCCGCGCCCGGCTTCACCGCGGCCGGCGACCGGCAAGCGCCGCGCACCGACCGCGAACGGACGCTGTGCGCGCTGTTCGCCGAGGTGCTGGGCCTGCCGTCGGTGGGCATCGACGACGGCTTCTTCGAGCTCGGCGGCGACAGCATCGTCTCCATCCAGCTCATCAGCCGGGCGCGGGAAGCCGGGCTCGTGCTGACCGCCCGCCAGATCTTCACGCACAAGACGGTGCGGGAACTGGCGGTCGTCGCGGAAAGCCCGGACACCACGGCCCGCCCGGCCGGTGTGTCCGGTACCGGCGACGTCCCGCTGACGCCGATCATGGCGTGGCTGCGCGAGCGGGGTCCGGCCCAGCAGCGGATGTACCAGTCCGTCCTGGTCCGGGTTCCGGCCGAGCTCGACGAGAAGACGCTCACCGAGGTCCTCCAGGCGGTGCTCGACCACCACGACGCGCTGCGGATGCGCCGGACCGGGCCGGACGGCGCGTGGACGCTGTCGATCCCGCCCGCCGGCGAGGTCGACGCGGCCGTGCTGCGGGTGGACGTCACCGGGTCCGCCGACCTCTCCGGCGTGATCGCCGGGCACGCCCGGGCCGCGGCCGGCCGGC
>NZ_MUMI01000116.1 GCF_002155975.1 Amycolatopsis kentuckyensis
CGGTCGTCGGCGCGGCGTGCGTCGAAGACGTCCAGGCCGCGGTCGGGTTCGCCGCCCGGCACCGGCTGCCGGTCGCCGCGCGCGGCGGCGGGCACAGCTATCCCGGCTATTCCACTGTGGACGGCGGGATCGTGGTGGACCTCAGCCGGTTTTCCGGCATCGACGTGCGCCCGGACGGCCGCGCCGCGATCGGGGCGGGCGCCCGGCTGGGGCCGATCGCGACGACGCTGGCCGCCCACGGCCGGGTCCTGCCGGCCGGCTCGTGCGAAACCGTCGGCATCGCGGGGCTCGTCCTCGGCGGCGGCGTCGGCCTGGTCGACCGCAAGCACGGGCTGACGTGCGACCACCTCGAGGCCGCGCGGATCGTCACCGCCGACGGCCGGGTGCGCACGGTGTCGAGGACGGCGGAGCCCGACCTGTTCTGGGCCCTGCGCGGCGGAGGCGGCGGCAACTTCGGGATCGTCACCGGTTTCACCTTCTCGACCGTGCCCATCGCCGACGTCGTCACCTACAAGCTCATCTTCCCGCCGGGTACCCAGGCCGCGCTGCTGGCCGCCTGGCAGGAGTGGCTGCCCGGAATGCCGGACGAGCTGTGGTCGGGGGTGAACATCGGCGCGGCGACCGCCGAAACCAGCGGGACGTTCCTCGGCACCGAGGGCCGGCTGAAGCCGCTGCTCGACGACCTCGTCCGCCGCGTGGGCACCCCGCCGGCCGAACGGGAGGCGCGCACGCAGGACCACCTGAGCGCGCTGCGGTCGTTCGACGACCACGAGGCCCGGCCCGGAGCGGTCGCGGCGCGGGCGGCGTACGTCGGCACCTCGCGCATGCTGCTGCGGCCCGTCGACGACCCGGCCGCGGTCGTGGAGGTGCTCACCCGGGCCCCGCGCGTCGGCACACTCATCGACTCCGCCGGCGGCGCGATCGCCCGCGTCGGTGCCCGCGAAACGGCGTTTCCGCACCGGTCCGCCCTGGCGAGCTTCCAGTTCCTGCACGGCGCCGCGCCCGAGGACGGCGGCGAAGCCGAGGCCCGGCGTGCGCTGGCCGCCGTGCGCGACGGGCTGGGGCCGGAGTTCGGCACCACCGGGTACGTCAACTACCTCGACCCGGACATGCCGGACTGGGACCGGGCGTACCACGGGGCGAATCTGCCGCGGCTGCGCGCGATCGCCCGGAAGTACGACCCGGACGGGGTTTTCGCCTTCCCGCAAGGGCTTTCCGTGCCCCGCTCGACCGTCCACACGGGAGCGTCCTAGACTGCGCCGGATTCCCGCCGGCAGGAGGCAACGGTGCTCGACCTGGCATTCTCCACAGAGGACCTGGCGCACACCCGGTTCGCGTTCTCCCCGGCCTGGGAGATCGTCGCGAGCGTCCGCGTCCTGAACCAGCCGGGGCAGCACGCCCTGCACCTGCCGTGGATCAAGCGCGCCACCGCGGCGCTGGCCGAGGCCGGCCTGGACATCGGGCTGCTGCGCGACCTCGTCCCGCTGCGGCACCTGCCCGGGTTCCTGGCCGGCACGCCGTCGACGCCGCTGCCCGAGCTGGCCGACGAGCTCGCCGACCTGCGGGACGTGCCCGCCCGCCTGGTCCGGCGCGAGCTCGACGCGATGAGCGGGCCGCGCTCGCCCGCGCTGACCCGGCTCCACCGCGAGCCGGAGGCGGGCCTGGACCGGCTCGCGACGCTGATGGAGCGGTACTGGCACCTGGTGCTGGCCCCCGACTGGCCGCGGATCCGCGCGCTGCTCGAGGCCGACGTGCTGTACCGGTCCCGGCTGCTGGCCCAGGGCGGCGCCGCCGAGCTGTTCAACGACCTCACCCCGCTGGTCCGCTGGCAGAGCGGCACGCTCACGGTGGCGCACCGGCACCTGCACGCCGCCGTCCCGCTCGACGGGCGCGGCCTCGTGCTGGTGCCCTCGGCGTTCGTGTGGCCGCGGGTGTTCTCCAAGACCGACGCGCGCTGGCAGCCGGTGCTGCGCTACCCGCCGCGCGGGATCGCCACGCTGTGGGAGACCGGCACGGCCACCGCGCCCGGCGCGCTGGCCGCCGTGGTGGGCCGCGGCCGCGCGATGCTGCTGGCCGAGCTGGCCGCCCCGGCGTCCACCGCGGAGCTGGCCCGCCGGAGCGGGCTGAGCGCCGGGGCGGTGTCGCAGCACCTCGGCGTCCTGCACGCTGCGGGCCTGGTCAACCGGCATCGTGCCGGACGTCACGTGCTCTACGTGCGCACTTCGCTCGCGGAAGCCCTGGTCGCGGGCACCGGCGAAGTGGACTGCTGAGATACCCGCGTACTGGCCTGCTTGAAGGGTCCACCGCCGACCTACCCTCGGACTCGTCACCCCTTGTTCTCCTTGTCGAAAGGCCCCGTCGTGTCCGAGCAGCAGCCCGCCCCCGCCACCGGCACCGTCCAGTCCGTCACCGGCACCGCCAAGGTGAAGCGCGGCATGGCCGAGATGCTCAAGGGCGGCGTGATCATGGACGTGGTCACCGCCGAGCAGGCCAAGATCGCCGAAGACGCCGGCGCGGTCGCGGTGATGGCCCTCGAGCGCGTGCCCGCCGACATCCGCGCCCAGGGCGGCGTCGCCCGGATGAGCGACCCCGACCTGATCGACGGCATCATCGAGGCCGTCTCGATCCCGGTGATGGCCAAGGCCCGCATCGGCCACTTCGTCGAGGCGCAGGTCCTGCAGTCGCTCGGCGTGGACTACGTCGACGAGTCCGAAGTCCTCACCCCGGCCGACTACGCCAACCACATCGACAAGTGGGCCTTCACGGTGCCCTTCGTCTGCGGTGCGACCAACCTCGGCGAGGCCCTGCGCCGGATCACCGAGGGCGCGGCGATGATCCGCTCCAAGGGCGAGGCCGGCACCGGCGACGTCTCCAACGCCACCACGCACATGCGCAAGATCCGCCAGGAGATCCGCCGGCTGCAGAACCTGCCCGAGGACGAGCTGTTCGTCGCGGCCAAGGAACTGCAGGCGCCGTACGAGCTGGTGAAGGAGGTCGCCGAGGCGGGCAAGCTGCCGGTGGTGCTGTTCACCGCGGGCGGCATCGCGACCCCGGCCGACGCGGCGATGATGATGCAGCTCGGCGCCGAGGGCGTGTTCGTCGGCTCGGGCATCTTCAAGTCCGGCAACCCGGCCCAGCGCGCCGAGGCGATCGTCAAGGCGACGACGTTCTACGACGACCCGGACGTCCTGGCCAAGGTCTCGCGCGGTCTGGGCGAGGCGATGGTCGGCATCAACGTCGAGGAGCTCCCGGAGCCCCACCGCCTCGCCGAGCGCGGCTGGTAACGGCACTCCGGCCGGCAACGGACCCCGTGGCGGTTTCGCCACGGGGTCGTTCCCGGCCCGGCTCCGGGCGGCGGTACTAGGATCGTCCGGCGTGCCGCCCACGCGAAGTCCCCGGGTGTTCGTCTCGTACGCCGATGACTCCGGCGACCACACCGAGACCGTCCTCCGGTTCGCCGAACGACTGCGCGGCTGGGGCATCGACGTCCGCCTGGACCTGTGGGAGCGCGATCGGCGCCGGGACTGGCTCGCGTGGGTGGTGGAGCAGATCGAGCACGGCGACTTCGTGCTCGCGATCGGCTCGCCCCGGTACAAGCGGCTGGCCGAATCGGACGGCGATTCGCCCGGCCACGCCCGGTTCCAGCTCGTGATGCTACGCGAGCAGCTGGCGGCGGACCGGGCCCGGTGGCTGGCCAAGATCCTTCCGGTCGTCCTGCCCGGCTGCTCCGCCGACGACCTGCCGGCGTTCCTCCAGCCCTACTCCGCGACCCGGTACGCGATCCCCGGGCAGCTCGAGGAGCTGCTGCGGGTGCTGACCGGGCAGCCCCGCTGCCCCCAGCCGGAGCTGGGCCCCCTCGCCACTCCGGCGAGCGCGGACCCCGACGGGCTGGTCCGCTCGCCGGTGCTGTCCGAGGAGCTGAGCCGGGTACTGCTCGACGCCGCGGAGGCCCTCGCGGGCGCGGTCGGCGGCGAGTTGCGGGACGAGACGGAGCGGCTCGGCCTGGACGACCCGCGCCCGCTGGCCACCCGCTGGCGCACCGAAGGCGGCGAATTCGACCGGATCGGGCCGTTCTTCCGCCGGGACGTGCCGACCCGGCGGCTGCTCGTGCTCGGCCGCCCGGGATCCGGCAAGAGCGTCTCGGCGCTCCGGCTGGTGTCCGCGCTGCTGACGGGGTGGACGAGGGGCGACCCGGTGCCGGTGCTGGTCCCGGTCACCGGCTGGCACCCGGGCGAGCTGCACCCGTTCGACTGGCTCGCTCGCCGGCTGGCCCGCGACCACCGGCTGGGCCGGACCGTGCCGTGGGCCGGCGGGAGACGTCTCACGCTGGCGTCCGCGCTGCTGGAGGTGGGCCTGGTGCTGCCCGTCCTCGACGGCCTGGAGACGATCGCGGCGGACCTGAGGCCCGAGGCGATCGCGGCGCTCAACCGGCTGGGGGCGTCGGTCCCGCTGGTCGTCACGTGCGGGGAGGCCGAGTACCGCGCACTGGAGGCGGCGGGCGTCGGGCTGGCGCGCGCGACCCGTGCCGAACTGCTGCCGCTGGACCGGGACGACGTCGAGGACTACCTGGCCGAGACCGTGCCCCACGGCGCGTCCCGCCTGGCCCCGCTGTTCGCCCGGCTGCGTGCGGAGCCCGCGCCGACACCGCTGGCGGTGTGGCTGCTCCGCGTGGTCCACCAGGACGCCGGCCGCGATCCCGGCGACCTGGGCGACCGGGTTCGCTTCCCGGACTGGGACTCGATCGAAGCCCACCTGGTGCAGCACCTCGTCCAGGCGGTCTACCCGGACCATCCCGGCCGCCGCCGGCACGGGGCCTTCGCCCGGGTGCACCACAGCAACGTGCGGCGCTGGCTGGAGCACCTCGCCTCGGCCGGGACGGCGGACATCGCGTGGTGGCAGCTCGATCGTCGCCTCCCGTGGGTCGCGCCCACGTGCCGGGTCGCGGCGGGCGCCGCGCTGGGCTTCGGGCTGGCCAGCACCGCCGGTGTCGTGCCCGGGCTGGTGGCCGCCGCGGTGGTCGGGCTGGTCGCCGGCAACGCGCGGTACCTGGCCTACTTCGGAGTGACCGATCTCGAAACCCCGCACCGGTTCGACGGCTCCGCGCCCAAGGTGCGCGCCGAGTTGCGCGACTTCGCGAAACAGCTGGGGACCGCGCTGCTGTTCGCGGCCGGCGTGCTCGCGCTGCTGTTCGCCGGCCGGGGCATCGCCGCCGGACTGGTGCTCACCGTCCGTGCGGCACTGGCGCTGACGGCGCTGGTGCTCGGCGGCGGGTTCCTGGCCTGGTGGTCCGGCCGCAAGCTGTGGCGGCGGCAACGCCACGGCCGCAGCGACGGCCTGGTGGTGCTCGCCGACCTCGAACGCCCGACGAGCCCGGGCGGCACCCTGCGCGCCGACCGCAAGGTCGTCCTCGCCGGCACCGGAACCATGCTGGCGATCGCGGCGGTGTTCGCCGTGCTGGGCATCGAGTACGCGGTCCGGATCGTCCTCGGCTACGCCGCCGCGTGGATGTTGTACGGCGCGTACGCCAGATTCACCGTGGCCCGGCTCGTGCTCGCCGCGCGCGGCCGGCTGCCGTGGCGGCTGTTCGGCTTCCTCGATGACGCCCGCAACCGTGGCGTGCTCCGCCAGTACGGAGCGGTTCACCAGTTCCGGCACCAGCACCTGCAGCGGCACCTGGGCGACCCGGCCTGAGCTGCGCTTCGAAGACTTCGCACGCTCAGAGTCGCGACCGGCACCGTTCAGCGTGAGACTCCTGGCTGCGGCAGCCGGCGATACCGCCGGCCGTCCGGGAAAGGGGGCTCAGCCGATGAAGAGCGCGGTGGAAGAGAAGTGGGTGCGTCGCTTCCGCGACGACGACGGGTGCGAGACGAAACTGGTTTGCTTTCCCCACGCCGGTTCCGTGGCGGGTGCGTATCGCACCTGGCCGGCCGGACTGCCGTCGGACATCGGCGTCCTGGCCATCCGGTACCCCGGCCGGGAGGATCGGTTCGACGACCCGTTCCCGCCCGGGCTGGAAGCCCTCGCGGACGACATCGCCGACGCGCTCGGCGAGCTGGCCCGGCACCGGATCGTGCTGTTCGGCCACTGTTTCGGGGCCACGGTGGCGCACGAGGTGGCGTTGCGCCTGCAGGACCGGGGGTGTTCGCCGGCCGCCCTGTGCGTGTCCGGCACGCAGCCGCCGCACGCGCTGCCCGGCGGCACGGTGCCCAGCGCGGACGAGGACATCATCGCGCACGTCGTGGGCCTCGACGCGAGTCGCGCCGAAGCCTTCGAGAACCCGGGCATGAGGGAAGCCGTGCTCCCGGCGGTCCGCGGCGATTACCGTTTGGTGGCCGGCTATTCCGGTGGCTCGCGGCCGCCGCTGGCCTGCCCCGTCTACGCGTACGCCGGTGAGGACGACTCCGAAGTGACCCCGGCGGAGATCGCGCGCTGGGCGGACCTGACGAACGGCGCCTTCCGGCTCCGGGTGCTGCCCGGCGGGCACTTCTACCTCAAACCCCAGGAGGCCGCGCTGCTCGCGGACCTGAGCGGCGTACTGGACACCGTGCGGTCCGGTACGGCCACCGCCTGAGCCGGCCGGAGAACCCCGCCCGAAAACCAACCGGAGAGGTGCGATTCATGGCAGACGCGGCAAGTGGTCAGCAGGTCGAGGAGCAACCTCGGCTCATCGGTCTCGTCCGGACGGCTTGGCGGGACACCCTCGGCTACGACACCCCCGACGACGACACGAGTTTCTTCGACGCGGGCGGCGATTCGTTCGTCCTCATCTCCCTCATCGCGAAGATGGCGAAGTCCTCGGGAATCACGATCACGCCCGTCGACGTCCTCCGGGCCCCCACGATCCGGGCTCAGGCGGCCCTGCTCGACCGGATGAGAGACGCGACTGCGGCGAATCCGAGGTGAGGCGGGCGATGGGAACACCTGACGGCCGGGACGAGCACACGGCCGAACTGTGGGCGCGAAGACTGGCGAAGGTGCCGACGGTCCTGGAGGTGCCGTCGGGGCAACGCCGGCCACAGCAGGCGCTCGCAGCCGGTCACCGGCAGCCCATCGAGCTGTCCGCGCGGACCGTGACTTTGCTCCGCGAACTGTCGAGCACCTCGAACGTACCGCCGTCCTCGGTGCTCTTCGCCGCGTTCGGTCTCACGCTGGCCAGGCTGACCGGGCTGAGCACGCTGCTGGTCGGGGTCGGCGATCCCGCCGACCCGGTCCCGGTGCGCCTCGACATCGACGACGACCTGACGCCGGAAGCGTTCACCCGCCGGGTGCGCGAATCGCTGGCGTGGAGCCTGGACCGGGGCGGCTTTCCGCTCGACGAAGTCGTCACGCGGCTGGGTGTCGAACGGTCCGGGCGACGGCACCCGCTGGTCCAGGTCTTCGTGGCCCTGCCCGGCCGGCCCGGCCCGCGGGCGACGGACGCCGGACCCCGGTTCGACATCGCCGTGCGGCTGGAGGACACCGGCGGGTCGTTCGCCGGTTTCGCCGACTGTGCGGCGGACCTGTGGGAGGAAGACGAGGCGCGGCGGTTCTTCCTGGACTGTTCGGCCGCCGTGGAAGAACTCGCCGAGGCGCTGGCGACGGCCGGGGCGGGGGTCACGCTGGCGGACATCCGGTGCATCTCCGCCCGGTCGCGGGCGATCCTCGACGCCGTCAACCGCCCGAGTGGCGTCCGCCCCGGCTCGTCGGTGGACCAGCGCTTCCGCGAGGCGGTGGACCGGTGGCCGTCCGCGGTGGCCGTGCGCGACGCGGACTCGGCGCTGACGTACGCCGAGCTGGCCGTCGCCGTGGCCGAGCAGGCCCGGCTGCTGCGCGCGGCCGGCGTCGGCGAAGGCGACACCGTGCTGATCGGGCTTCCGCGGTCGGTCGCGGAGGTGGTGGCCGTGCTGGGCACGCTCTGGGTGGGCGCCGCCTATTTCGGGGCCGACCTGGCCCAGCCCGCGGCGCACACCGCGAGGATCTTGGCCAAGGCCCGCCCGGCCGCGGCGATCGCGGCCGGTGATGCGGCCGGCCGGCTCGGCGTGCCGCTGGTCGCTGCCTGGCACCGGGGATGGGAGATCGGTGGCGAGCCCGCACCTCCTGTCCGGCCCGATCCCGGCCGGCTGGCGTACGTCGCCTTCACGTCGGGCTCGACCGGTGCGCCGAAGGGGGTGGCGATACCCCACCGCGGCGTGCTCCGGCTGGTCCACGACGGCAAGCACCTGGCGCTGGGCCCGGGCGAGCGCTCCCTCCGCCTGGCACCCCTGGCTTTCGACGCGTCCACCCTGGAGATCTGGGGCACCCTGCTGACGGGGGCGACGCTGGAGATCTGCCCACCGGACGTGCTGCTTCCGAACGAGATCGGCGCTTTCCTGGCGGAGCGCCGGGTCACCGTCGCGTTTCTCACGGCAGGCCTGTTCGGGCTGGTGCACGAATTCGCGAGCGGGTCGTTCGCCGGCCTGCGGCACCTCATGACCGGTGGTGACGTGGTGCCGCACGAGCACGTCAAGCAGGCGCTGGCGGAAAACCCGGGCCTCGTCATCACGAACTGCTACGGCCCCACCGAGAACACGGTCGTCACGACGTCCTGTTCGGTGCGCGAAGCCGCGGACGTCGACGGGCCGGTGCCCATCGGTTCGCCGGTCCCGGGAACGCAGGTGCACGTCCTGGACAGCCGCGGGAGACTGCTGACGCCCGGTGCCGTCGGAGAGCTGTACACGGCCGGAGCCGGTCTCGCCTCGGGGTACCTCAACGACCGGGCGGAGACTGAGCGGGTGTTCGGGTTCTTCTCCCCGGACGTTCCGGCCCGGCTCTACCGCACCGGGGACCTGGTTCGGCTCGACGGGGCCGGCCGGCTGCACTTCCTGGGACGGGCGGACGACCAGGTCAAGATCCGCGGTTTCCGCATCGAGCCGGCCGCGATCGGGGAGGTGCTGCGCGCCCAGGACGGGGTCGAGGAGTCGTTCGTGACGGTCACGGAAGGCGACAGCACCGACAAGAGGCTCGTCGCCGCCGTCCGGCTCACCCCGGGAACGGCGGTCACCCCGGCCGGCCTGCGCGACCGGCTGCGCGACGAGCTGCCGTCGTACATGGTCCCGGCGCTCTGGGCGGTCGTGGACCAGTTGCCCATCACGACGACCGGGAAGATCGACCGACGCCGGCTGGTGGCCCTCGCCCGGCCCGTCGGCTGGTTCGCGAAGCAGGGCTCGCGGGCCGCGTGACCGGCCGCGTCCCCGGTGCCGCCGAGGCGGTACCGGGGACGCGGATCAGCCGCTCGACCCGCTGGTGGTGCCCCGCGTCACCCGTGGTAGCCGTCCAATCGGGACAGGACGTACAGCATGACCTCGTCGGCGCCCCCGCCGATCGACCACACGGGGCTGTCCCGGAAGTACCGGGCGGTCCACATCTCCTCCATGTACCCGATGGCTCCGTGGAACTGCAGGCACGTCGCGGAGATCTCGCGCGCCAGGCGGCCCGCCTCCAGCTTCCCGACGGTCGCGAACCGGTTCACGTCCTCGCCGCGCATGTACGCCTCCGCGGCCGCGTAGTTGTAGTGCCGCAGGACGTCCAGCCGCGCACTCAGCTCGGCCAGCGTGAAGGCGAGGTGCTGGTTGTCGATCAGCGGTTTGCCGAAGACCTTGCGGTTCTTCAGGTAGTCCGCGGTTCTGGTGAGGGCCGTCTCCATGCCGCCGACCGCCGCGTAGCTCAGGGCGAGGCGCTCGTTCTGGAACTGGCTCATCTGCTGGTAGAAACCGAGATCGATCTCGCCGATCGTGTTGCCGACCGGGACCCGCGCGTCGGTGAACGTCAGCTCGGCGGTGTCGGAGGAGCGCATGCCGAGCTTGTCGAGCTTGCGGGAGACCCGGAAGCCCGGCGTGTCCGCCGGGACGATGATCTGCGAAAGGCCGACGCCGAGGCCGCCGCCGGGGGGTTGGTCGGACGTGCGGGCCAGCAGGCAGATCCAGTCCGCCTGGGTGCCGTTGGTGATGTAGGCCTTCGAGCCGTTGATCACCCAGTCGTCGCCGTCGCGCACCGCCCGGGTCGTCAAGGCGGCCACGTCGGAGCCGGTGTCGGGCTCGGTCACCGCGACCGCGCAGACCGCCTCGCCGCTGATCGCCGGGACCAGGTACCGCTGCTTGAGCTCCTCGCTGCCGTACCGGTGCAGCGACGGGGTCGCCATGTCCGTCTGGATGCCGATGCCCAGGGCCACGCCGGCGGGCCCGACGCGGCCGAGCTCCTCGTGCAGGATCACCGTGCAGAGGTGGTCGGCGCCCTGGCCGCCGTACGCCGGGTCGTACTCCAGGCCGAGCAGGCCGAGCTCGGCCATCTTGGGGAACAGCTCGTGCGCGGGGAAGCTCCCGTTCGCTTCCCAAACGTCCGCGTACGGCCCGATCTCCTTTTCGGAGAAGTCGCGGACCAGCTTGCGGAGCGCGNNGATCGGACTGCACGGCGCGCAGGACGGCGAGCCGTTGCCGGTGGGCCTGAGCCAGCCGGGCGACGCCGAGCGTGGCCTGGTAGCCGGGGGTGAGGGCCGCGTCCCGATCGCCGGCGAACCGGGCGAGGGCGGCGTCGAGCCGCGCGGGGCCGCCGCCGAGCGCGCCGCCCACCTCGGTCACCAGGCTTTCCGCCTGCTGGAACGCGTCGCTGATGCCGCGGGCGGTGATGGAGTCCTTGTGGTGCCCGGCGTCGCCGGCGAGCACCCAGCCGGGCCCGGTCGCCTGCCGGAAGAAGTTCTGCTGGTCACCGCTGCCGTGCAGGCGCTCCGCGGGCTCCCGGCCCCGCAGCCGCTCGTACAGCGCGGGCGCGGTGGCGCGGATCTGCTCCTCGTAGGCCCGGCGGGCGTCGGTGCGGACCTCCGCGAACCGGGACTGCGGGAAGTACGCCTGCACGAGGGTCGCGTCGTCGTGGGTGCGCACGGCGGCCACCCAGCTGCCGGGCCGCTCGTACAGCTCCACGCCGTCGGCGGGCACGTCGGGCCAGTACGTGTGGTACGCGCAGGTCATGAGCGGGTCCCGCACCCGGTACGGCGCCGCCACCAGCCGGGCGACGGTGGAGCGCATGCCGTCCGCGCCCACCACCAGCCGTGCGTCTTCGGTGAAGGTCCGGCCCCCGTGCCGGCCTTCGACCCCGGTGACCCGGCCCGTCCCGTCCCACCGCAGCCCGGTCACCCGGCAGCGGTCGCGGAACTCGGCCCCGGCCTCGACGGCCGCGTCCACCAGCAACGCGTCCAGAACCCGGCGCCGCGGGGCGAACTTCGCCCGCTGGCCCGCCACGCCGCCGGCGCACCCCTCGATGCGGACGTCGGCGATCTCGTAGACGGTTCGTTCCAGCGGCGGGCAGCCCGACGCGCGGACGCCGTCCAGCACTCCCCAGCGGGCGAGGGCGGCGATCCCGGGCTGGTGGACGAGGTGCGTGGAGAGGGTGTCGGAGCCGTACGCCGACTTGTCGAGCAGGAGGACCCGGTGGCCCGCGCGGGCCAGCAGCAGGGCGGTGGGCGCACCGGCGCAGCGCGCCCCGACCACGATGACGTCGTACATGCGGCTGCCTCACAACGAACGTCAGCGAGCCCGTGGCTCGGCAGGGGACGGGACCGGCGAGGGCGGCCGGCCGGCCCGGATCGGCGTCGCGACCGGTGCCAACCTATGGGCTGGAACGCCGGCGGACCCACTTCGTCCGTGCTCAGCTGTATTCGGAGATCTCCACGCCGTAGGTCCCGGGCTCGAGGGCTTCGAAGATGTGCGGGACGTCGCCGGGGTAGCAGATGTAGTCGCCGGGCAGCAGCTCCTCCGGGTCGTCCATGACGCCGACGCGGGCGCGGCCGGCGCACAGCACGATGTGCTCGACCACCCCGGTCATGTGCGGGTCGGAGCGGCGCGGGGTGCCCGGCTCGCCGCGGACGACGTAGATGTCGCGGCGGGCGCCGGTGGGGCAGGCCGACAGCAGCGTGCACGCGTAGTCGGCGTGCTCGGCGAAGACCGTCGGTCCCTTGCCCGCGCGGACCACCCGGACTTTGGGCCGGTCCGGTTCGACGAGCCGGGAAAAGGGTACGTCGAGAGCGACACCGAGGGCCCACAGCGTCTCGACGCTCGGGTTGCCGGTGCCGGACTCGAGCTGGGACAGCGTCGACTTGGCCAGGCCGGCGCGGCGCGCGACCTCGGTCAGGGACAAGCCCGCGCGGGTCCGTTCGCGGCGCAGGGACGCCGCGATGATGTCCAGCGGCGCGCCCGTCGTTTCCTGCGGCATTGCTGTTCGCTCCATCGGTCGTTCTGTTCGCCTTGACGAACACAGGGGCATGTGTTCACCATAGAACACATGCGTTCGATATGGCGAACACTCGATCGGGGCCTCGCCCGTGACATCGGCCTGGTCTGTCTCGCCGATTGTCTCGTGGGGGTCTCCTACGGCGCCATCGCGGTGAGCTCCGGTTTCCCGCTGTGGCTGCCGATGCTGATGTCCCTGCTGGTCTTCGCGGGGGCGTCGCAGTTCATGTTCATCGGGATCGTGGCCGCGGGCGGCAACCCGTTCGCGGCCGTGCTGGCCGGCCTGCTGGCCAACGCGCGGCACCTGCCGTTCGGCTTCGCGGTGGGCGACGCCGTGGGGACGCGCCGGAGCACCCGGGCGCTCGGCAGCCACCTGATGAGCGACGAGACGGTGGCGTTCGCGATGGCCCAGGACGAAGCCCCGCGCCGCCGTGCGGCCTACTGGGCGTGCGGGCTGGGGATCTTCGTCTTCTGGAACGCGGGCGTCCTGGTCGGCGCGTACGCCGGGACGGCGATCAAAGACACGGACGCGTTCGGCCTGGACGCGGCGTTCCCGGCGGTCCTGCTGGCGCTGGTGCTGCCGTCGCTGCGCGATCGCGCGGCGCGGCTGCCCGTGCTGATCGGGGTGGTGGTGGCCTTGGCGGCGACGCCGTTCCTGCCGGCCGGGCTGCCGGTGCTGCTCGCGCTGGCCGGGGTGCTGGCCGGGCTGACCGCGAAGGACCCCGAGCTGCAGGAGGCGCGCTGATGGACGGGACGGAACTGCTGATCGCCACGGCGGTGCTGGCGGCCGGAACGTTCGCGTTCCGGTTCGCGGGCCCGGCGCTGCGCAGCCGGGTGAAGCTGTCGCCGCGGGCGGAGAGGCTGATGGCGCTGGCGGCGGTGGTGCTGCTGGCGGCGCTGGTCGCGGTCAGCGCGTTGACGGAGGGACACGGGTTCGCGGGCTTCGCCCGGCCGGCCGGGGTGCTGGTGGCGGGGGTGCTGGCGTGGCGGAAGGCCCCGTTCGCGGTGGTGGTGGTCGCCGCCGCGGCGACGGCAGCGCTGCTGAGGCTGGCCGGCGTCCCCTGACCCCGCCTGCCGACTCCGGCCCGCGGGGGCGCCCCCCGTTTTCCACGCTACCGGAGGCCACCGACAGTTTTGCCCGTGCTGCTGCTGGGGCGAGCGGGGCTGACCTGCCGCGAAGCCGGGGAGTGGGGGCGTCTAGGCTGGTGGGAAGGTCTTTCGGGAGGTCGGGTGTCGTCGGAACCGCTCATCGGTGTGCTCGCCATGCAAGGCGCCGTGCGGGAGCACGTGGCCATGCTGGCCGAAGCGGGCGCGCGGGCCGTGCCCGTCCGGCGGGCCGCTGAGCTGTCCGAAGTGGACGGTCTGGTGCTGCCCGGTGGCGAGTCGACCACCATGTCGCGGCTGCTGGAGAGCTTCGAGCTGCTGGAACCGCTCAAAGCGCGGATCGCCGACGGGCTGCCCGCCTTCGGCTCCTGCGCCGGGATGATCCTGCTGGCGCGGCAGACCCTCGACGGGCGGCCCGACCAGCAGCAGCTCGGCGGCCTGGACGTCGTCGTGCGGCGGAACGCCTTCGGCAGGCAGGTCGACTCCTTCGAGGCCGACCTGGACTTCGCCGGGATCGGCGAACAGGTGCACGCGGTGTTCATCCGGGCTCCCTGGGTCGAGAAGGCCGGTGACGGCGTCGAGGTGCTGGCCACCGTCAGCGGTGTGCCCGGCGTCGACGACGACACCGCTAGGATCGTCGCGGTCCGGCAGGGGGCGGTGCTGGCGACCGCGTTCCACCCGGAACTCACGCCCGACGTGCGGGTGCACCGGCTGTTCGTCGACCTCGTGCGAGAGGCGGCCTGAGCCGCGGTGCCCGGCCGGGGTACGGAACAGATGGAGGAGAGATGAGCGGCCACTCCAAGTGGGCCACCACGAAGCACAAGAAGGCCAACCTCGACGCGAAGCGCGGCAAGCTCTTCGCGCGGTTGATCAAGAACATCGAGGTGGCCGCCCGGACGGGCACCGGTGGTGGCGACCCGGATGGCAACCCGACGCTCTACGACGCCATCCAGAAGGCGAAGAAGAACTCGGTCCCGCAGGACAACATCGAGCGGGCCCGCAAGCGCGGCGCCGGTGAAGAGGCCGGCGGCGCCGACTGGCAGGACATCACGTACGAGGGCTACGGGCCCAATGGCGTGGCGGTGCTGATCGAGTGCCTCACCGACAACAAGAACCGCGCCGCGATGGAGGTCCGCACCGCGCTCACGCGCAACAACGGCTCCCTCGCCGACCCGGGGTCGGTCGCCTACATGTTCAACCGCAAGGGCGTGGTGATCATGCCCAAGGGCGACGCCACCGAGGACGACGTCCTCATGGCGGTGCTCGACGCCGGCGCCGAAGAGGTCAACGACCTCGACGAGAGCTTCGAAATCGTCTGCGAAGGCGGCGACCTGGTGCCGGTGCGCAAGGCGCTCCAGGAGGCCGGGTTCGAGTACGAGTCGGCGGAACTCACCTTCCTCCCGACGGTGAACGTCCCCCTGGACGCGGACGGCGCGAAGAAGGTCTTCAAGCTGATCGACGCCCTCGAAGACTGCGACGACGTCCAGAACGTCTACGCCAACTTCGACGTCTCGGACGAGGTGCTCGCCGAAGTCGGCTGAGTTTTCCCTTGCACCGCACCGCTTTCGGGCCCGGGCCGGAAACTTTCCGGCCCGGGCCCTGGGCTGACCCGGGCTCGTCAGGCAGAATGTGCGCCGTGACCTCGACGACCCCCGCCGCTGCCGCCGACATCACCGCCGAACTGTCCGCGGAAGAACTGCGCCTCATCGAATGGATCGAGGGGCAGGCGAAGGAACGCGGCAACGCCGTCATCAACGTCGCCTCCGACGACGAGGGCGCCGGCTACTCCTTCACGGCCTGCGCGTGGGCGCTGCACAACGTGCCGGAGGCCGTCGTGGTCGGGCTGCCCGGCCAGATGGGGCAGGTGCTGCTCGACGCGTACGTCGACCGCGCCGCCAACGGCGAGATCTTCGAGGTCGGCAAGCGCTACGACGACTTCTTCGAAGGCGTCCCGGTCGTCCTCGAGCGCGTCAACAAGGGGCACTACCCCGAGTACTTCGGCACGGCCTTCCTCATCTACCCGGACGGCGACTTCCCGGCGCTGCAGCTGATCGTCGCGACCCCCGAGGGCAAGTTCCCCTGGCACCCGGACGCGCCCGAGGGCTTCGCGCGCTGGCAGCCGGTGCTGACCGGGAGCGGCGACCCCGAAAGCTGGACCCCCGGGGTCGACGGCCCCTAGAACTTCCGCAGGTCGGCGGCCGCTTCCGGATACCGCAGCGCCAGCTCCGAAGCGGGCGCGAACTCCACGCAGTCGTCCGTGTAGGGCGGCACGACGACCGTGCCCAGCAGGCTCCACGCGCCCCGCGTGACCGTGGCCTGCCACGTCCCGGCGGGCACCACGACCTGCGGGCGTTCACCGGCGGCGACGTCGGTCCCCAGCACCGGCCGCTCGACCGAGCCGTCCGGGTGCAGCAGCAGCATGGCCGCGGGCGCGCCGGCGTGGTGGGCGTAGACCTCGACCCGGTCGAGGCGGTGCGGGGCGGAGAACTCCGGCGCGACGAGCAGGTAGTAGATCGCCGAGCCGGCCTCCGCCCGCCAGCTCTGCGCCCACCGCCCGCCTTCGACGGGCAACGGCTGAAGTCCCAGGTGGGTGATGAAATCCGACGGCTCCGGCATGTCTGCCATCCTGCCGCAGACGCGCCCAGTAGCCTGCAAGCTCGAACTGGTGTTCGCGACGGGAAGGAAGAACGGGTGCGGGTGCTCGGGGTCGACCCCGGTCTGACCAGGTGCGGCCTGGGGGTGGTCGACGGCGGCAAGGGCCGGGCCGTCCGCTGCGTCGCCGTCGACGTCGTGCGGACGCCGGCCGACGCCGACCTGGCCCACCGCCTGCTCGGCATCTCCGACGAGGTCGAGCGGTGGATGGACCGGTACCAGCCGCAGGCCGTCGCCGTCGAGCGCGTCTTCGCCCAGCACAACGTCCGGACCGCGATGGGCACCGCGCAGGCCGGCGGGGTGGTCGCCCTGGCCGCCGCGCGCCGCGGCCTGCCGGTCGTCTTCCACACGCCGAGCGAGGTGAAGGCCGCGGTCAGCGGGTCCGGCCGGGCCGACAAGGCCCAGGTCACGGCCATGGTGATGCGCCTGCTCAACCTTGAAGTGGCGCCGCACCCCGCCGACGCCGCGGACGCCCTCGCCCTGGCCATCTGCCACCTGTGGCGCGAGCCGATGCGGGCCCGGCTCGCCGAAGCCGAAGCCCGCGCGGCCGAGATGGCCCGCACGCACAAAGCCCGCCTCGCCGCGGCGGCGAAGCAGGCGGCGAAACCCGCCAAGAACCCAGGAGCAGCACGATGATCTCGTCGGTACGCGGAGAAGTCCTGTCGGTCGGCCTCGACCACGTCGTGGTCGAGGTCGGCGGGGTCGGCTTCGCCGTGCAGGCCACCCCGGCGACGCTGGCGACCCTGCGCCGCGGCGAAGAGGCCCGGCTGCACACCGCGCTGGTCGTGCGCGAGGACTCGCTGACGCTGTTCGGCTTCGCCGACGCCGACGCGCGCGAGCTGTTCGGGCTGCTGCAGACGGTGTCCGGCATCGGGCCGCGGCTCGCGCTCGCCACGCTGGCCGTGCTGGACCCGGACAAGCTGCGGGCCGCGCTGGTGGAAGGCAACATCACCGTGCTCACCTCGGTGCCCGGCATCGGCCGCAAGGGCGCCGAACGGCTCACCCTCGAACTGCGCGACAAGGTCACCGCCCTCGGCGGCGCGGGCGACACGCCCGCCGTCACCGCCCCCGGCGCGCTGCGTGCCGAGGTCGTCGAGGCGCTGGCCGGGCTCGGCTTCCCGGCCAAGCAGGCCGAGCAGGCCGTCGACAAGGTCCTCGCCGACGGTGACGGCCACACGACCGCCAGCGTCCTGCGCGCCGCCCTGACCACCCTCGGCCGGAAGCGGTAGGCCCGGCCGTGGAGTATGAAGCGGTGGAAGAGGAAGAGGCGCTCTCGGCGTGGGCCCAGACCGGCGACCGCGACGTCGAAGGCACCCTGCGGCCCCGCAAGCTCGACGAGTTCGTCGGCCAGCCGCGGGTCCGCGAGCAGCTGGAGCTGGTGCTGGAGAGCGCCCGCCGCCGCGGCGTGCCCCCCGACCACGTCCTGCTGTCCGGACCGCCCGGGCTGGGCAAGACGTCGATGGCGATGATCGTCGCCGCCGAACTCGGCGCGGCCATCCGGATCACCTCCGGCCCCGCCCTGGAACGGGCCGGCGACCTGGCCGCGATGCTGTCCAACCTCGCGCCCGGCGACGTGCTGTTCATCGACGAGATCCACCGGATCGCGCGCCCCGCCGAGGAGATGCTCTACCTGGCGATGGAGGACTTCCGGGTCGACGTCGTCGTCGGCAAGGGCCCGGGCGCCACCAGCATCCCCCTGGAAATCGCGCCGTTCACGCTGGTCGGGGCGACCACCCGGTCCGGCTCGCTGACCGGTCCGCTGCGCGACCGGTTCGGCTTCACCGGCCAGATGGAGTTCTACACCGACGCCGAGCTGGAGCTGGTCGTCCGCCGGGCCGCGACGATCCTCGACATCCCGATCGACCGCGACGGCTGCGCCGAGATCGCCGGCCGCTCGCGCGGCACGCCCCGGATCGCGAACCGGCTGCTGCGGCGTGTCCGCGACTACGCCGAGGTCCGCGCCGACGGCAAGGTGACCCGCGACGTCGCCCGCGCCGCGCTGGCCGTCTACGACGTCGACGAGCTGGGTCTCGACCGCCTCGACCGGGCCGTGCTCACCGCACTGACCAGGTCGTTCGGCGGCGGGCCGGTGGGCATCTCGACGCTGGCGGTGGCCGTGGGGGAGGAGGCGACCACCGTGGAAGAGGTCTGCGAGCCCTACCTCGTCCGCGCCGGTATGCTCGCCCGCACCCCGCGTGGCCGCGTCGCGACCGCGTCCGCGTGGGAACACCTCGGCATGGTGCCGCCCGCGGACCTCCCGGGGCGCCCGGACCAGGGCGGGCCGTCGCTGTTCGAGCAGGACTGAGCTCGAACACGACCCAGCGGCCCGTACCGGCGGGTGGGTGCTGGCGTCCGCGCTGGTACCTGGCACACTCAACAGGAGCACATACCCAAAAACCGGACATTTCGGCTGGGCCCGGGTGTCCGTCGAACGGAGAATCATGCAACAGCTATTGCTGCCCCTGCTGCTCGTGCTCGTCCTCGCCGTGCCGCTGGTGATGAGCACCCGCAAGCAGAAGAAGCAGCAGGCCGCGCAGCAGGAACTGCAGAGCAGCCTGGCGCCCGGTGACCGCGTGATGACCACGTCCGGTCTCTACGGCACTGTCGCCGACGCCTCCGGCGACAACACCATCGACATCGAGATCGCCCCCGGTGTCGTCACCACCTGGCTGCGGCTCGCGGTCCGCGAGAAGGTGGAGCCGGTCGTCGAGACCGAGGAGGACTCGGTCGACGAGGTCGAGGAGACCCCCGCCGAGGAGCCGAAGATCATCGAGTCGACCTCCGGCATCAAGGACGACGAGCCGCAGACCACCGCGCAGGTGGCGCCGCCGCTGGAGCACGGCAAGAAGTAACGCCCGCGGGTCCTCCCGGGCGCGCGGCGAAAGCCCCGACGAAAGTCGGTGTGGCCTGCAACGCCGGGCTCACGCAGCACCGAGTAGTGTCTCGGTGCTGCGTGCGTGTCCGCCGTCATACCCGTGCCCGGGAGTGAATCGCACACAGTCCCACCCGGTAACCCTCCGGGCGGGCACCGCAACTTGGGGTCCACCCCGTCCGAGGAGACCGAAGCACCGTGGCAGCTTCCGCCGGGCATCTCCGCCCGGGACGCTATCTCGCCCTGTTCGCCCTGATCGTGATCGTCTTGTACGCGCTGGTGTTCCTCACCGGCAACCACAAGCCGACCCCGAAACTGGGCATCGACCTGCAGGGCGGCACCCGGGTCACGCTCACCGCCCGCACCCCCGACGGCGGCCAGCCGACCCGTGAGTCCCTGAACCAGGCGCGCCAGATCATCGAACGGCGCGTCAACGGGATCGGCGTCAGCGGCACCGAGGTCCTCCTCGACGGCAACAACGTCGTCATCACGGTCCCGGGCGAGCAGGGCGACCAGGCGAAGAACCTGGGCAAGACCGCGAAGCTGGGCTTCCGGAAGGTCGTCTCGGCCGCCACCCAGCCGGTGGTGCCGCCGCAGACGAACACCCCGCCGCCGGCCACCGGCACGCCGACCTCGGGCGCGCCGAGCACGCCGCCTTCCGGCGCGACGGGCACCAAGACGCCGACGGCCACGTCGAGCGCGCCGCCGACCGCCGGTGGTGGTGGCGGGGCCGCGGCCGCGCCGCAGCAGAACACCACGCCGGCCGCGCCGAGCAGCAGCACCCCGCCGCCGTCCTCGACCCCGGCACCGGCACCGGCGCCTTCGGACGGCTCGGTCGACGCGGAGACCGCGAAGGAGATCCAGGCCGCCAAGGCCCTCCGGCAGAACCCGCAGCTGATCGGCGCCGACGGCCAGCCGAACCAGGAGCTCGTCTCGAAGGCGATGGCGGCGCTGACCTGCGCGCCGAACGCCAAGGACCCCCTCGAGGGCAACGACGACCCGAAGCTGCCGCTGGTCGCCTGCGGTGACCACGACACGTACAAGTACCTGCTGGAGCCGGAATTCCTGCCGGGCACCGAGATCGCCGACTCGACCTCGGGCTACGACCAGCAGCGCGGCCAGTGGGTGGTGAACCTCAGCTTCAAGAGCGAGGGCACCAAGACCTGGGCGGACTTCACCTCGAAGAACACCGGCCAGCAGGCGGCGTTCGTGCTCGACACGCAGGTCGTGTCCGCGCCGAACATCCAGGTGGCCATCCTCGACGGCAACACCCAGATCACCGGCAAGTTCACCCAGTCCGAGGCGAAGGACCTCTCGGACATCCTCAAGTACGGCTCGCTGCCGCTGTCGTTCGCCTCTTCGGACGCGACCACGGTGTCGGCGACCCTCGGCCTGGCCTCGCTGGAGGCCGGCCTGATCGCCGGCGGCATCGGCCTGCTGGTGGTCTTCGTCTACTGCCTGTTCTACTACCGGCTGCTCGGCGTGCTCACCATCCTGTCGCTGGCCCTGTCCGGCGCGCTGGTGTTCGCGGTGCTGGTGCTGCTCGGCCGCTGGATCGGCTACACGCTGGACCTCGCGGGCATCGCCGGCCTGATCATCGCCATCGGGATCACGGCGGACTCGTTCGTCATCTACTTCGAACGGCTCAAGGACGAAATCCGGGAAGGCAGGACCTTCCGGTCCGCGGTGCCGCGCGGCTGGGTCCGCGCCCGGCGCACCATCCTGGCGTCGGACGCGGTGAGCTTCCTGGCCGCGGCGATCCTGTACGTCATCGCGGTCGGCGACGTCCAGGGCTTCGCGTTCACCCTCGGTATGTCCACGGTGCTCGACCTCGTCGTCGTGTACCTGGTGACGCACCCGCTGGTGGCCATGGTGTCCACGTCCAAGAACACGTTCCTGTCCAATCCGAGGCACCTGGGTCTCGGCGCCGTGCAGCAAGTGGGTTCGCAGCGTAAGAAGTCGACCTCGGTCGGCCGCGCGAACGTGAAGGAGGCCTGACGTGGGGGTCGAAGAACTGGGCACGGACGCCGAAGGCAACGCCAAGGCGACGGTGAAGCCCGGCAAGAGGGAAAGCGTCTTCCACCGGCTGTACGTCGGCACGGGTGCGTTCGACGTCGTCGGCAAGCGCAAGCGCTGGTACGCCTTCTTCGGCGCGCTGGTGCTGGTGTGCCTGCTGTCGATGATCATCCGCGGCTTCAACCTCGGCATCGAGTTCGAGGGCGGCACGCAGATCCAGATGCCGGCCAACGGCATCCACGGCGTGATCACCGAGGAGCAGGCCAAGGAGTCGTTCCAGAAGGCGCTGGGCCACCCGGCCGCGGAGGCGCAGAAGGTCGGCACGGGTGCCGCGTCGACCATCCAGATCCGCACCGAGACGCTGAACGCGGCCGACGTCGCCAAGCTGAAGCAGGGCCTGTTCCAGGACCTGGGCCCCAAGGGCAGCAACGGCCAGGCCAGCGTCCAGGCGATCAGCGACAGCGCGGTGAGCGCGTCCTGGGGTGGCGAGATCTCGCAGAAGGCGCTGATCGCGCTCGCGGTGTTCCTCGTCGCGGTGGTCATCTTCCTGGCGGTCTACTTCGACCTGCGGATGGCCGCGGCCGCGCTGGTGTCGCTGCTGCACGACATCCTGGTGACGGCGGGGGTGTACTCGCTGATCGGCTTCGAGGTCACCCCGGCGACCGTGATCGGCCTGCTGACCATCCTCGGGTTCTCGCTGTACGACACGGTGGTGGTGTTCGACAAGGTCCGCGAGAACACGCGCGGCCTGCTCGGCCTGACCCGCCGCACGTACGGCGAGGCGGCGAACCTCGCGCTGAACCAGACCCTGATGCGGTCGTTCAACACGGCGTTCATCGCGCTGCTGCCGATCCTCGGCCTGCTGGTCGTCGGGTACGTGCTGCTCGGCTCGGGCACGCTGCAGGACCTGGCGCTGGTGCAGCTCACCGGTACCCTCGTCGGCGTCCTGTCGTCGGTCGCCCTGGCGACGCCGCTGCTGGTCGACTTCAAGATGCGCGACCCGAAGTACGCGCAGCAGGCCGAGCGGGTCCGCCAGCGTCGTGCCAACCAGGAGCGCAAGGCGGCGGGCGAGGAGTTCGACGCCTCGGACGACGACGCCTTGGCGAAGGAACTGCGCAAGGAGAAGGCGTACGCGGCCGCGGCCAGCGTCCCCGCCCGGATCCAGAAGCAGCGCCCGGCCGGCAAGCCCGCGGGCAAGCGGAAGCGCTGACGTGGAGCTCGACGACGCCCTCGGCCTGATCGCCGAGGTGCCGGACTTCCCCGAGCCCGGCGTGCTGTTCCGCGACCTGAGCCCGCTCTTCGCGGACGCGGGTGCGTTCAAAGCGGTGACCGACGCGCTGGCGGGCACCCTCGACGCGCAAGTCGAGGCGCTCGCCGGCGTGGAGGCCCGCGGGTTCCTCCTCGCCGCGGCCGTCGGGTACGCCCGCGGCCTCGGCGTGGTCCTGATCCGCAAGCCGGGCAAGTTGCCGGCCGTGGCGGGCCGCGTCGACTACGCCCTGGAGTACGGCACGGCGACGGTCGAGCTCCCGGCCGGCGTGGTGAAGCCGGGCCAGCGCATCGCGATCCTCGACGACGTCCTCGCCACGGGCGGCACGGTCGCGGCCACGGGCAAGCTCCTCGAAGACGCGGGCGCGGTGGTCGACAGCGTCTCGGTGGTCCTGGAGCTGGCCGCCCTCGGCGGCCGCCAGGTCCTCGGCAACCGCAAGATCCACGCCCTCCAGACCCTGCTGAACCCGTCACCCGCGTGATCCCACCCGGAACTCGTGTGATTAAACCCGGAACTCACGTGATTGAGGCCGGAACTCGCGAGTTCCGGCTCTGATCACGCGAGTTACGGGCCTGATCACGTGAGATACGGCCCGGATCACGTGGGTGACGGGCCGGGTCACGTGGGTGACGGGTTGCGGCACGCCGGGAGGCGGGGAACCGGCTGGTGGTGAGCTCCACATCCCCCTGAACGGGCGCACCCGACAGGGCTGCGAGGCGCAGCGGCTACCCTGGTGGTCCGAAGGCCGCACGAGCAGCAGGAGGTGCGGGTGAGCCAGGAGCTCGACGCCGCGGTGCCCGCGAAGCAGGGCGCCCAGCAGAACGGGCAGGCGGCGGCACAGCCCGCGCCGCCGAAGCCGAACGGCGCGGCGCCGAATCCGTCCGCCACCCGGCGGGTCCGGGCGCGCCTCGCCCGGCGGATCACCGCCCAGCGCGCCGCTCCGGTCAAGCAGGTCCTCGAACCGCTGGCCGTCATCCACCGCGAGCTCCACCCCAACGGCGACCTCGGCCTGCTCCAGCGCGCCTACGACGTCGCCGAGGAACTCCACCGCAACCAGCGGCGCAAGTCCGGCGACCCGTACATCACCCACCCGCTGGCCGTCGCCACCATCCTCGCCGAGCTGGGCATGGACACCACCACGCTCGTCGCCGCGCTGCTGCACGACACGGTCGAGGACACCGGCTACGCCGTCGAGAGCCTGAAGGCCGACTTCGGCGACAAGGTCGCCGAGCTGGTCGACGGCGTCACGAAGCTGGACAAGGTGCAGCTCGGCTCGTCCGCCGAGGCCGAGACCATCCGCAAGATGGTCATCGCGATGGCCAAGGACCCCCGGGTGCTGGTCATCAAGCTCGCCGACCGGCTGCACAACATGCGCACCATGCGCTTCCTGCCGCCGGAGAAGCAGGCCCGCAAGGCCCGCGAAACGCTCGAAGTGCTCGCCCCGCTGGCCCACCGCCTCGGCATGGCCACGGTCAAGTGGGAGCTGGAAGACCTCGCGTTCGCGATCCTGCAGCCCAAGAAGTACGACGAAATAGTGCGCCTGGTCGCCGACCGCGCGCCCTCACGCGACATCTACCTGCGGTCGGTCATCACGGACCTGACCAGCAACCTCGTCTCGTCGCGGATCACCGCGAAGGTCGAGGGCCGGCCGAAGCACTACTACTCGATCCACCAGAAGATGATCGTCCGCGGCCGCGACCTGGACGACATCCACGACCTGGTCGGCGTCCGCATCCTGGTCGAGGACGTCCGCGACTGCTACGCGGCGATGGGTGTCGTGCACGCGCTGTGGCAGCCGGTGCCCGGCCGGTTCAAGGACTACATCGCGCAGCCCCGCTTCGGCGTCTACCAGTCGCTGCACACGACGGTGATCGGCCCGGACGGCAAGCCCCTCGAGGTGCAGATCCGCACCTACGAGATGCACCGCACCGCCGAGTACGGCATCGCCGCGCACTGGCGCTACAAGGAAACCAAGGGCACGCACAACGGCAACGCGATGGACGTCGACGAGATGGCGTGGATGCGCCAGCTCCTCGACTGGCAGCGCGAGGCGGCGGACCCGGGCGACTTCCTCGAGTCCCTGCGCTACGAGCTGGCCGCGCGCGAGATCTTCGTGTTCACCCCGAAGGGTGACGTCATCACGCTGCCGGTCGACTCGACGCCGGTCGACTTCGCCTACGCCGTGCACACCGAGGTCGGCCACCGCTGCATCGGCGCCCGCGTCAACGGCCGCCTGGTCGCGCTCGAGCGCAAGCTGGAGAACGGCGAAGTCGTCGAGATCTTCACGTCGAAGGCGGAGAACGCCGGGCCGTCGCGCGACTGGCTGCAGTTCGCCGGCTCGCCGAAGGCCCGCGCCAAGATCCGGCAGTGGTTCGCCAAGGAACGCCGCGACGAGGCGATCGAAGGCGGCAAGGAAGCCATCACCAAGGAGATCCGCAAGGTCGGCCTGCCGATCCAGCGGCTGGTCTCCGCGGAGTCCATGGGCGCGGTCGCCACCGAGCTGCGCCACGCCGACATCTCGTCGCTGTACGCGGCGGTCGGCGAGGGCCACACGAGCGCGAAGCACGTCGTGCAGCGCCTGGTGGCGCTGATCGGCGGTGTCGACGCGGCGGAAGAGGAACTCGCCGAGCGCGCGACACCGTCCACGGTGACCCGCCGCCGCGGCTCCAACGACGTCGGCGTGGTGGTCAAGGGCGCCAGCGACGTCTGGGCGAAGCTCGCCCGCTGCTGCACCCCCGTCCCGGGCGACGAGATCCTCGGCTTCGTCACCCGCGGCGGCGGCGTTTCGGTGCACCGCACGGACTGCACGAACGCGGGCGACCTGCAGTCCCAGCCGGAGCGGCTGGTCGAGGTCGAGTGGGCGCCCTCGGCGTCGTCGGTGTTCCTGGTGGCGATCCAGGTCGAGGCACTCGACCGGCACCGGCTCCTCTCGGACGTGACCAAGGTGCTGGCCGACGAGAAGGTCAACATCCTGTCGGCGTCGGTGACCACGTCCCGCGACCGGGTCGCGGTCAGCCGCTTCTCGTTCGAGATGGGCGACCCGAAGCACCTCGGCCACGTCCTGAAGGTGGTTCGCGGCGTGGAAGGCGTCTACGACGTCTACCGCGTGACGTCGGCTTCCTAAGGGGTCCAGGAGACGCCGGCGGCCGCGGCGATCCGCTCGCGTGACTCCAGCAGCCGCGCGCGCAACGGCGGTAAGTCCACGTCGAGCAGGCGCCCGTGCCGTTTGACCGCCTTCCCGGCGACGTAGACGCTGTCCACCAGCCCGGGGTGGCCGGCGCTGACGATGGTGCGGACCGGGTCGCCGACGGGGAAGACCGAGAGGTCCTCGGCGTCCAGCAGGACCAGGTCGGCGTCGCGGCCGACGGCCAGGCGGCCGCTGTTGCGCCCGCAAGTCCGGGCGCCGTCCACGGTGGCGAACTCGAGGACGTCGCGAGCCGTGACGCCGCCGCGGTCGGCGGCCAGTGCCGTGCGCATGGCGCCGAACAGGTCCCCGCCGGCGGACAGGCAGTTGTCGACCGACAGCGCCGGGCGGAGGCCGGCGGCGAGCGCCCGGCCGGTTACCGGGGGCGCGAAGCCCATCTTCAGCTCGACGTCCGGGCTGACCGACACCGAACACCCCGCCTCGGCCAGCATCACGAGCTGGTCGTCGGACAGGTCGTTGCCGTGCACGACGGTGGTGCGCTCGTCGAGCAGCCCGCGGTCCCGCATCCCGGCGATCGGCCGGTCGCCATGGGGCCAGCCACCGGTGCCGTGGACGTGCACGCTGACCCGCAGCCCGAGTTCCCGCGCCAGCGCGACATCGGCGGCGGTTTCGTCCATGGTGGACACCACCGGGCCGCGCAGGCCCAGCGCCATGTCCTCGCCCGGCAGCAGGGCCCGCACCCGCCGGATCTCCGGCGTGATGTCCGGCCCGTCGGCGCCGTAGCAGAAGATCGAGTGGCCGGGTGCGTCGTGCAGCCCGGCGATCGCGGCGTCGGCGTTCTCCGGGTGGAGGGCGCAGTGGAACCAGTCGAGCATGGTCGTGACGCCGGAGTTCAGGGCTTCGAGGCGGCCGAGGAGGTTGCCCAGGTAGACGTCCTCCGGCCGGTAGTGCGGCTTGAGCGTGCCGTGCGCGGTGACGCGGTACTGGTCGAACGTCCAGTCCGTGCCGTGGCCGCGGAACGCCGTCTGCCAGGTGTGCCGGTGCGTGTCGACGAACCCGGGCAGCACGATCTTCCCGGTCGCGTCGACGATCTCGGCGTCGGCGTCGGCGTCGAGCGTGGCGCCGATGGCGGCGATCCGGCCGTCCTCGATGAGCACGTCGCCACGGGGAAGGTCCCCGAGCGCCGGATCCATGCTGACCACCATGCCGCCGCGCAGCAGTGTCTTCATCGGTGTCCTCCCAGAGTTGACGCGTCAACTC
>NZ_MUMI01000117.1:0-16271 GCF_002155975.1 Amycolatopsis kentuckyensis
CGGCGGCTGCTGGTTGTTGCCGCTGAACACCGCGACGCGGGTGCCGCCGACGTAGTACTCGTAGTTCGACGTCGAGTGCCGGGCGGTGAACACCCAGTTGAACGTCACCGTGCTGCCGACCGACTTGGCCGGCCAGGGCTTCGATTCGTCGGTCAGTTCGGCGAACTGCGACAACCCGCCGTTGCAGCTGCGCAGCCCCTTCGGGCCTTCGACGCTCTGCGGCTCGTAGACGATGCTGCCGCAGTTGGGGACCTTTCCGGCCGCGCAGTTGGCCTGGCGGCTGGGCGGGTCGGACACGTAACCGTGGGCACTCGCGGAGGTGGCGGGGAGGACGACGACCAGCACCGGCGCGAGCAGGGCTCCGGCAGCGGCCGCGAAGAGCTTTCTTTTCCAGGTCATTTCGGCTCCTCGATGGGGAACAGCGTTGTTCCGGAGGGGAGGACGAACGAGCACACCGGGGAACGATGTGGTCTAGACCATAAGGCGATTCGGGCACAACGGTCAACGAACTACCGCCGTTCGACGAATTCGCTGCTCCGCTCGGCTCAGTGCGAAGGTCGGGACGGCTGCTGCAGGTGTTCGCCGAAGAAGGACGTCACCCGGCGCCACGCGTCTTCGGCCGATCCGGCCCGAGCTGTCCTCTCGCGCGGCCAGGAGCGCCCGGGCCGCGTCGATGTCGTCGAAGGCGCGGCCGCGACGGGCGAACATGTCCGAGAACACCTGCCGCACGCAGCGGCGCATGCCCCCGCGCGAGTACAGGTCCGGGCTGAGCGCGAGATAGCGCTGAGAGACGTCTCAGTCGAGGGTGAAGGGGTCGTAGGATATTCGCTCCAGATCGATTCCCTTGGCCAGCAGCTTGGCGACGGTCGCCTGGATCATCGGCGGCGAACCGGAAACGAGGACCTCGTGGTTCCGCCACGTGCCGCGCTGGGTGACGGCGTGGGCCAGCGTGCCGCGGTCGCCGCCGGACAGCGCGCCCTCCTCGGTGACCGGGGTGACCGTCAGCCACTTCGAGGTCACGGCCAGCCGGCGCAGCTCCTCCAGTGCGTACAGGTCGTCCGGTCGCCGGCCGCCGAAGAACAGGTGCACGGGCGGGTTCCGCTTCCAGCGCGACAGGTCGTCGAGGATCGCCAGCAACGGCGTGATCCCGGTGCCGCCGCCGATCATCAGCAGCCGCCGTTTCGTCGACGTCGGGCGCACGTTCAGCACGCCCATCGACGGCCCGAGGCGCCAGACGTCGCCCGGTTTGGTGTGGTTGACGATGCTGCCGCTGACCCAGCCGCCGGGCACCGCGCGCACGTGGAAGGTGAGCTGCCCGTCGCCGCGGGGTGCGTTCGCCGGCGAAAGGTACCGCCAGAACCGCGGCCGCTGGGGCACCTCCACGCTGACGTACCCACCGGCGCGGTAGGGCAGGAGACCGTCGGTGCGCACCTTCACCAGTGCGACGTCCCGGCCGAGTTTCCGGTGTTCGAGCACGGTCGCCGACCACGCCGCCGGTCCCGTTTCCGCTTGGGCGGCTTCGCGCATCGTCTTGGCGATGAGCCCGTAGGCCGAGGTCCACGCCGATTCGACCTCGGCGGTCCACTTCTCCTTGAGAAATCGTTTCAACGCGGCGATCAGCGCGACGCCGACGGCGTCGTAGTGCCGGGCGACGACGGCGAACTTCCGGTGGTCGCGGCCCAGTTGCCCCAGGAAGGTGACCAGCTCGTCGGGCCGGTCGACCATCTGCACCACGTACACCAGCGCGCGCAGCAGCCTGCTCCGCTGCGTCGTCATGGTCACCGGGAACAGATCCCGGCAATCGGGGGCGACCACGAACAACGCACCGTAGAAGTACTGCGCCAGTTCATCTGCTTTCGGTTCGACCTCCGCAAAACTTTCACGAATCAACCGGGCCATCTCTCGACCTTCCACAGCCGAAACGGGAAGCGTCTCGGGCATGGTGGAGATCTTCACGGATTCAGCACTCATCGGGAACGGTATTCTCCAGTCGTGCCAAGGCTTTCGCGCCGTGCATGCGGCGTCGCTGTGGCGGTGCCGCCCCCGAGGGTTCCCGACTGTAGGCGAATTCCCGTGCAGATGCGCGTGATTCCGCGTGTTCCGCTCGAACGGAGCAATTCAGGTACACGCGGTCAACCCCGCCTGTCACAGCGTAAAAATGATCACGCCGTCGGATTCATCCGTTACTGGTTGCCGATTTCCGAAGCATAACGAAATCATTCACCGGACGGCGGATTGCCGGAACTAGTCGATCGTGAACGGGTCGTACTGGATCTGGTCCAGCGCGCTGCCCGCGACCAGCATCCGCGACACCGTCGCGCGGATCATCGCCGGCGAGCCGGACACCAGGATGTGGTGGCCGGGCCAGGAGCCGTACCGCGTGACCGCTTCGGCCAGCGTCCCCTGCTCGAACCCGGGGACGTCGCCGCCGCGCTCCACGACCGGTGTGACGGTCAGCCACGGGTTCGTCGCCGCGAGCGCGCGCAGCTCTTCGAGGTCGTAGAGGTCCTCGCGGGCCGGGCCGCCGTAGAAGAGGTGGGTCTTCGGGTTCTCGCCCCACAGCGCGAGGTGGTCGAGGATCGCCCGCAGCGGGGCGACACCAGTCCCCCCGGCGACCATCAGCACGGCCCGGGACGCCTCGCGGTCGACCGTCATCCGGCCCAGTGGCGGGCCGAGCCGCCAGACGTCCCCGGGCTGCGTGTGGCTGACGATGGCGCGGGAGACCCAGCCGCCGTCGATCGCGCGGACGTGGAACTCGATGCCGCCGTCCTCGCGCGGCGCGTTGGCCGGCGAGAGGTACCGCCACAGCCGTGGCCGCTGCGGCACTTCGACGCTCACGTACTGGCCGGGGTGGTAGGGCACGGGCTGGTCGGGCACCAGCCGCACCAGGGCGAGGTCCCAGGTCAGCCGCCGGTGCTCGACCACGGTGGCCGACCACGACGGCGGGTTCGTGTCGGCCGCGGCCGCGTCCTGCATGGCCCGCGCGGCGATGGTGAACGCCTCGGCCCAGGCCCGCTCGACCTCGGGCGTCCACGCGGGGCCGAGGTGGTTCTTCAGCGACGCCAGCAGCGCTGTCCCGACCGCTTCGTAGTGCCGCGGCACCACGCCGAACTTGCGGTGGTCGCGGCCCAGCTGGCGCAGGAACGGCGCGAGGTCGTCGGGCCGGTCGACCATCTGCACGATGTGCACCAGCGCGCGCACCAGCCTGCCGCGCTGGATCTCCATGTTGATCGGGAAGAAGTCGCGCGTGGTCGGGGCGAGGGTGAACAGCATCCCGTAGAAGAACTGCGAGATGTCCGCGATGTACGGCTCGGACCTGGCCCAGCTGTCCCGGATGAGCCGGACCATCGCGGTCACGGCCGCGGGGGCTTCCCGCGGGGCCGAGGACCTGGGGAGCGGGCTGACGGAATCGGCTGTCATGAGGGGTTGTTCACGGGTCGGGGACCGCCTCCGGGGTCCTTCGCCACTGCTGCCACCTCGTCACTCACCGTCACTCGCATGCGCCTCGCGCACCGCCCGTCCGCAGGGTATCCGCCGGGCGCCCTTTTGCCCGCATTGTTGCTCCGACCGGGTGTATTCGGGCGTGGGGGACCTCACCGGCGCGATGGTTGTCCGCGCAAGTGTCCGGCAATATACTTGTATGGCGCAACCAAGGAGGTGCCGAATGGGCTTCGACAACACCGACGACGACGTCCGGGTCGAGCTCATGCGCGAGCTGAAGACCGCTTCCCAGCTCCAGCACGCCTGGATCATGCAAGCCTGGCAGAGCGAGCCCGGGCTGCACCCGGCGGCCGCGATGCTGCTGTCCGACCTGGCGAAGAACGGCGAGACGCGGCCGTCCGAGCTGGCGAAACGCCGGTTCGTCGACCTCTCGGTGGTCAGCAGGCAGATCACCCAGCTCTCCGCGGCCGGGCTGGTCGACCGCCGACCCGCGCCCGAAGACGGCCGGGCGTCCCTGGTCAGCGTGTCCGAGAAGGGCCGGGCCGAGCTCGCCCGCTGGCGCGCCAACTACATCGAGTTCATGGAGAAGGCGCTCGGCGGCTGGGACGACGAGCGCGTCACCGACCTCACCGCGCGGCTGGCGGAGATGAACACCGATCTCCGCCGCGCGCTCGGCAGCGACGCCTGCCTGGCTGACACGAACAAGTGACACCACGGGGAAGAGGCCCACCGGAAGTGGCTTTTTCCCCTGGGGAAACTGTCCGTTCGGTCCTGACTCAGGGGCATTCGTCAGGGTTAACGTCGGTGGGTGACGCGTGACCGGGTCGCACTGCTGTGCGCGCTGGGGATCGACAACTTCGGCTCAGGTCTGTTCCTCCCGTTGGCGCTGGTCTACGTGACGCAGGTGGTCGGCGTGCCACTGGCCGTGGCCGGCACCGCCGTCACCCTCGGCGCCGTCGGCGGGCTCGTCGTGCCGCCGCTCGCCGGCCGGCTCGTCGACCGCGTCGGGCCGCGCACCGTGGTGGTCTGCGCCCAGCTGCTGCAGGCCGCCGGTATCGGGGCGTACCTGGTCGCCGACGGCGCGGGCCCGGTGGTGGGCGCGGCCGTCCTGCTGTCCGCCGGGCAGCAGCTCTTCTACAGCTCCCTGTTCGTGCTCATCGCCGACGTCGCGGGCGACGGCCCGAAGGACCGGCCGTTCGCCGAGGTGGGGATGGTGCGGGCCGCGTCCTTCGGCCTCGGCGCGCTGGCCGGGGGCGCGCTGCTGACGTGGCTCGGGGACGCCGGCTACCGCACCGCGCTCGCCGTGGACGTGCTGACTTTCTTCGCGGCCGCGCTGATCCTCGTCTTCTTCGTCCAGCTCGCCCGGCCGCACCGGCCGGTCTGCGAACGGTCGGTCCGCGTGCTGCGCGACCGGCCGTACCTCGCCCTCATCCTGTTCAGCGGGCTCTTCGGGCTCTCGCTGGACTTCTTCCTGATCGGCATGCCGGTGTTCGTGCTCGACCGGCTGCACGGCCCGGCCTGGCTGCCGGGCGCGCTCCTCGCCCTGCTGACCGTGCTGACCAGCGTCGGCGGCACGCTCGCGCTGCGGCTCACCGCCCGGCTGACGCGGATCGCGGCGATGCGCGTCGGCTCGGCGTTGTTCTCGGCGTGGTGCCTGGTCAGCCTGGGCGTGCTGCTGGTGCCCGAGACCTGGCGCGTGGTGTACCTGCTGGTGTCGACGCTGGTGTTCGCCGCCGGCGACCTGGTCTTCGGGCCGAGGTCGGGGGCACTCGCCGAGGCCGCGGCACCTCCGGTCGCCCGTGGCCGTTATCTCGCTGCGTACCAGTACGCGTTCACCGTGGCGCAGGTGATCGCGCTGGCCGTGGTGGCCTTGTTCTCGGTCGCCGACTGGTTACCCTGGGTGCTGGTGGGGGCGTGTGCCGCTCTCGCCGTGGCCGGGTTGGGCATGCTCGGCTCGCGGTTGCCGGCCAGCGCGGTGGCACCCGGACAGAGTTGAGCGGAACAGACTCAAGTTTTCGTGCGTTAGGGATAGTGACGGGTCACGGTCAGGCCTGTCACCAGGACTTCTCGCAGTACCGAGCATGAGGTGAGGGATGGACGCTTTCAACCCGACCACGAAGACCCAGCAGGCGATCTCGTCCGCGGCGCAGGCGGCCACCATGGCCGGCAACCCGCACGTGTCGGCCGCCCATCTGCTGGGCGCCCTGCTGGCGCAGGGTGAGGGGCTGACCGCACCGCTGCTGACCGCGGTCGGGGCCGACCCGGAGGTGGTGCACAAGGAGCTCGAGCCACTCATCGCGGCGTTGCCGTCGGCGACCGGCGCGACCGTGTCGAGCCCGCAGTTCGACACCTACGCGGTCAAGTCGCTGACCCGCGCCCAGAAACTCGCCACCGAGCTGGGTGACGAGTACGTCTCGACCGAGCACCTGCTCGTCGGGCTCGCGACCGAGGGCGGCCAGGTCGCCGACCTGCTCAAGCGCCACGGGGCGACGCCGGACGCGCTGCAGGAGGCGTTCGCCAAGGTCCGCGGCTCGGCCCGGATCACCAGCGCGGACCCCGAGAGCACGTTCAAGGCGCTCGAAAAGTACGGCGTCGACCTCACCGCGCGCGCTCGCGCCGGCGAACTCGACCCGGTCATCGGCCGCGACACCGAGATCCGCCGCGTCGTGCAGGTGCTCTCGCGGCGCACGAAGAACAACCCGGTCCTGATCGGCGAGCCGGGCGTCGGCAAGACGGCCATCGTCGAGGGCCTGGCCCAGCGCATCGTCGCCGGGGACGTGCCCGAGTCGCTGCGCGGCAAGCGCGTCGTCGCCCTCGACCTCGGGTCGATGGTGGCCGGCGCGAAGTACCGCGGCGAGTTCGAAGAGCGGCTGAAGGCCGTGCTCAAGGAGATCACCGACTCCGCGGGCGAGGTCGTCACCTTCATCGACGAGCTGCACACGATCGTCGGCGCCGGCGCGACCGGCGAGGGCGGCGCGATGGACGCGGGCAACATGATCAAGCCGATGCTCGCCCGCGGTGAGCTGCGGATGGTCGGCGCGACCACGCTCGACGAGTACCGCCAGCACATCGAGAAGGACGCCGCCCTGGAGCGGCGCTTCCAGCAGGTGCTCGTCGGCGAGCCGTCGCCGGAGGACACGATCGCGATCCTGCGCGGGCTGAAGGAGCGCTACGAGGTGCACCACGGTGTCCGGATCACGGACGCCGCGCTGGTCGCCGCCGCGACGCTCTCCGACCGCTACATCACCGCGCGCTTCCTGCCGGACAAGGCGATCGACCTGGTCGACGAGGCCGCGTCGAAGCTCCGGATGGAGATCGACTCGCGGCCGGTGGAGATCGACGAGGTCGAGCGCGCCGTGCGCCGCCTGGAGATCGAGGAGATGGCGCTCGCGAAGGAGAGCGACGCCGCTTCTCGCGACCGCCTGGCGGCGTTGCGGGCGGAGCTGGCGGAGAAGCGCGAGACGCTGACCGCGCTGACCGCGCGCTGGCAGAACGAGAAGGGCTCGATCGAGAAGGTTCGTGAGCTCAAGGAGCAGCTCGAGCAGCTGCGCGGCGAGTCGGAGCGCGCCGAGCGCGACGGCGACCTCGGCAAGGCCGCCGAGCTGCGCTACGGCCGGATCCCCGCGCTGGAGAAGGAGTTCGAAGCGGCCACCGCGGCGAGCGAGGCCAGCCAGCAGAACGTCATGCTCAAGGAAGAGGTCGGCGCGGACGACGTCGCGGACGTGGTCAGCGCGTGGACCGGCATCCCGGCGGGACGGCTGCTGGAGGGCGAGACCGGCAAGCTGCTCCGGATGGAGGAGGAGCTGACCCGGCGCGTCATCGGGCAGGCCGAGGCCGTGCAGGTCGTCGCGGACGCCGTCCGCCGCGCCCGGGCCGGCGTCGCCGACCCCGACCGGCCGACCGGCTCGTTCCTGTTCCTCGGCCCGACCGGCGTCGGCAAGACCGAGCTGGCCAAGGCGCTGGCCGAGTTCCTGTTCGACGACGAGCGCGCGATGCAGCGCATCGACATGAGCGAGTACGCCGAGAAGCACTCGGTGGCCCGTCTCGTCGGTGCCCCGCCGGGGTACGTCGGCTACGACCAGGGCGGCCAGCTGACCGAGGCCGTCCGGCGCCGCCCGTACTCGGTGGTGCTGCTCGACGAGGTGGAGAAGGCCCACCCGGACGTCTTCGACGTGCTGCTGCAGGTCCTCGACGACGGGCGGCTGACCGACGGCCAGGGCCGGACGGTGGACTTCCGCAACACCATCCTGATCCTGACGTCGAACCTCGGCTCGCAGGCGATCGCCGACCCGTCGCTCGACGAGCGGCAGCGGCGGGACGCCGTGCTCGAGGTGGTGCAGCGGCAGTTCAAGCCGGAGTTCCTCAACCGGCTCGACGACATCGTCGTGTTCCACTCGCTCGGCACCGAGCAGCTGACGTCCATTGTGGACATCCAGGTCGCCCGGCTCGCCAAGCGGCTGGCCCAGCGGCGGCTGAACCTGGAGGTCACCGACAGTGCCCGCGAGTGGCTCGCCCTCAACGGCTTCGACCCGATCTACGGCGCCCGCCCGCTGCGGCGGCTGGTCCAGTCGGCGATCGGCGACAAGCTGGCGAAGGAACTGCTGTCGGGCGAGGTCCGGGACGGCGACACCGTGCGCGTCGACGGCCCGGAGCTGGAGGCCGGTGACGCGCTGACGGTGACCCGGGTCTGACCGTTCGTGAAGGCCGCCTCGCCCGAGGCGGCCTTCACGGCTGTCCACAGTGGTTCGTGCCGATTTGTCGACCCTTCCGCTGCGAAAATGCTCCGAATGGGCCCGGCGACACGGGTACCGGCGATCATCCCTCCGGCGTAACAGGCGATACCCTGGCGGTCGTGGGTATTCCGGCGTGGATCTGGTTCGTCATCGCGGCCGTCGCCCTGGTGGCGGGGCTGGGGCTGCTCGCCGCCGACCGGGCGAAGGAGGGCTCGCGCAACCGCGAGCGAATGCGCTGGGCACAGTTGCGCGGCTGGCAGTTCGTCGAGGAGGACGAGCGCCTGCCGCAGCAGTGGTCCAACGGGGCGATCGGCTACTTCGGCGCGGACGCGGCCGTGAACGTCGTCGCGGGCTCCACCTTCACCTCCGACGGCCGCCGCCCGGTGTTCATCTTCGACATCGAGACCGAGGGCCAGATCCCCGCGGTCGTCGTCGCGGTGCGCTGCAACAAGAAGCACCGCATCCCGATCGAGATGTGGCTGTCCAGCGTCCCGTTCCAGCGCGCGGACATGCCGGAGATGCTGGGCCCGATCGGCGCCCGCTACGCCTTCGCGGACGACGCGGACGGCGCCCGCGTGGTGATCACGCAGGAGCTGGTGGACGCGGCGGACCAGCTGGGCGGCGACGTGGGCGTGGCCTGGCTGGAGAACGAGTGGGTGCTGGCCAGCGTGGCCCCGACGGCCGGCCCGTCCCGGCTCGAGCGCCTGCTGCGCGACCTCGGCGAGATCGCGGACATCGTCGACCCGTTCGACGAGGACTACGACGCGGGCCGCCACCAGGCGAGCGCGCCGGTCCCGTCGGAGGCCACCGCCCCGGCGACGGCCCAGGCCCCGGGCACCCCGGCGGCGGGGACGCCGGTCCAGCAGCCGCCCGCGGACGCGGAACCGAAGCCGAGCGAGAACTAGAAGCGGAGCACCGGCTGGTCGAACGCGCTGAGCGCCGCCGATCGGTCCAGCGTTCCCCGCACCGACGTCGTGCCGCCTTCGGCGTGGATCACGTGGTCCACGTCGAGGTCGCCCCGGATCGAACCCGCCGGGCCCGCGGGCCCGAGGGACTGGCTCGTACTCACCAGGCCCCACGCCGGGCCGAGCTGGCCGCCCGCTTCGTGGTTCTGGCCGACGTCCAGGATGCCCGTGATCTGGCCGGTCGCGTGCTGCTCGGACGTCGTGCCGACCGCTCCGAGGTCGCCCAGGTCGACCACTTGGACCGATGACCTGCGGGCCGACAGGGCGCCCTGGAGATCGCCGGCGAAGGCGCCGTGCAGGCCCGTGTCCAGCTGCTCCGCGTTCTGGCTCAGGACGTCGACACCCTCGGCGGGCCAGATGACGTGGCTGGTGCCTTCGCCGAGGCCGATGCGGTGGTCGGTGCCGCCGCCGAGGGGGGACAGCGACAGGTTCCGGGACGCGCCTTGGCCGAGCCGCTGGTTGTTCGCCGTGACCGCGCGGACGTCGCCCAGGCGCAGGGTGTGCCGGCCGGCGCGGGCGAGTGACTCGCTTTCCTGCGACGCGGCCGCCGTCTCCGTCTGCCGCTCTTCGCGGCGGGTGATCGCGGACTCGGTCAGGTCGTTCGTGAGCACCGCCCCGGCGATTTCCTTCGCGAGGAAGTCGTGGCGGGTCGTGGTCAGGGTTTCGCGGACCACCGACGAGCCGTCCTCGCCCGAGGTCGCGACGTCGCGCCGGAACGTGCTGTCGTCGCGGTGGTCGAGCGGCAGGGTCAACTCCGCCGGGCTCGCCAGCGCCGCGGCGGGGGCCGCGAAGAGCAGCGCGACGGGCGCGGCGCCCGCGGCGACCTTGGGCAGATAGCCGCTTTTGCGCCTGCTGTGCTTACCCATGCGCCGGACGATACTTCGCCGCCGAATCGAACGCACGTCCACCCGTGACCAGCGAGTATGTTCACCCACATGACCACCACCGCTCTCATCACGGGCGCGACCGCGGGCATCGGCGCGCAGTTCGCGCGCACGCTCGCCGCCGACAACTACGACCTGGTGCTCGTCGCCCGCGATGCTGCGCGGCTGGAGGACTACGCCGCTGAGCTGCGGGAAAAGCACGGCGTCGCCGTCGAGGTGCTGCCCGCCGATCTGTCCGAAGTGGACGGCCGGACGGCGGTCGAGGAGCGGCTCGCCGCCGGGCCGGTCGACCTCCTGGTGAACAACGCCGGCTTCGGGCTGAACGGCGACTTCTGGACCATTCCGCCGGACGCGCTGCAGCGCCAGCTCGACGTCAACGTCACCGCGGTCCTGCGGCTCACCCGTGCCGTGCTGCCCGGCATGATCGAACGCGGCCACGGTGAAATCATCCAGGTCAGCAGCGTTGCGGGCTTCTTCAGCGGCCGCGGTTCGACGTACACGGCCAGCAAGAACTGGGTCACGTCGTTCAGCGAAGGCATCGCCGCGTCGCTGCCCAAGGGCGTCCGGATGATGGCGCTGTGCCCCGGCTTCACCGCCACCGAGTTCCACGAACGGGCCGGGATCGGGAAATCCGGCCCGAAAATCGCCTGGTTGGGTGTCGAACAGGTGGTCAACGAGGCGCTCGCGGACCTTCGCCGCGGCAAGGTGATCTCCGTGCCGAGCCTGCAGTACAAGGTCGTCGTCGCGATCGGCGGCCTGTTGCCGCGCGCGGTGCTGCGCCGGATCAGCGGCGGCCGCGGCCGCACCTGAGGGTGGGGTTTACCCCACCCCAAGACTGCGGTGCTCTTCACTGTGCCGGAGGCCGCGCCGCCCTAGCGTTCTGACCATGACGACTGAGGCGGTTCGGCTCGAGGCCGTGCGCAAGGAGTACGGCGGTGTGGTCGCGCTGGACGGAGTCTCGATCTCCTTCCCCCGTGGCGGGTTCACCGCGGTGATGGGCCCGTCCGGCTCGGGCAAGAGCACGTTCCTGCACTGCGCGGCCGGTCTCGACCGCCCGACGTCCGGCCGGGTCGTGCTCGACGGCCAGGACCTCGACGGCAAGAACGAGACCTACCTGACGAAGCTGCGGCGCGACCGCGTCGGCTTCGTCTTCCAGGCGTTCAACCTGCTCCCGGCGCTGACGGTCGAGCAGAACGTCGTGCTGCCGCTGCAACTCGCGGGCAAGCGCCCGGACAAGCGGCTGGTGGCGCGGATCCTCGCGCACGTCGGCCTCGACGGTCGCCGCAGGCACCTGCCCGGGCAGCTCTCCGGCGGCCAGCAGCAGCGCGTCGCCATCGCCCGCGCCCTGGTCACCAGCCCCGCCGTGCTGTTCGCCGACGAGCCGACCGGCGCCCTCGACACCCGGACCGCCGCCGAGGTGCTCGGCCTGCTGCGCGACTCCGTCCGGTCGTCGGGCCAGACGGTGATCATGGTGACGCACGACCCGGTCGCCGCGTCCTACGCCGACGACGTCGTGTTCCTGGCCGACGGCCGGATCGCCGGGCGGCTGGCCCGGCCGACCGCGGAAGCCGTCGCCGAGCGGCTGACCCACCTGGGTGCCTGGGGCCGGGTGGCCGCCTGATGTTCAAGCTGGCGTTGCGGACCCTCCGCCTGCGCAAGGGCGGTTTCCTGGCGACCTTCGTCGCCGTGTTCTTCGGCGCGCTGGTCGTGTCGGCGTGCGGTGGCCTGATGGAGACCGGCATCCGGTCCGAGACGCCGGTGCAGCGGCTGGCCGCGGCGCCGATCGTCGTCGGCGGGCAGCAGGCGCTCAAGCTGCCGGAGGAGGACCCGGCGACCCTCGAGCCCGAGGACAAGCACAAGTTCGAGAACGCGACCCTGCCCGAGCGCGTCCGGCTCGACGCGGCCCTGGCCGGCCGCCTGCGCGCGGTTCCCGGCGTCACGGACGTCGTCGGCGAGATCAGCTTCCCCGTCCGGTTCGGCGAGACCAGCGCGTTCGGGCACGCCTGGGATTCCGCCGTGCTGACGCCGTACACGCTGCAGGGCGCCGCCCCGAAGCCGGGCGAAGTCGTCGTCGGTGCCGGGCTCGGGCTCGCCGTCGGGGACACGCTGCCGATCGCCGCGCACGGCAGCGTCAGCCCGTTCCGGATCTCCGGGGTCGCCGAAGCGCCGCAGGCCATGCGGGACGCGGCTGTGTTCTTCGCGGCTTCGGACGCCGAACGGCTGTCCGGGCACCCGGGCCGCTTCGACACCATCGGCGTCTTCGGTGGCGACGTCGGCGCCGTGACCGCGGCCGTCGGGGACGCCGGTGTCGTGGCGACCGGTGTCGAACGCGGCGCCTTCGAGTTCCCCGAGACGGGCAAGAGCGGGGAGAACCTGATCGTGCTGGCCGCCGTCTCGGGCGGGCTCTCGGCGCTGGTCATGGTGTTCGTCGTGGCGGGCACGCTGACGCTGTCGACGCAGCAGCGCCAGCGTGAACTCGCGCTGCTGCGCGCGGTCGGCACCACCCCGCGCCAGCTGCGGAGGATGGTGCTCGGCGAGGCGCTGGTCGTCGCGCTGCTCGCCGTCGGCGCCGCGGTGGCGCTCGGCCCGGTGCTCGGGGAGTGGCTGTTCGACCAGCTCGCGGACCACCACGTCGTGCCCGACGTGCTGCGGTTCGGGCAGGGCTGGGTGCCGGCGGTGGTCGCCGCGGGCGCGTCGCTGCTGGCCGTCGTGGGAGCCGCCTTCGTCGCGGGACGGCGGGCCGGGCGGATCCGCCCGACCGAGGCGCTCGCCGAAGCCGCCGTCGAGCGGCGCTGGCTGACGCCGATCCGGCTGATCACCGCCATCCTGTGCTTCGCCGGTGGGACGGCACTCGGCATCGTCACGGTCGCGGTGATGACCGGCCCGGTCGCGGCCAGCACGGCCGGCCCGGCGGTGATGCTGTGGGCGTTCGGGCTCGCGGCGATCAGCCCCGGCGTGACGAAGCTGATGGCCGTGCTGCTGCGCTGGCCGGTGGAGGCGCTGACCGGCGTCAACGGCCGGGTCGCGCTGCGCAACACCCGCGTCGGCGCGGTCCGGGCGGCCGGCGCGGTCACCCCGATCATGCTCGCGGTCGGCATCGCGACCGCCAACATCTACCTGCAGACCACCCAGGAAGCCGTCTCGAACCAGGCCTACACCGAGGACCTGCGCGCGGACGCCGTCGTGGCCGGCCCGAGCGGGCTCGATCCGGCCGTGCTGGGCCGGGTGCGCGCCACCCCGGGCGTCGCGAGTGCGTCGGAGTACGTCACGAGCACGGTGTTCGTCGAGAAGCCCTTCGATGCGGGCCAGCACGACGACGGCCGGCCCGCGCTGGGCGTCAGCGAGCTGACCGGGAACGCCGCCGAGGTGCCGTCGGCGCTCGGCCACCACGTCGGCGACACGCTGTCGCTGCGGCTCGGCGACGGCACGCCGGTGGACGTGCGGGTCACCGCCGTCGTCGACCAGCGCCCCGGGTTCGAACGGCTCGTGCTGCCCGCGGACCTCCTCGCTCCGCACACGACGCTCGGGCTCGCCCCGCAGCTGCTGGTCCAGGCCGCTCCCGGCGTGGACCCGGCGACGCTGACCACGCGGCTTCGCGAGGCGACCGCCGGGCTGCCGGTGCTCGTCGGCGATCGCGGCACGCTGATCGCGGCGCACGCCAAGGGCAACGAGGTCGGCGCCTGGGTCAACTACCTGCTCGTCGGGATGATCCTCGCGTACACGGTGATCTCCGTGGTGAACACGCTGGTGACGGCCACCGCGCGGCGCCGCCGCGAGTTCGGGGTGCAGCGGTTGAGCGGCTTCACCCGCGGCCAGGTGCTGCGCATGGCCGGTGTCGAAGGCGGCCTGATCGCGACCATCGCGGTGCTGCTCGGGACGCTCGTCGCGGCGGGTGCGATCGTGCCGTTCTGCCTGGTGGTGACCGGGTCGCTGCTGCCGTCGGGCCCACTGGCGATCTACCTGGCCGTGCTCGCGATCGCCGTGGTGCTGTCCCTCACGGCGATCCTGGTCCCGGCCTGGGCCGCGACGCGCGGGCGTGCGGTCGACGCCACATCCGTCGGTGAGTGAACCCGGCCGTGTGTAAGACTCTCGGCCGTGGCGAACCCCGGGTTGGATCAAGCGGCGAAACTCGAACTGGCCAGGCTGGTCACCGATCTTTCCGTGGTGCACGGAAAAGTGACCCTGGCGTCCGGCAAGGAAGCCGACTACTACATCGACCTCCGGCGGGCGACGCTGCACCACGCGGCCGCGCCGCTGATCGGCAAGCTCCTGCGCCAGCTCACGGCGGACTGGGACTACGTGGCGGCCGGCGGCCTGACGCTCGGCGCCGACCCGGTCGCGCTGGCGATGCTCCACTCCGCGGCGAACGACGGTGTCGTGCTGGACGCGTTCGTCGTCCGCAAGTCGGTCAAGGAACACGGCATGCAGCGGCGCATCGAGGGCATGGAGGTCCGCGGCCAGCGCGTGCTGGCGGTCGAGGACACGTCCACGACGGGCGGCAGCGTGCTGACGGCGGTCGAGGCGTTGCGCGAAGCGGGTGCGAACGTCATCGGCGTGGTGACGGTCGTCGACCGCGACACCGGCGCGCGCGAGGCGATCGAGAAGGAAGGCCTGGAGTACCGGTACATCCTCGGCAAGGACGACCTCGGCCTGGACTGAGCACCACCGGGCCGGGGACCGCGCAGGTCCCCGGCCCGGAGGCTCACTTTTTGAACAGGTCCTTACGGGGCACCTCCCGTTCCGGCGGCGCCCCGGGCGGGGCGCCCTGCGCCGGAAGGACCACCGTGACGCGGGAAAGTCACGAGTCGCCCCGGTGACGACCGTCACCGACAATCCTTGCGTGACGTTTTCCGCCCGCCGGTGTCCTCCCTGCGAGGAGGTGCCGTGACGACGACTACGCCGCTCGACGACGTCACCCTCGTCGGCCGGGCGCGGGACGGCGACGTCCGGGCGTACGAGCAGCTCGTGCTGCGCTACCAGGGCCCGATGTTCCGGCTCGCCGTCAAGATGCTCGCCCACCGCGGCGACGCCGAGGACGTCGTGCAGGAGGTGTTCCTCAACGCCTGGCGCAAGCTCGGCCAGCTCACCGAGGACGCCGCGTTCGCCGGCTGGCTCTACCGGGCCACCACGAACCGCTGCCTCAACACCATCCGCGCGCGCCGGCCCCAGGCCGACGTCGACCTCGACACCGCCGAGTCGCCGCGGGGTGATCTCCAGCCCGAGCGGGCCGTCCAGGTGAGCAGCCAGCTCGCGGCGTTGAACGCGGCGCTGGCGCAGCTGACCCCCGAACAACGAGCGTGCTGGCTGCTGCGCGAAGTGCACGGCCGGTCCTACGAAGAGATCGGCGGCATCGTCGGCGTGAACGCGACCGCGGTCCGCGGCCGGATCGCGCGCGCCCGGGCCCAGCTGGCGGAGGTGCTGAAGCCGTGGCGATGACGGACTACGAGCTGCCCTGCGAACGCGATGTCGAGCAGGTGTGGGAACGGCTCGACGCGGTCGGCGCCGGGCTGGCCGACGAGCACGAGCTGACCTGCCCGCACTGCCGGGCCGCGCGCGGCAGCCTGCTGGCGTTGCGCGAAGCCACGTCCGAGCTGGTGGCCGCGGAGGACGCGCCGTCGCCGGACCTGTTCGGGCGGATCATGTCGGCGGTGCGGGCCGAGGTGCGGCGCGGCTCGATGGTGCCCCTGCCGACCCCGGAACCCGGGTTCGTCGAGGTCAGCGAGCAGGCGGTGGCGGCCGTGCTGCGGTACGCGGCCGACACGGTCACCGGCGTCCGGGCGCGGCGCTGCCGGGTGCGGACCGTCCCCGGCGGGGCCGAGGTGGAACTCACCCTCGCGGTGAGCCTGCGGAACGCCACGGGCGGTGCGGCGTTGGCGAAGGTGCGGGAGCGGGTGACCGCGGCGGCCGCGGCCCGGGTGGGCCTGACGCTGGCGAAGCTCGACCTGCTCGTGGACGACATCTTCGAGGAAGACACTGTCGAGGAAGACGGGGCCGGGGAGCCAGGGGAATGAGCGTTGACTACGTCATCGCCGATCCGGTGATCGCCAGCGTGGCGGCGCGGGCGGCGATCACGACGCCGGGCGTGGTGCGCCTCGAACCGGGCCTGCGCGGCCTGGTGACGGCGTGGACGCGCGCGGCCCGGCAGCGCTGGAAGGGTCTCGACCCGGCGCCGTCGGACGGCGTCCGGGTCCGCACCACCGACGGCCGGGTGACGGTCCACATCGACCTGGTCACGGCGGCGGCCGACC
>NZ_MUMI01000117.1:16294-33996 GCF_002155975.1 Amycolatopsis kentuckyensis
GCCTGGTCGTCGCCGAGGTGTCGGTGTCCATTCTGGACATCGAGCCGGCCGCCCGGTGACCGCGAACGAAGCCGTCGAGAAGATCGTCGGCGCGCTCGCGGGGGTGGCCGGCCTCCGCCCGGCGGCCCCCGCGTTGCCGGGCGGTCGGGACGGCACGGCGGTGGACCTGGGTCTCGAGGTGGTCCGGATCCGGCTGATCGCGACCCGGCTGCCGATCCCGCCGTTGCTCGACCGGGCGGCCGAAGCCGTGCGCCCGGTGCTGGCGGGCACGGAGTGGGCGAACGCGCGGCTGCGCCTGGAGGTCACCGATCTCGACGGTGCGGCGTTCGCGAGACCCACGTCACAGTGAGGGCTTCCAGTCCTTTGTGTCCTTGGTGACGAACAAGGCGGAAAGCCTTGTCCCGCCGGATATCCAGGGAGGAAACCATGACCACGACGGTCGAGACCGCACTCGTCACCAAGCAGGGCACCACGACCATCGCCGACACGGTGGTCCAGAAGATCGCCGGTCTCGCGGCGCGCGAGGTCCACGGCGTGCACGACCTCGGCGGCGGCGCGGCCCGGGCGTTCGGTGCCCTCCGCGACCGCATCCCGGGCGCGTCGGCCAGCGTCGGCCAGGGCGTCTCGGTCGAGGTCGGCGAGAAGCAGGCGGCGGTGGACCTGCAGGTGCTGGTCGAGTACGGCGTTCCCATCGCGGAGCTGGCGCGCTCGGTGCGCCGCAACGTGGTGACGGCCATCGAGCAGATGACCGGGCTGCAGGTCGTGGAGGTGAACATCAGCGTCACCGACGTCCACATCGAGGGGGACGGGGAGCCGGCTCCGAGCGATCGCGTCGAGTGAAAACCGGCTGCCGGACGGGTGACCCGGGCGTACCGTCGGGGCATGGAGGAGCCGCCGGAACCGCAGCGACCAGCCGACCCGAACCGGAAGAAACCGGACGGTGCGCCGGACCAGTACCCGCGCGAGGAGCCGACGCGGTACCCCGCCAAGCGGCCGCCGGAATTTCCACCCGGCGTAACCCCTCCGCCACCACGCAGGTGAATGGGTTGCTCCGCTGGGTTAAACATCACACCGCTGGGCATCCGTAGGGGCGGACGACCCCGGTCAGCGGAGTAAAGTCGCTGGTAGGGGGATCGGTGGAGGGGGTGCGATGGCGAAGTTCCTGGCCGACGTGACCGTCGTGGTGCACATCCTGGCTCTGGCGCTCATCGGGTTGGGCGGCTTCATCGCCTGGCGCTGGCCGAAGCTGATCTTCGTGCACATCTTCGCCGCGACGTGGGGCGTCCTGGTGAACGTGACGCCGGTGCCGTGCCCGCTCACCGCGCTGGAGAACTACTTCCGGCACCAGCAGGGCCTCGGCGACCTGCCCGGCGGGTTCAACGCCTACTACCTCTACGGCACGGTCTTCCCGCAGTCGTGGCTGCCCGCGATCGGGATCATCGCGATCGTCCTGGTCGCCTACTCCTACGTCGGCGTCTACCACCGCTGGCGCCACCGCCACGACGAGGAAACCCACGTGCGTCCCGTCCACCTGGGCTGAGCGACAATCACCGGGTGAACACCGTGCCCGGACCCACCGAATGGGTGAGCCGCGAAGAGGTCGGCGTCGGCCCGTGGCCGGGTGAGTGGCCCGCGGACGAGCGGTACGACCCCGAGCTGCTGCGGGAGGGCGACCGCCGCAACGTCGTCGACGCCTACCGCTACTGGCGCCGCGAAGCCATCGTGTCCGATGTGGACAGCCGACGGCACCCGTTCCACGTCGCGATCGAGAACTTCCAGCACGACCACAACATCGGCACCGTGGTCCGGACGGCCAACGCCTTCGCCGCGGCCGAGGTGCACATCGTCGGCCGGCGCCGCTGGAACCGGCGCGGCGCCATGGTGACCGACCGCTACCAGCACCTGCGCCACCACGAGGACGTCTCCGGTTTGGTGGCTTTCGCCGCGGAGCAGGGGCTGGCCGTCGTCGCGGTGGACAACACACCGGGGTCCCAGCCGGTCGAGACGGCCGAGATCCCGCGCGAGTGCGTCCTGCTGTTCGGTCAGGAAGGCCCGGGCCTCTCCGAAGAGGCCCAGGCGGCGTCGGCCCTCACGGTGTCGATCGCCCAGTTCGGCACGACCCGCTCGATCAACGCGGGGGTCGCGTCCGGGATCGTCATGCACGCCTGGATCCGGCAGCACGCCGATCTCGGCCGCGCCTGGTGACCTACAGGCCCCAGCCCCAGCGCAGCTGCACCACGCCCGACGCGTTGTTGGTCTCCAGGCCGCTGCCGCTCTGCCGCGTGATCGAGTAGGTGTCCCCGGAGCGCAGGCCGGGCCAGTAGACGACGCCCATCTGCCGGGAGCGCGCCAGGTCCGTGGTCGCGGCGAAGTACGCGGTGAAGTTGTTGCCGTCCTGGTGGCCGGCGGAGTAGTCCAGGCCGGTCGTCATCGGGGCGCCCGCCTCGTCGATGATCGTCCGGGACGAGTACGACCCGAGCCGGTTGCTGAGGTTCGTGGTCCACGCCGAGCGGGTCGTGTCCGAGGCCCAGAAGCCGTAGAAGTGCAGCGACAGCAGCGTGCCGTCCAGCGCGCTCGCCGCGCCGACCCCGGTGACGTTGTCGTTGTAGCCGGTGCCGCTGATCAGCACCCGGCCGCGGGGGATGTTCGAGTGCCGGGACAGCCAGGTCGAGCACAGCGAAACCCAGGCGTTCAGGCTGTAGCCGAACGGCTCGTTCATCGGCTCGAAGTACACGTTGCCGTTGCCGCCGTAGTCGGCGGTCACCTTGTCCCACATGGTGTTCCAGGCGCCTCCGTCGTCGACGAAGCCGTCCTTGTTCGCTTCCCAGTAGCCGAAGATGACCTTCATGCCGTGGGACAGGGCCGAGTCGGCGGCGCCCTTGTACCGCCCCCACCAGTCCGAATTGACGCTCTGCGGGTTGATCGGCAGCCGCACGGTGTTCGCGCCCAGCTTCTGCTGGAAGCCGGTGATGATGCCGTCGGCCTTGCCGCGGACGCTGTCGTAGCTGTCCCCCGCGGCGAGGCCGGTCGGGATCACCCAGCCGTCCACGTAGTTGTCGCGGGCATCCGCCCAGTTGACCCCGCGGAAACCGTTCGTCGCGGCGGCCGCGCTCGGCGGAACCGCGAGCAGGGGGACAGTGAGTACTGCGGCCATCGCGGCGTGTAGCCAGATGCGAGTACCGAAGCGCTTCATACGAACTCCGATGTCCGAGGGGCGCGAGATCGATGTTTACGTCAACATCGGAGCCGAGGATGCGGCAGCGCCCGCACCGGTGTCAAGCGTCAGGCGGGGGCGACCTCGACCGGAATTCCGTTCAACACCGACGTTCCGGACGGAACGTCCAGCAGCGTTTCGTCGGCGACCAGGTTCGAATTGACGCCGGGGTTCGCGCGCGCCACCCGCGTCCGCGAGCCGTCGGTGTCGTGGCCCCAGCCGTGCGGAATGCTGACCACGCCGGGCCGGACCTCGTCGGTCACCTCCACCGGGACCTGCAGTTTTCCGGCGCGGGACGTCACGGACGCGAGCCCGCCGTCGGTGAGGCCCAGGCGCGTCGCGTCGGTCGGGTGGACCTGCACGGTGCACCGGTTGCCGCCGCGGACCAGCGGCGCCAGGTTGTGCATCCACGAGTTGTTCGAGCTCAGGTGCCGCCGCCCGATCAGCACGAGACCGTCGTCTTCCGCGTTTTTCGCAAGTTCTTCCTGCAACCGCGGAACGTCGGAGACGACCGGCTCGGGCGCCAGCTCGATCCGGCCGGACGCCGTGCAGAGCACCTCGGGGATCCGCGGCTCGAGCGGCCCGAAGTCCATCCCGTGCGGCGCGGCTTCGAGGTCGGCCAGCGTGACGTCGTAGGGGCCGGCGCGCAGCAGCAGGTCCACCAGCCGCGCGGGGCCGGTGCGCTCTCCGGCGACCGCGACGTCGAGCCCGTTGCGGCGCGCGGTCTCGGCCGCGACGAAGTCGTCGAGCGCCGCGACGTCGGCCTCCGGGCCCTGACCGGCGGCGATGCCGGTGAGCCGCAGCATGGTCTCCCACTCCTGCGGCAGCGCCGACGGCAGTGTCGCGGGGGTCCAGTTCGCGATGTTGCGGATGGACAGCTGGTAGAAAGCCAGGTCGAAGTGCGGGCGCTCGAGCGGCGACGGTCCGGGCAGGATGACGTCGGCGTGGCGGGACGTCTCGTTGAGGTAGACGTCGACGGAGATCATGAACTCGAGGCTTTCGAGGGCCGCGGCCAGCCGCCCGGCGTTCGGCGTGCTGAGGCAGGGGTTGCCGCTGACCGCGATCAGCGCGCGGACCTGGCCCTCGCCCGGGGTTTCGATCTCGTCGGCGAGCGTCGCGACCGGCAGTTCGCCGACGACCTCGGGGAGGCCGCGCACGCGGCTGCGCCAGCGCCCGACGGCGAACGGCCGCCGGTTCCCGGTGGGCTGGCACGCGGCCAGCGGGAACATCGCGCCGCCCGGCTCGTCGAGGTGGCCGGTGAGCACGTTGAGGACGTCGACCAGCCAGCTCGCGATGGTGCCGAACGCCTGTGTCGTGGTGCCGATCCGGCCGTAGACCACGGCGTTTTCCGCGTCGGCCAGCTCGCGGGCCATGCGCCGGATGTCGGCGGCGTCGATGCCGGTGCGCGGCGCGACGGCCTCCGGCGTGAACGGCTCGGCCAGCGCGCGGACCTCGTCGAGGCCGTTGAGGTGCTCGGCGAGCCGGCCGGGCCGGACCCGGTCTTCCGCGAACAGGACGTTGACCAGCGCGAACAGCAGCAGCGCGTCGGTGCCGGGCCGGATGGCGTGGTGCTCGTCGGCGAACTGGGCCGTGCGCGTCCGGCGCGGGTCGACGACGACGATCTTGCCGCCGCGGTCGCGGATCCCGCGCAGCCGGCCGCGGATGTCCGGCGCGGTCATCAGGCTGCCGTTGGAGACGAGCGGGTTGGCGCCGAGGATCAGCAGGTGCCGCGTCCGGTCGAGGTCGGGCACCGGGATGGCGAGCGGGTCGCCGAACATCGTGCCGGACGAATAGTGCTTCGGCAGCTGGTCGACGGAGGTGGCGCTGTAGAAGTTCTTGGTGCCCAAGGCCTTGTAGAGCACGCGGCCGTAGAGCGTCAGCGCGATGTTGTGCACGCCGGGGTTGCCGGCGTAGACGGCGACGGCGTCCCGGCCGTGCTGCTCGAGGATCGGCGGGAGGCGGCGGGCGATCTCGTCGTAGGCCTCCTGCCAGCTGACCTCGACGAACTCGCCGTCGCGCTTGAGCAGCGGCGCGGTCAGCCGGTCGGGGTCGTGGTGCAGCGCGCCGAGCGACGCGCCCTTGGGGCAGATGTACCCCCGCGAGAAGACGTCCTGCTCGTCACCTTGGACGCGGGTGACCCGCTGGTTCGCGTCGAGCGTCACTTCGAGACCGCAGGTGGCTTCGCACAGCGGGCAGGTGACGTGGGCCGTCGTCATGACCACCGAACATACCGAGCGGTATGTCGATGGGCAAGGCACGATTGCGACATGGACGTCTCAGCCGCGGAACGCGCGGTGACCGCGCGCCACCTGCGCCGGGTGTGGGCCCTGCCCGGAACGGTCCTGGGCCGCAGCCGCTGGCCGGCGGCGGTCGATCAGCGGGTGCACTGGCACTGGAACTACTGGTGGCAGGCCCACCTGCTGGACACCCTGGTCGACGCCCAGCTGCGTGCTCCTTCGGATTCCCGCCTGGCTACGATCCGCGCGTTCGTGCGTTCGGTGCGGCTGCGCAACTTCGGCCGCTGGACCAACGACTACTACGACGACATCGCGTGGCTCGGCCTTGCCCTGCAACGGGTTTCGGCGCTGGGCATCGACGTCGGCCCGGCGCTGGCGGCGATCGACACGCAGCTCCTCTCGGGCTGGACAACGGCAGTGGGCGGCGGAATCTGGTGGCGCCGCGGCGACGACTTCAAGAACGCCCCGGCCAACGGCCCGGCGGCGATCTTCCACGCCCGGTCGGGAAACCTTTCCCGGGCGCGCGAGATGACGGCGTGGCTGAAGTCCACCTTGGTCGATCCGGCGACGGGCTTGGTGTGGGACGGGATCCGCGCGGACACGGGCGAGCTGGTGAAGCACATTTACACCTACTGCCAAGGGGTTTATCTCGGCGCGTGCGCCGAGTTGTCCTTATTGGACGAAGCGGCGGAGACGGTCCGCGCGGTGGCGGAGCACCTCGCGCCAGGAGGTGTGATCCGGGGCCAAGGCGGCGGCGACGGCGGGTTGTTCGCGGCCATCCTGGCCCGGTACCTGGCGCTGGCGGCCCGCTCCTTGCCCGGCCCGGAGGCGGCCACGGCGCGGTCGCTGGTCCTGACGTCGGCGGAGGCGTGCTGGTCGGGCGCCGCGGCGACGCCGGACGGGCCGGTGTTCAGCGCGTACTGGGACCGCCCGGCACCGTGGCCGTTGCCCGAGGACGCGCCCGAAAGGGACATGTCGGTCCAGGTGGGCGGCTGGATGCTCCTGGAAGCGGCGGCGACGCTGGACCCGAGGTAGCTCAGCAGCCGCAGGAAGCGCCGTGGAGGAACTTCGGCGTCAGCCACACCGACTCCGGGGGCCGGTCGGGGTCCGCCATGCGGGACATCAGCAGCTGCACCGCCCGGCGGCCCAGGTCCGCGATCGGCTGGACCAGCGTCGTCACCGCGGGGCTCACGCGGCGGGCCCAGTCCATGTCGCCGTAGCCGACCACCGCCAGCTCCGACCCGATCCGGATTCCCCGGCGGTGGGCCTCGTACTGGACGCCCACCAGCATCGACTCGTCCGCCACCACCAGGGCCGTCGGGGAGGGCCAGCCGTCCAGGAGCTTGGCCGTTGCCCGGGTTGCGCCGCCCGCGTTCGAGAAGCCGCTCTCCACCAGCTCGCGGTTGAACCGCAGGCCCGCCTGCTCCAGGCCCAGGCGGTAGCCGCGGATGCGCTCGCGGCTGATCTCGACGCCCTCGTCGCCCGAAACCAGGCCGATCTTCCGGTGCCGGCGCTCGGTCAGGTGGCGGACCAGCGACGCCATCGCGTGCACGTTCTCCGTGCCCACCTGGTCGACGTCGTTGCGGGCGGCCACGCGGTCGACCAGCACCGTCGGCACGCCCATCCGGACCAGGCCGTTGATCACCGCTTCGTCGCCGGCCGAAGGGACCAGCAGGACGCCGTCCACGAGGTCCGCGCGCAGCGCGCGCACCACCGACGCCTCTTCGCCCACCGTGTCCTCGGTGTCCGCCAGCACGACGTCGCACCCCGCCTGCGCCGCGGCCGCCCGGATCGCGCGCAGCAGCTCGCCCGAGTACGGGTGCGCGTTCACACCCATCGCGACGCCGATCCGGTAGGTGACCGGGGGGTCCCACAACCGGAGGTCCGGCGAAAGTGCGGTCATAAGCCCTCGCAGACGCTCAGCGGAAACGTATCCGCTGAAGGGCCGTGCGGAGGTGTCAGGAACCCAGATTCACTGAAGTGAGTGAACCGGCGGGCAGCCGCACGACTCGCGGTGACGCAGAGTGGGTGCCAGCCGCACCGTTTCGGCCTTGCGAGCGGGGTCGTTGATCCGGGCCAGCAGCAGCCGCACCGCCTGCCGGCCGATCTCCTCGATCGGCTGCGCCATCGTCGTCAGCGGGGGGTCGACCAGGTCCGCCCACTCGACCTCGTCGTAGACCACCACCGGCAGGTCACGCCCGATCCGCAGCCCGCGCCGCCGCGCCTCGTGCAGCACGCCGACCATCATGCTGTCGTTCCCGACCACCAGCGCCGTCGGCGGCTCGGGCAGCGCCAGCAGCGTGCTCAACGCCAGCGCGCCGCCCTCGCGCGAAGAGTTCCCGCAGGCCACCAGGTCGGACGACCAGGTCAGGCCGGACCGGCCGAGCCCCAGCCGGTAGCCGAGCACGCGCTCCTCGCTCGTCGACAACCCGGGGACGCCGCTGATCATCCCGATCCGCCGGTGCCCGAGCGTCGCCAGGTGCGCGGTCAGCGCCGACGTCGCCTGGATGTTCTCCGAGCCCACCTGGTCGACGTCGGTGCGGGTGGACAGCCGGTCGATCAGCACGGTCGGCACGTCGAGGGACACCAGCTCGCCGATCACCGGGCCGTCGCCGGGGGCCGGGGTGATGAGCAGGCCGTCGACGCGACGGGAGCGCAGCGCCCGCACCGTGTCACGCTCCGTGTCCGCCGCGTCGTGGGTGTCGGCCAGCAGGACGGTGTAGCCGTGCGCCGACGCCTCCCGCTCGATCGCCTGCATCAGCGTCGCGAAGTACGGGTTGGCCACCAGCGAGATCGCCATCCCGATCGACCGGGTGCCGCCCGTGACCAGTGAACGCGCGATGGCGTCGCCGGTGTAGCCGGTCGCCTCGATCGCGCGCAGCACCGCCGCTTTGGTGTCCTCGGCGACCGCGCGCGTTCCGTTCACGACGTGCGAGACGGTCGTGATCGACACGCCCGCGAGCTCGGCGATGTCCCGCTGGGTCGGCCGCGAAGACTTCGATTGGGGCATACCCATCCTTTCCGGCAAGCGTTTGCGCAAACGCTTGCGCGCAGGGAGCAGTCTGTCTACCTTCCCGACCATCGGCAAGCCTCGACACGAACAAAGGCTGGAATCATGAGACAGCGAAGTCTCGCCGCGCTCACGCTGGCCGCCGTCCTCGCCGCGACGACCGGGTGCACGGTCGAGCGCCACTGGGGTGGCAACACCAACACGGGCGGGAGCGGCAAGGCGAAGGTCGGCCTGGTCACCAAGACCGACACCAACCCCTACTTCGTGGAACTCCGCAACGCCGCCAGAGCGGCCGCGCAGGCCAACGGCGCCGACTTCAGCGCGCTCGCCGGCCAGTTCGACGGCGACAACGACGGCCAGGTCCGCGCCATCGAGAACCTCCGCCAGCAGGGCGCGAACACCATCCTGATCACGCCCAGCTCATCCACCGGCGTGCTCAAGGCGATCAAGGACGCCCGCGACGCCGGGGTCCTGGTCATCGCCCTCGACACCGCGACCGAACCGGCCGACGCCGTCGACGCCACCTTCGCCACCGACAACTTCGCGGCCGGCGAGCAGCAGGGCGCCTACGTCAAGGCCGCGCTGGCCGGCACCCCGCCCAAGCTGCTGATGGTCGACGGCACGGCGGGCAGCACGGTCGACACCCAGCGCCACGGCGGCTTCCTCAAGGGCATCGGGCTGACCGACGGCTCGCCCGAGATCAAGGGCCACACCGCGGCCAACGGCGACCAGAGCCTGGCCCAGCAGGGCATGGAGAACCTGCTGCAGCGCAGCACCGACATCAACGCCGTCTACTCGATGAACGAGCCGATGGGCCGCGGCGCGTACGCGGCGCTGAAGGCGCGCGGGCTCACCGGCCAGATCGTGATGGGCTCGATCGACGGCGGCTGCGAAGGCGTCCAGAACGTCAAGGACGGCCAGTTCGCCGCCACCGTCATGCAGTTCCCGAAGAAGATGGCCGAGCAGGGGGTGCTCGCCGCCGTCGAGTACGCCAAGACCGGCAAGAAGCCGTCCGGCTTCGTCAACACCGGGTCCGCCGTGATCACCGACAAGCCCCTGCCCGGCATCGAGAGCCACGACTCGGCCTGGGGCCTGCAGAACTGCTGGGGAGGCAAGAAATGACCACGGCGGTGGCTACCAAGGAACGTGAATCCCTCGGCGACTTCCTGCTCCGCGCCCCCGCGGTCGGCCCGGCGCTCGCGCTGGTCGTCGCGATCGTGGTGTTCTCGCTGGCCACGGACACGTTCTTCGACCTCGACAACCTGTCGACGGTGGTCCAGCAGTCGCTCGTCGTCGGGACGCTCGCGCTGGGCCAGACGCTCGTCATCCTCATCGCGGGCATCGACCTGTCCAACGCGGCCTCGATGGTCGTCGCGACGCTGATCATGGCGAAGCTCGCCGCGGCCGGGACGAACGGCTTCGTCGCACTGCTCGCCGGCGTCGTCCTGACGATCATCGTCGGCATCTTCATCGGCGGGCTCGCGACGCGGATCAAGCTGCCCGCGTTCATCATCACGCTCGGCACGTTCACCATGCTGACCGCGGTGTCGAAGCTGATCGCCGGCGGCCAGGCCGTGCCGGTGACCGACGGGCTGCTGCAGTGGCTCGGCACCAAGCGCTACCTCTTCGGCGGCATCCCGATCACCTACGGCATGACGCTGGCGCTGCTGATGTACCTCGGTGTCTGGTACGCGCTGACGAAAACCGCGTGGGGCAAGCACGTCTACGCGGTCGGCAACGCGCCGGAGTCCGCGCGGCTGTCCGGCATCAAGGTCAACCGCACGGTGCTCTCGGTCTACATCGTGGCCGGGCTGACCTTCGGCATCGCGGCCTGGCAGGCGCTCGGCCGGACGCCGAACGCCGACCCGAACCAGTTCCAGCTGGGCAACCTCGACTCGATCACCGCCGTCGTCCTCGGTGGAACGAGCCTCTTCGGCGGCCGCGGCTCGGTGCTCGGGACGCTGATGGGCGCGCTGGTCGTGGCGGTGCTGCGCTCGGGGCTGACGCAGATGAACGTCGACGGCAACTACCAGGACCTCGCCACCGGCGCCCTGCTCATCGCCGCCGTCGTGGTGGACCGGATCGCGAGGAGGCAGCAGCAGTCATGAGTGAACCCATCCTCTCCGCCCGCGGACTGGTCAAGCGCTACGGCCGGGTCACCGCCATCGACGGCGCCGACTTCGACCTGCTGCCCGGCGAGGTGCTCGCCGTGGTCGGCGACAACGGCGCCGGGAAGTCGTCGCTCATCAAAACCCTGTCCGGGGCCGTGATCCCGGACGAGGGAGAGATCAAAGTGGACGGGAAGACCGTCCACTTCAAGTCCCCTTTGGACGCTCGGCACTACGGCATCGAGACGGTGTACCAGGACCTCGCCGTCGCACCCGCGCTCGACATCGCGTCGAACATGTTCCTGGGCCGGGAAAAGCGGCTCAAGGGGCCGCTCGGGCTGTTCCGCAAGCTCGACACCGCGACCATGCGGTCGGAGGCGCAGCGGATCCTCGACGAGCTGGGCATCAACATCAAGTCGATCAGCCAGCCCGTCGAGACGCTCTCCGGCGGCCAGCGCCAGGGTGTCGCCGTGGCCCGCGCGGCCGCGTTCGGCACCAAGGCGGTGATCATGGACGAGCCCACCGCCGCGCTCGGCGTCGCCGAGTCCGGCAAGGTGCTCGACCTGATCGGGCGGATCCGCGACCGCGGCCTGCCGGTCGTGCTGATCAGCCACAACATGCCGCACGTGTTCGACATCGCCGACCGCATCCACGTGCACCGCCTCGGCAAGCGCGTCGCGCTCGTCTCGCCGAAGACGCACACGATGAACCAGGTCGTCGGCCTGCTCACGGGCGCGTTGCGGCTCAACGAGAACGGCGAAGTGGAAGAAGCCGCGGCAGCGACGCACGTGGCCGGCTTGAAGTGAGGGTGCTGCTGGCGGGCCTGTGCACGGTGGACGTCGTCCAGCGGGTCGAGGAGCTTCCGGCGCCGGGCGAGAAGGTGCAGTCGCTGCAGGTGGACGTCGCGGCCGGTGGGCCCGCGACGAACGCCGCGGTGACGGCGGCCGCGCTCGGCGCCGAGGCGACCCTGCTGACCGTCCTCGGTGCACACCCGCTGGCGGCGCTCGCCCGCGCCGACCTCGAGTCACAGGGCGTCCGGGTCGTCGACCTAGCGCCTTCGCTCGCTGATCCGCCGCCGGTCAGCGCCGTCGCCGTCCGCGACCGCGACGGCGAGCGGACGGTCGTCTCCCGCAACGCCGAGGACGCAACTTTCCTGGGGAAAGTTCCAGATTCTGGGGTTGGTGGGGCTGAAGTGGTGCTTGTCGACGGGCATCACCCGGGCCTTGCGGTGGCTGTCGCGAAGGCCGCCAGGGCCGCGGGCGTGCCGGTGGTGCTCGACGCCGGGAGCTGGAAGCCCGTGCTCGACGAGCTGCTGCCCCTGGTCGACGTGGCCGCCTGCTCCGCGCACTTCACCGCGCCGGAACCCGGCCTGCACGAGCGCGGCGTCCCCACCGTGATCACCACCGCGGGGCCCGGCCCGGTGCGCTGGTCCACTGCGGACGGCGGCTCGGGTGAGGTGCCTGTTCCCGCGGTGGAAGCGCGGGACACACTAGGGGCGGGCGACGTCTGGCACGGTGCGCTCGCCGTGGCCGTGACGCGCGAACGGACGGTGACGGACCGGATCCGCTTCGCCAACGAGGTGGCCGCCGAACGGGTGCGGCATGTGGGACCGCGGTCGTGGACGACCGCGATCGCAGGAAGGAACAGGACATGACGGCGTTCGACGACCTGCTGGCCAGGGCCGAGGGGCTGACCGTGCGCGGGCAGCGCAACGTGCTCGGCATCATCGGCTCGCCCGCGTCCGGCAAGACCACGCTCGCCTGGGCGCTGGCCAACGCGCTCGGCTCGCGCGCGGCCGTGGTCGGCATGGACGGCTTCCACCTCGCGCAGGTCGAACTGCGCCGGCTGGGCCGCACCGAGCGCAAGGGCGCCCCGGACACGTTCGACGCCGCGGGCTACTACCACCTGATCCGCCGCCTGGCCGAAGGCCGCGAAACGGTGTACGCGCCGGAGTTCCGCCGCGAGATCGAGGAGCCGATCGCCGGGGCCGTCGCGGTCCCGCCGGAGGTCCAGCTCGTGATCACCGAGGGCAACTACCTGCTGCTCCCGGACGACCCGTGGAGCGCGATCCGGCCGCTGCTCACCGAGGCCTGGTTCCTCGCCCCGGACGAGCCCGAGCGCATCGAGCGGCTCGTGTCGCGCCACCGCCGCTACGGCCGTTCGCTGGTCGAGGCCCGGCAGCGCGCGCTCGGCTCGGACCAGCGCAACGCCGACCTCATCTCGCAGACGCGCGACCGCGCCGACCTGGTGCTGGAGAACCTGCCGCTGGCCAACTTCGCGATCTGATGCTCATCGTCACCGGCGGCAGCCGGGGGATCGGCGCGGCGATCTGCGCGCTGGCCGCCGCGCGTGGTCACGACGTCGTCGTCAACTACTCCGGCGACCCTGCGCCCGCCGAAGCAGTCGTCGAGCAGGTGCGGGCGGCCGGGCGGCAGGCGCTGGCGTTCCGCGCGGACGTCTCCCACGAGGACGACGTCCGCGCGCTGTTCGACGCGGCCGCCGAGCTGGGTCCGGTGACCGGCCTGGTCAACAACGCGGCGATCGTCGGCAACACCCCGGGCCGGCTCGAGGACTACGCGGTCGACGTCGTCCGGCGCACCCTCGACGTGAACGTGACGGGGGTGTTCCTGTGCTGCCGCGAGGCGGTCCGGCGGATGTCCACTCGCCACGGCGGTGACGGCGGCGCCATCGTGAACATCTCCTCGACGGCGGCGCGCACCGGCTCGGCCGGCGAGTGGGTGCACTACGCGGCGTCGAAAGCGGCGGTGGACACGCTGACCTTCGGGCTCGCGCAAGAAGTGGCCGCGGACGGGATCCGCGTCAACGCGGTGCGACCCGGCATGATCGACACGGGTCTGCACGCGGCCGCGGGCTTGCCGGACAGGATGGCGAAGTACGCGCCGCAGATTCCGCTGGGACGGCCCGGAAAGCCTGCGGAAATCGCGGAAGCGGTGCTGTTCCTGCTGTCGGAGGCGTCGTCGTTCACGACGGGTGCGGTTCTGGAGGTCGGCGGCGGCCGTTGATCCTTGTGAACCGGGCATTTCCCGGCTTTCGTGTGGTGAGCGTTCCCGGAACCGCGCGAAAGGTGGACCACAATGCGTACGTTCGAGCTGCCCGTTTCGGTGAGCGGGACGACAGTCGATCGGATACTGGGCAGGCAACTGGTCCGGACCTGGGAGGACGACGGGATCTTCCAGGTCGCCGCCACCGCCGAGCAGGCCCGCGTCACCGGCGAAGCGCTCGCCGAAAGCCGGCGGTTCTTCGCGAGATCCCTGCCGGAGAAAGCGAAGCTCGTCAGCGATCTGACCTACAGCGGCTACATCGCTTCCGGTGAGGAAGTGACCGCGGGCGAGGCCGACTATTCCGAGATCTTCACGGTGTGCCCGGACATCCCGCTCACCGACACCCGCGTCACGAAAGGCCTGCCGTGCCATGGACCGGTCCCGTGGCCGGACGACGGCTACCGGACGGCGATGGAGGCCCACCTCCGGGAAGTCGGCGAGATCGGCGAGAAGCTCCTGAAACTCGTCGCACTCGGGCTGGGCGTCGAGATCGACCGGCTGACGCGGCTCACCCGCGACGGCTGGCACCACATGCGCGTGCTGCGGTTCCCGGCCCGGTCCGCGACGACCGAACGCGGGATCGGCGCGCACACCGACTACGGCCTGCTCGTGATCGCCGCGCAGGACGACGTCGGCGGGCTCTTCATCCGGCCGCCGGTGCCCGGCGAACCGCGTCGCCGCAACTGGCTGGCGGAGGAGAGCACGGCCGGGATGTACCAGGACGACGAGCCGTGGCACTTCGTCGAACCCGAGCCGGCGGTGTTCACCGTGTTCCCGGGCGACATCCTGCAGTTCCTCACCGGCGGCCGGCTCCTGTCGACGCCGCACAAGGTCCGGCTCGCGGACCGCGAGCGGTACACGCTGGCGTACTTCCACGAGCCGTCGTTCGGCACCACCGTCCGCCCGCTGGCGGGCGGCGACGAGACCATCCACTACGGCACGCACTTCACGAACATGTTCACCCGCTGCTACCCGGACCGGGTGACGACCAAGCGCATCCTTGCGGAGAACCGGTTGCGCCTGCTCAAACAGTGACTGTCACCGCTGGTAACCATCCGTAAGACGTGGGTGACCGCCGGTAGGTTGCGTCCGCCTGCTGAGACGGCCGGAGACGGCGAGATCACGATTGGCCGGGGAATTGGTCACCTCGGTTTCGGCGGTCGAACGCTGTGCAACTCTGGGGAGCCGCCACGAGAAAGGACGGCTTCGGAAGCCATGGCCAAACTCATGTCCGTGCACCACCTCGCGCTCACCGTGACCGACGTGGACCGCAGCGTGCCGTGGTACGTGCGTGTCCTCGACCTCGAGGAGGTCACCCGGCGCGAAGAGCCGGACACGGGACTGCGCAAGGTCGTGCTGCGCTCCGCCGGCGACGAGTTTTCGGTGGTCCTGGTCCAGCACGCGGACACCGGGCGCCGCGGCTTCGACGAACGCCGGACCGGCCTGGACCACGTCGCGTTCCGCGTGCATTCGGCCGCCGAGCTGGCGGAATGGGAGAGCCGGCTGCAGGAGTTCGGCGTGTCGTACACGCCGGTCGCGCCGTCACGCACGTTCGAGGGCTCGCGCGTGATCGTGTTCCGCGACCCGGACGGCATCCAGCTCGAGATCTGGACCGACCCGCAGCTTTAGCGCTCAGGCGTGGGCGTCGTCCGGCTCGTCCACCGGGCGGCGCATCTCCTGGCGGTACCGCAGCACGCCGTATCCCGTCCCGACCACGAAGAACGCGATGCTGGCCCACAGCGCCACCGTCTTCAGCCACGGCAGGGCGTCCAGCAGGCCCGCGCCGTAGTAACCCAGCAGGACCAGCGTCGGCACCCACAGCAGCCCGCCCAGCGCCGTCGCCGCCATGAAGCGGCGGGGGTCCATCCGGGCCGCGCCCGCGATCAGGGGGGCCAGCGTGCGGATCCACGGGATCCAGCGGGCCGCCACGATCGCGAAGAACCCCCGGCGGTCCAGGAATCGCTGGGCCCGCTCGAGGGCCTGCCGGTTCAGGACCTTGCCGTCGCGGCGAGCGATCAGTCGGGTGCCGCTCGTGCGGCCGATGTAGTAGCCGATCTGGTTGCCCAGGACCGCGACGATCAGCGCGGCCCCCGACAGGAACCACGCGTTGGCGTCCGAACCGTGCTGCGCCAGCACCACGCCCGCCCCGAACAGGAGCGAATCACCGGGCAGGAACAGCCCGATGATCAGCGCGCACTCGACCAGCACGAAGCTCAGCACGATCACCCAGACGAGCAGCGGGCCGGCGGTGTCCAGCCAGCTCACGCCGACGCCCGCGGCCTCGATGCTCACGACGTTCACACCGCGAGCCTACGTGGCCCGGGTGAACGGCCCACGGCTAACGGTCAAATCGAGCGCTCCGGAAGTTTCAGCTTTCACCAACGGTGAAGGCCCCCTCACCCAGTGGTAAGAGGGCCTTCGTCCCGCTGATTCAGAACTGCGGCAGGGTCTCGCCCTGCACCGCTTCGACGTCCAGCTCGATTTTCACCGTGGTGCCGACCGCGGCGACGCCGGCGCGGACCATCGCGCTGTAGTTGATCGCGAAGTCGTTCCGGTGCAACGTCGTCTCGGCGTGGAACGCGACGCGCACGCCGCCCCACGGGTCCGGGCCCCAGCCGCCGTAGGTCAGCTCGAGCTCGACCTCGCGGCGCTCGCCGTGCAGCGTCAGCTCGCCCAGCAGCGTCCACGAGTCCGCGCCGCGTTGGCGCAGCCCGGTGCTGGTGAACGTGATCACCGGGTGCACGTCGACGTCGAGGAAGTCCGGCGACCGCAGGTGGTCGTCGCGCATCCGGATGCCGGTGTCGATGCTCGCCGCCTTGATCTCGGCGTGCACCGACGACCGCTCGGCCGGGCGGCCGATCTCGATCCGGCCGGAGACGTCCGGGAACCGCGCCTTGATGCTCGCGATGCCCAGGTGCCGCGCGGTCGCGACGACCGACGTGTGCATCGGGTCGATCACCCACGGCCCGGCGGGCGGCAGCTCGATCGCCTCGGCGACCGGGGCCAGCACGACGTCGCCGAGCGAGCCGCTGCCGTCCGAGGCGATCTGGGCCGTCCGCGCGACCGGGGTGTACCCGGCCGCGGTGACGACGGCGGTGTACACCCCTGCCGGGAGGGCGTCGGTGACGACCTCCCCGCGGACGTCGGCCGCCTGCCGGGCGACCTGCCGCCCGGCCGGGTCGGTGACGGTGAGCACCGCGTGCTCCACCGCCCAGCCCTCGGCCGTGCGGAAGGTCGCGCGCAAGCCGCTCATGACCGGTCGACCAGCTCGTCGAGCGCCTGGTCGTAGCTCAGCCGGACGTCGTGGCCCGCTTCGCCGCCGGTCAGCTCCACCTGGCTGGTCGCCGGCGGGTAGCCGCTCGCGACCACGGTGTACGCGCCCGCGGGCAGGTCGCTGACCACGTACCGGCCTTCGCCGTCGGTCCGCGCGACCGCGGCCACGTTGCCTTCGGCGTCGAGCACGGTGATCCGCGCGTCCGGGACCACCCGGTCGCCCTCGGTCCGCGCGGTGCCGCTGAGCAGCACCGAGCTGGCGAGTTCGACGTCGTGGCGCAGCACGCCGCTGTCGGGCACGGTCAGCGTCACCGCGAAGGGGCGGTAGCCCGCGCCGCTGGCGACCAGGGTGTACGCCCCGGCGCCGACCCCGACGAAGGCGTAGGTGCCGTCCGCGGTCGTGATGAACGCGCCGTTCACCTCACCGCGGCCGTCGGTCAGCGTCACCGTCACGTTCGGCAGCGGCTCGCCGGTGGCGGCGGCCCGCACGGTGCCGGTCAGCTCGCCGGACCCGGTGAGCGTGACGTCGACCGTCGCCGGCCCGTTGCTGATCACGACGCTGGAGGCCTGCGGCTGGTGGCCGTGCGCGGACACGATGAGCACGTACGCGCCCGGGCCCTGGCTGGGCACCGAGTAGCTGCCGTCGGCCGCCCCGGTGGCCCGCGCGACCTGGCGGCCGCGCTGGTCGATCAGGGTCAGCGCGGCGCCCGAGACGTGGCTGCCGTCCTGGCGCCGGACGTGGCCGGTCACCGGCAGGCCACCCCCGTCGACGCGGGTGTCGAGCTCGGCCTGGCCGAC
>NZ_MUMI01000118.1 GCF_002155975.1 Amycolatopsis kentuckyensis
GGGCGAGCGTCTTGCTGGCCGTGCCCGCGTACACCACCCGCTCCGGCGCCAGCGCCTGCAGCGCCCCGACCTGCTGGCGGTCGAAGCGGAACTCGCCGTCGTAGTCGTCCTCCAGCACGAACGCCCCCGATTCGCTCGCCCAGCGGGCCAGCGCCGCCCGGCGCGGTGGGGCCAGGGTGACGCCGGTGGGGTACTGGTGGGCCGGCGTGACGACCACCGCCGGACTGTCCAAAGCGGACACGTCGAGGCCGTGGCCGTCGACGTCCACGCCGACGATCCGCGGGCCCTGGGCCGCCGCGATCGACCGGTACATGCCCAGCGAAGGGTTCTCGAACGCCATTTCGCCCGTCCCCAAAGAGAACAAAGCCCGGGACACCACCGCGATGGCGTGCGAAAACCCGTGGCACACCACGATCCGCGCCGGGTCGGCGACCACCCCGCGGGCCCGGGCCAGGTAGCCGGCGAGGGTGTCCCGCAGTTCCGGCGCGCCCAGCTCCGACTCGTAGCCGAACGCCGACGCCGGTGTCCGCAGCAGGGCCCGCCGGGTCGCGGTGAGCCACGCCTGCCGCGGGAACGCCGTCAGGTCCGGGCGGCCCGGCCGCAGGTCCCAGCGCGGTGCCGGGTCACGCGGGGCCTGCCGCGGCGCGGACTGGGGCAGCGACCCCGCCGTCGCCACCCGGGTCGGCGCGCCCTGGGCCGTGCGCAGGTAGCCCTCGGCGGCGAGGTCGGCGTACACGCGGGTGACCGTGCCGCGGGCGATGCCCAGGTCGTGGGCCAGCGCGCGGGTCGACGGCACCGCCGCGCCCGCCTGCCACCGGCCGTCCCGGATGGCCGCGCGGATCGCCGCCGCGAGCCCGGTGCGGCCGGACGAGGGCTGCCAGCCGAGGTGGACGTCGAGCCCGGAACTGGACCACGAATCCGTCATGTGACTGGACCATACCCGTGGACCAGTTCGCACTAGCGTGGACGGCATGAGCAAGCGAATCGGACTCGGGGGCGCTCCCGAGCTCTACCAGGCGATGGCGAACCTGCAGGCCGAGGTGAACAAGGCCGGTGCCAACGCGGGGCTCGACCCCAAGCTGCTGGAACTGGTGAAGACCCGCGCGTCGCAGATCAACGGCTGCGCGTACTGCCTCGACATGCACTCCCGCGACGCGCTCGAGCTGGGCGAGTCGCCGCGGCGGCTGTTCGTGCTCGACGGCTGGCGCGAAACCGACCTGTTCACCGAGCAGGAGCAGGCCGCCCTCGCCCTCACCGAAGCGATGACCAAGCTGTCCGCGACGCAGACCGTGCCCGACGACGTCTACGAGCAGGCCGTCAAGGTGTTCACGGAGGACCAGTACAAGGCGGTGGCGTGGGAGATCATCGCCATCAACAGCTGGAACCGGATGACCATCACCAGCCACACGCCGCTGCCGAAGCGGGACGCGTGAGCGCCGCCGCGCTCCGGGCGCTGCACGTCCCCGGCAAGCCGCTGGTCCTGCCGAACGTCTGGGACGCCGACACCGCGAAGCTCGTCGAGGCCGCCGGGTTCCCCGCCATCGCGACCAGCTCGGTCGCCGTGGCGGCCGCGCTCGGGTTCGCCGACGGCGAGCAGGCGCCCGCGGCCGAGATGTTCGCCGCCGCCGCGCGGATCGCGAAGGCGGTCGGTGTCCCGGTCACCGTCGACGCCGAGTCGGGCTACGGCCTGTCCGGCGCCGAACTGGCCGGACGGCTGCTCGACGCCGGCGCGGTCGGCTGCAACTTCGAGGACACCGACCACGCGACCGGCGACGTCCGGCCGGCCGGCGAGCAGGCGGCCCGGATCGCCGCCCTGCGCGAGGCGGCGGGCGACGGCCTGGTGATCAACGCCCGCGTCGACTCCTTCCGCGGCGTGGATCCGAAGGAAGCGCTCGAAGCGGGCGTCGCCCGGGCGAAGGCCTACCTCGAAGCGGGTGCCGACTGCGTCTACCCGATCCACCTGAAGGCGCCGGAGCTGATCGCGGAGTTCGTGCGGGAAACCGGCGGTGCGGTCAACGTGACCGCGTGGCCGGGCAGCCCGGGCCTGGAAAGCCTCGCCGATCTGGGGGTGGCGAGGATTTCGCTGGGCGGCGGGCTCTGGCAGTACCTGCGGAAGCAGTTCGAGGCGGCCGTGAACGGTGTCGCGCAGGGCAAGCTGCCGTACTGAAATGGCCGAAGGCCGCCGCGAGGGGATCGGGAACACCCTCGCGACGGCCTTCGGGGTCGGTGGAGCTAGTGGACGACCGCCTTCTCGGCGCCCGCGCCGGTGAGGGAGCGGACCTCCATCTCGGCGTACTTCTTCTCGTCGTGCTCCTTGGACAGGACCGTGCCCAGCCAGCCCAGGATGAACGCGGCCGGAATCGAGACGATGCCGGGGTTGCTCAGGGGGAACCAGGCGAAGTCCGCGTTCTTGAACATCGACGTGCTCTTGCCGGAAACGGCGGGCGAGAACACGATCAGCACGATCGTGATGGCCAGGCCGCCGTAGATCGACCACAGCGCGCCCTGGGTGTTGAACCGCTTCCAGAACAGCGAGTAGAGGATCGTCGGCAGGTTCGCCGACGCCGCGACGGCGAAGGCCAGCGCGACCAGGAACGCGACGTTCTGCCCGTTGGCCAGGATGCCGCCGCCGATGGCCAGGATGCCGATCACCACCGCGGTGATCCGGGCGACCTTGACCTCCGAGTCCGGCGACGTCTTGCCCCGCTTGACGACGTTCGCGTAGACGTCGTGGGCGAAGGACGCCGACGCCGTGATCGTCAGGCCGGCGACCACCGCGAGGATCGTCGCGAAGGCGATCGCGGAGATCAGGCCCAGCAGCACCGGCCCGCCCAGTTCGAGCGCGAGCAGCGGGGCCGCGGAGTTGACGCCGCCCGGCGCCTTCTTGATCGTGTCCGGCCCGACCAGCGCACCGGCGCCGTAGCCGAGCACCAGCGTGAACAGGTAGAACACGCCGATCAGGACGATCGCCCAGACCACCGAGCGGCGTGCGTCGCGCGCCGTCGGCACCGTGTAGAAGCGCATCAGGACGTGCGGCAGGCCCGCCGTCCCCAGCACCAGTGCGATGCCGAGGGACAGGAAGTCCAGCTTGGACGTGCCGGTGGCGCCGTACTGCTTGCCCGGGCCGAGCAGCGTCTCCCCGGCCTTGCCCGCCTTGTCGACGGCGGCCTGCAGCAGGCTGGAGAAGTTGAAGCCGTACTTGCCGAGCACCCACAGGGTGATCACGAGCGCGCCGACGATCAGCAGCGCGGCCTTGATGATCTGCACCCAGGTGGTGCCCTTCATGCCGCCGATCAGCACGTAGGCGATCATGATGACGCCGACCACGGCGATCACCAGTGCCTGCGCGCCACCGCCTTCGACGCCGAGCAGCAGGGCCACGAGCCCGCCCGCGCCCGCCATCTGCGCGAGCAGGTAGAAGAACGACACGGCCAGCGTCGACGTCGCGGCCGCGGCCCGTACCGGACGCTGCTTCATCCGGAACGCGAGGACGTCGCCCATCGTGAACTTGCCGGTGTTGCGCAGCAGTTCCGCGACCAGCAGCAGCGCGACGAGCCACGCCACCAGGAAGCCGATCGAGTAGAGGAAGCCGTCGTAGCCGTTGATCGCGATCGCGCCGGCGATGCCGAGGAACGACGCGGCCGACAGGTAGTCACCCGAGATCGCGATGCCGTTCTGCGGGCCGGTGAACGCGCGGCCGGCGGCGTAGTAGTCCGACGCCGTCTTGGTGTTGCGGCTGGCCCGGAACACGATCACCAGGGTGATGACCACGAACAGGGCGAAGATGCCGATGTTGAGGAGCGGGTTGCTGCCCTCGACGCTCGCGGCAAGTGTCGCGGTCATGCCTGCTCCTTCTCGATGTCCTCGCGGATCTTCTCGGCGACCGGGTCCAGCTTCCGGTTCGCGTACCGGACGTAGAGGCCGGTGATCACGAACGTCGAGACGAACTGCAGCAGGCCGAAGATCAGGCCGACGTTGATGTTGCCGAACACCTTGGTGCTCATGAAGCCGTGCGCGTAGTCCGCGAGGAGCACGTACAGCAGGTACCAGAGGAGGAACACCGCCGTCATCGGGAAGACGAACCGGCGCAGGCGGCTGCGCAGTTCGCGGAACTCGGTGCTCTCGTGTGCCCGTTCCCAGATCGTCTCTGAGGTCTCCGGGGGCCCGCCGGTGTCCGTCGTGCTCATCGCTGCTCCCTGCGACGCTGCGGAAAGTGACGTGCGACACCGTAGGGACGTGTGAGTCCTGAGTGAAGGTTCAACGGTTCAACAGCCGCGCCAGACGACGAACGGTTGACGAACGGTCGCGCGGTCCTGACGAACGGGGTTCGTCCAGGTGCAGACGGAGCATCGCCGCCGTCGACCAGGTGGGCGGCCTGCCCCGCAGCGAGACCAGCGCCATTACGCCGAATGCCAAGGGTACCGACCAGGGTGCCGGTTGCTGCACCAGGATCGCCACCCAGCCGCGCAGCGGCGGCCCGGCGAGGGCGAACAGGATCGAGCCGGACGACGCCACCAGCCCGGTCAGCACGCCCGCGATCCCGCCGGTCGCGGTCAGCCGCGGCCACCAGATGCCGAGCACGAGCAGCGGGCAGAACGTCGACGCGGCCACCGTGAAACCCCACGTGACCAGCACACCGGCGTCGAGTTCGGCCGAGCGCAGCGCCAGCAGCACCATGACCCCGGCGACGCCGAACACCGCGATCCGCAGCCGCCGCAGCCCGCCGGGGACGAGGTCGTGCGCGAGCGCGCCGGACATCACCAGCAGCAGGCCGAGCGACGTCGCCAGGAACGCGGCGAACGCCCCCGCGGTGAGCAGCGCCGTGAACAGCCCGCCGGCCCAGCCACTGTCCACTTGGGACGGCAGCGCGACGACCACGGTGTCGGTCGCGCCCGAGAGGTACAGCCCGGGGACGAGGACCCGGCCGAGCACGCCGTAGACACCGGGGAAGAGGTAGAAGACGCCGAGCAGCGCGACGGTGATCGCCGCGGTGCGGCGCGCGGCACGGCCGTCCGGGCTGGTGTGGAAGCGCATCAGGACGTGCGGCAGGCCCATCGTGCCGAGCATGGTCGCGATGAGCACGGCCCAGGTGCCGAGCAGCGGGTGGCCCTGGTCGCCGAGGTCGAGCAGCGGGCGCTGCCAGTCGGGGCCGCCGAGGGCGGCGCCGCCGCGGACCGCGGGGACGGCCGCGCCGGTGCCGAACACGACCTCGTCCTGGCTGTGCGCGGTGAACTCGCCCGGCGGCAGGGTCTCGACGACGCCGTTGCGCCGCACCGGAGTCGGTTCGCGGATCTCCATGGTGACGTCGACCTCGAACCGCACCGGCGTCTCGCGGGCGAAGTGGGTGAACTCGACGGGGTTGAGCGCGTCGGTCCGGTTGACCGCGCCGGCCTGCAGCACCAGCCAGATCGCCGGGATGAGGAACAGCACCAGCTTCAGGACGAACTGGAACGCCTGCACGTACGTCGCCGCGCGCATGCCGCCCAGCGCCAGGGTGACGCTGACCGCGGCGCCGGCCAGCACCACGCCGACCCAGTACTGCGTGCCGCCGACCGCGGCGAGCACCAGGCCGGCGGTGCGGAACTGCGGGACGACGTAGATCGTGCCGATCACCAGGATGACCACCGCGGCCAGGCGGCGCAGCGCGGGGGAGTTGAGCCGGGCTTCGGCGAAGTCGGGGACGGTGAGGGCGCCCGACCGCCGCATCGGCGCGGCGACGAGCACGAGCATCGCGATGTACCCGGCGGTGAAACCGACCGGGTACCACAGGGCCCCGATGCCGTCCTTGACGACGAGCCCGGCGATGCCGAGGAACGACGCCGCCGAGAGGTACTCGCCCGAGACGGCGGCCGAGTTCACCAGCGGCGAGATGCGCCGGGACGCGACGAGGAAGTCCGACGTCGTGCGCATGGCGGCGACCCCGCGGACGCCGATCAGCAGCGTCACGAGCACGACCGGCGCGACAGCGAGCGCGACGCCCACTACTCGTCCTCGATGCGTTCGGCGCGGCGCAGTTGCCAGCGGGCCAGCAGCGCCATCGCGGGGTAGGGGAGGACCGCGAGCATCAGCCAGGACAGCGGAATCCCCAGCAGCCGCACGGTGTCGAGGCCCGGGAAGATCGCGAACACGCCGGGGAGGCCGAGCAGCAGCGCGAACATGAGGACCAGCGCGGGAACGCCGCGGCGGCGCTGAGCGGTGTAGAGGGCGGTGGCGCGCTGGGTGTCGCCCGCGGGGAGCCGGGGCTGGCGCCAGCGTCCGCGCGACCGGCGGCGCGCGTGGGCGAGGCGCGTCTGCGGGCTGGTGACGGCGACCCGCCGGATCCTGCTCATCGCGGCTCGGACCCGAGCTGGCCGCGCTGAGCCGCTTCCAGCAGCCGGTCGCGCAGGTCCCGCGCGTGCCGGCGGCTCACCGGGACGTCGCCCGCCTCGGTGTGGGCCAGCAGCCCGCCCGCCGAGTCGCTGCGCAGCTCCAGCACCGCCCCCACGGCCAGCAGGAAGCCCCGGTGGACCCGGCTGAACCCGGTTCCTTCCCAGTACTCCTCGAGCCGCGAGATCGGCATCCGCACCAGGTGCACCCCGCCCCGCGTGTGCAGGCGGACGTAGTCGCCGTGGGCCTCCACGAACAGGACGTCGTCGCGGCGGACGTAGCGCGTCCGCCCGCCCGACTCGACGGGCAGTGCCGCCATCGCGTCCGGGGTCGGCCGGGACGCCGGGGTCGCCATCCGCAGCACCTTCGCCAGGGCCGCGGACAGCCGTTCGGTGCGGACCGGCTTGAGCAGGTAGTCGACCGCGCCGATGCCGTACGCCGCCACCGCGTGCCCGTCGTGCGCGGTGACGAACACGATCACCGGCGGCTCGCTCAGCTTCGCCAGCAGCGACGCGAGTTCGAGCCCGTCGAGGCCCGGCATCGAGATGTCGAGGAACACCGCGTCGAAGCGATCCGCCTGAAGCAGCTTCAACGCCTTCAGCGCGTCAGCCGCGCCGATGACTTCGCCGACTTCGGGGGCTTCGCGCAGCATGCGGCAGAGCTCGTCCAGCGCGGGCGGCAGGTCGTCGACCGCGAGCACGCGGAGCCCGGTCACGGCAGCACCCCCGGCTGGAACCGCGGCACCCGCACGATCACCCGGGTGCCGGCACCGACCTCGGTTTCGACGGTGAGGCCGTACCAGGCGCCGTAGACGTCCCGCAGCCGCCGGTCCACATTGGCCAGTCCGAGCCCGGCCGGGTCGTCCTCGCCGACGCGGCCGGCGAGGAGGTCCGCCGCCCGCTTCGGGTCCATGCCGACCCCGTCGTCCTCGACGAAGATCACGCAGTCGTTCCCTTCCGCCTGGCCGTGCACCTGGACCTGCCCGGTGCCCGACCGAGGCTCGATGCCGTGCCGGATCGCGTTCTCCACCAAGGGCTCCAGCACGAGGTACGGCACCGCGACGGCGAGGATCTCCGGCGCGACGCGCACCTGGACGCGCAGCCGTTCGCCGAGCACCGCCTTCTGCAGCGCCAGGTACGTCTCGATCGCCCGGAACTCCTCGGCGACGACGGTGTACTCGCCGTGGCGGGCCAGGCTGTAGCGGGTGTAGTCGGCGAAGTCGAGCATGAGGTCGCGGGCGCGGTCGGGGTCCGAGCGCACCAGCGACGCGATGACCGTCAGGGCGTTGTAGACGAAGTGCGGCGACATCTCCGCCCGCAGCGCGCGCAGTTCGGCCTGCGCCGCCTGTTCCGCCGACGCCTCGAGCCGCCCGCGCTCCAATGCCTGCACGACGAGGTCCGCGGCCTGGGCCGCGACCGCGTCCCGGACGTCCCCGACGACCAGCAGCGCCCCGGCCAGCTCGTCGCGGACGTGCAGCGGCAGCACCAGGACGTCCGGCGCCGAGCCGGGCTCTTCGCTGTGGAGCACGCTGTCGAGCACCGTCGCGACGACCGCGTCCGGGCCGGGCCGCCCCGACCACAGCAGGGAGCCGGACAGGTCGGTGAGGCCGAGCCCCGGGAAGCCGAAGAGCCGGCGCAGGCGGTGCGCGGCGCGGCGGGCCGGCATGCCGGCCAGGCCGTCGCGCAGGTCGTCGGTGATGCGGCGGGCGGCGGCGAGCACCGGCAGCGGGTCGGCGCGGGACGCCGGGCGCAGGTGCACGGTCGAGCCTCCCCTCGGCGGCGGTGTCCAGGGCAGTAGATCCTACGGCTACGGGGGCCCGTCCCGGTCGGCCAGCACCTGGGCGTGGCGGCGGAGGCGGCGCCAGGTCCGGTAGTGGTCGATCGACGTCACGGTGCCCAGCAGGCGGGCGTTCGCCGGGTACGGCCGGTCCGGCAGCGAAATCCACCCGGTCGTGCGCGTTTCCTTGACCGCCACCGGCACCGGCCGGAACGTCGTCGGGTCGAGGCCGTCGCTGTGCCGGACGACCTCGTCGAAGAACCACGCCGACGTGATCAAGGCCAGCACGCCGCGGGACCCTTTGAGCGCCTCCTTCAGCGGCTGCGCCGCCAGCAGCCGGAACGTCTGGTTGATCGCCGGTGCGGTGACGCCGTGGTCGTCGTAGGCGACCTCGCCCGCGTGCAGCGCCATCCGGAGCCGGATCCGGGCCCCGGGGTCGTGCGTGCGGTTGTGCCGGTGCAGCGCGACGGCGAGCGCGGCCGGCAGGAACTCGACGAAGAGCCCCTTGGGGATCTCCGGCGGGACGAGGACGAAGACGCCGTCGCCGCAGTCCTCGCGCCGGCAGGCCGCCCACGGCACGCCGGCGTCGTCGAACGCCCGGCAGAGCGCGCGGTACAGCCCTTCCCGCAACGCCAGCCGGTGTGGCGTGGTCCTGCGCTGGTCGCCGTAGCCCTCGACGTCCACGGCGAAGATCGTCCGGTGCAAAGCCGGGCGTTCGTACTTCATCGCACCCTCCCTGCGATCATGCATCTGGTAGTGCAGATGCATGTGCAGACGAGTGTGGCGCGGGACACCCGTCCGGGCAACCGGGGCGTGCGGTGAGCGGTTCCCCCACCGCGGTGACCGGCAGGCGCTGTTCACCGGCGGTGAACACGCTGGTCAAGGCCCTGCGAGCGGAGTGCGCACCGCTCGCAGGACCCTGACGGACGGCTCAGCAGCTCTGCTTGTAGAAGTACTGCGCATTGGCGTCCATGTCCGCCTTGGTGATCGAGTGCAGCTCCGCGGTGAGGGTCCGCGTCACCGGCTTGCCCTCGATGGCCGCGACCGCCTGCTGGACGCCCTGGGTGCCGATCGAAGCCGGGTCCTGGGCGATCAGGGCCTGGTACTGGCCGTTCTTGAGGCCTTCGACCTCGGACGGGCTCGCGTCGAAGCCGACCAGGTTGACCGCGCCGACCTTGCCCGCGTTGCGGAGACCGGTCGCCGCGCCTTCGCCGGTGTTGAGGTTGGTCGCGAACACGCCGATCAGGTCCGGGGTCGACGACAGGGCCGCCGTCACCTTGGCCGCGGCCTGCTCCGGCTCGTTCTGGGTGAACTGGATGCCGATCGACTTGAGGTTCGGCGAGTTCTTCAGCTCTTCTTCGAAGCCCTTGGCCCGCGCCGCGGTCGTGGACGTGCCCGCGATCGTGTCGAGCACCAGCACCGAGCCGCTCTTGCCGCCGGCCAGCTTGGCCATCGTCTGGGCCGCGAGCTTGCCGCCCGCGGCGTTGTCGGAGGAGATCGACGAGACGGCGACGCCGGTGTCCTTCAGCGCGGTGTCGACCTCGACGATCTTCGTGCCGCGCGCCTTCACCTGCTGGATCGGCGCCAGCATGGCGGTGTCGTCGGTCGGGGCGATGAGCAGCGCCGCAGGCGGGTTCGCGCCGAGCGCGTTGACCAGCTGGGTCTGCAGGGGAGCGTCGAACTTCTGCGGCGCCTGGGTGGTCAGCTCGTAGCCGAGCTTCTTCGCTTCGGCTTCGGCGCCGCACTGCAGCGAGATGTAGAACGGCTCGGCCTGCACGCCCGGGATCAGCGCGAGCTTCTTGCCGCCGACCGGCTGGGCCGAGTCGCCGGACCCGCTCTGCCCGACCGTGCCGGAACCGCACGCGGTGAGCAGGGCGGCGGCGGAGACCACGGCACCCATGGCGGTGAGAGTCCTGGTCAGATTCATAAGCACCTCTTTGTACTCGGGGGGAACTCAGCGGGAGTTGCGGCGACGGCGGCGGCGCTGGTCGAACCAGACCGCGGCGACCAGGACCCAGCTGACGATGAACATCTGCCAGAAGTCCTGGACGTGGATGATGTTGAAACCCTTGCGCAGCACGGCGGGGATGAAGACCCCGATCACCGTGCCCAGGATCGTGCCGACGCCGCCGAAGAGGCTCGTCCCGCCCATCACGACCGCGGCGATGGCGTTGAGGTTGTCGGTGGTGTGCCCGGAGATGGTGGTCGAGTTGTAGTAGGCCAGGGACAGGAACCCGGCGATCCCGGCCAGGAACCCGGTCAGCGTGTACACCTTCAGCAGGTGCCGGGTGACGCCGATGCCCGCGCGCCGGGCGCCCTCGGCGTTGGACCCGACCGCGAACGTGTACCGCCCGAACTTCGTCGTCCGCAGCAGCCACGCGCCGATCACGGTGATCACGATCGCCACGATCACCAGGTTGGGCACGATCCCGAAGGACGTGCCGTAGCCCAGGGTCTTGGTGAGTTCCGCCGGCACGGTGCGCAGGTCCGAGCCGCCGTTGAGCAGGTACGCGGTGGCCAGCGCGGCCCCCATCGTGCCGAGCGTGACGATCAGCGCCGGGATCTTCGCCACCGCGACGAGGACGCCGTTGATCACGCCCCAGACCGTGCCGGTGACCACGGCGACGACGAGCCCGACGAAGATGACGCCCCAGCCCGCCTTCGACGCGTCGCCGCCGGACATCGCCTCCATCACCTTGCCCGCGACCATGCCCGCGAGGATCAGCACCGAGCCGACCGAGAGGTCGATGCCCGAGGTGATGATCACGAACGTCATGCCCACCGACAGGATGAGCAGGACCGAGGACTCGATGAACAGCGTCTGGAAGGTGAACAGCGTCGGGAAGCTGTCCGGCGCGATCACGCTGAACAGGATGACCAGGGTCAGCAGGACCAGGCCGATCCAGAACGTGTTGGCCTCGATCAGGCGCTTGCCGAGCGGCCGCTTGCCGAAGCCCGCTTCGGGTGTCTCCTGGATGTCCTTCTGAGTGGGAGTGGACAAGCTCACGCCGCCTCCTCCTGCACGAGTGCGCCGGTCATCGCGGCGACGAGGTCTTCGAGCTTCGTGTCCGTCCCGGTGAACCGGGCGACGCGCTTGCCGAGCCGCAGCACTTCGACGCGGTCGGCGACCGACAGCACCTCGGGCATGTTGTGGCTGATCAGCACGACGGCGATGCCCTTGTCGCGCACCTTCTTGATGACGTCGAGCACGCGCTCGCGCTGCACGACACCCAGGGCGGCCGTCGGCTCGTCCATGAACACGACCTTCGACGCCCACACGACCGAGCGCGCCACGGCGACGCTCTGGCGCTGGCCACCGGACAGCGAGCCGATCGGGACGTCGGTGCTCTGCAGCGTCACGCCGAGGCGCTGGAACTCCTCGATCGCCTGGCGCCGCATCTCGTTCTTGTCGAGCATCCCGAGCTTGCCGAGGATGCCCTTGCGGTGGATCTCGCGGCCGAGGAACAGGTTGGCCGCCGGGTCGAGCTCGGGGGCGACGGCGAGGTCCTGGTAGACGGTCTCGATGCCCATCCGCCGCGCGGTGGTCGGCGAGTCGAGGTGGACTTCCGCGCCGTCCAGGAGGATCTTCCCCGACGTCGGCTGCTCCGCGCCGGAGAGGCACTTGACCAAGGTGGACTTGCCGGCGCCGTTGTCGCCGATCAGGGCCGTCACCTCGCCCGCACGCGCCTGGAACGACGCGCCGCGCAGAGCTTCGACCGACCCGTAGTGCTTGGTCAGGTCGACCGCGTCCAGGAGGATTTCGCTCATCCGTGCCTCTCTTCCGGCGCCGGCGGGCGGCAGCGGATCACCGTCGCCGTGCCGGACAGCTCGGTCTGGCCGGCGTCGAACGGGACGACGTAGGTGTCGCCCTTCGCCAGCGCGTGCTCGCCGCCGTGCTCGGTCCGCAGCGTGCCTTCGCCCTCGAGGACGACGAGGACCGCGAAGGACGGATCGAGTGACAACGTTGTCAACTCGTCGGTACGCAGCTGTTCGGCTCGGAAGAACCGCTCCGATCCGCCGGCCAGGAGGTCCACAGTGGACGAGCTGTCGGCCGCGGTGCGCTTGATGATCGTGTCCAGCCGGCCGGCGTCCCAGCCGGAGGTGTCCAGTGCCTCGATGGCGGTGTCGAAGCCGAGGCCGAGGTGCCCCTTCTCCGGTGTGGCGAGGAAGTCGCGCCACTCGATGGTGAGCGAGAAGTCCGTCGGCTGCTGGAGTTCGACGACGAACACGCCTTCGCCGATCGCGTGCGGCAGCCCGGCCGGGATGTAGACGGTGTCGCCGGGGGACACCGGGATGCTGTTCAGCGCGCCCAGCATCGACGGCACGTCCTGCTCCCGCGTCCACTCGGACACCGTCGCCTTCGACAGCGTCTCCTTGAAGCCGGGGTAGACGCGCGGGTCGTCGCCGTAGGTGCCGACCACGATCCACGCCTCGGTCTTGCCGAAGTGGGAGTCGAAGTGCCGCTTCGCGAACGTGTCGTCCGGGTGGAAGTGCACGGGCAGCCGCTGGCCCGCGTCGAGCAGCTTGACCAGCAGCCCGGTCGACGTCCCGAGCGCCTCGACGTGCTTCGCGCCGAGCCAGCCGTTCGCGTTCGCCTCGACGGCGTCACGCAGCCAGGCACCGTCCGGGAGCCGGGTGAGGCCGTTGGTGTCCTGGCCGAACATGGTGCTCACCGAGGCGACCCAGTCTTCCGGGCCGAACTTCTTGTCCGGCGGCGCGCCGCGCAGCGCCGCGATGGCGTCGCCGCCGCGGTAGAACTGCGGCGGCTGGTTGGCGGCGAGCCGGATCGGTTCGAGGGTCACGGGGCGACCTCACCGGAACCACGGGCGACGAGATGCACGGGCAGGACTACCTTTCTCGGCGGGGTCTGATCTCCTTGGACGCGGGCGAAGAGCAGCTCGGCCGCGGCGTGGCCCAGTGCGCTGACGTCGTGCGCGACCACGGTGACCGGCGGGTTCAGCAGGTCCGCCAGCTCGAAGTCGTCGAACCCGACCATCGCCGGGCGGCGCTCGGCGTGCGCGAGGGCGCGCAGGACGTGCACGGCGATCCGGTTGTTGCCCGCGATCACCGCCGTGGCCGCCTCCGGGCCGTCGAGCAGCCGCTTGACGGCGTTGCCGACCGAGTCCGGCGTCGGTGTCCCCATCGACACCAGCGACTCGTCGTAGGAGATCCCGTTGCGCACGCAGCCCTCGCGGAACCCGCGCAGGCGCTCGGCCGCGGTGAAGATGTCCGGGCTGTCGCCGAGGAACGCGATCCGCCGGTGCCCGTGCCGCGCCAGGTGCGTGACGGCTTCGATGGTGCCGCCGAGGTTGTCCACCAGCACGGTGTCGGCCACGATGTCGCCGGCCGGCCGGTC
>NZ_MUMI01000119.1 GCF_002155975.1 Amycolatopsis kentuckyensis
TCCTGCGCCAGGTACGGGTCGTTCGTCAGGACGGTGGCGTAGCGGAGCAGCCCGTCCAGCCGCTCCGCCACGAACTCTTCGAAGGTCACCCGCGTCCTCTCGGTCACGACTGTGGACGCGCGAGGGGGCCGTGCCGCTGCACGGCGGACGGAAGTTTTTTCACCGCGCCAGGACGTCCTCCAGCCGGACGAAGGCGAAACCGGTGGTCGGGAGGTCGCCGACGGCAGGGCGGCGCTCGCCGTCGTGGACCACCAGGAGGCCGTGCGGGAAGCGGCGGCCCAGGAACGCCGTGCTGATCGCCGAGCCGTCGGAGTGCTCGACCGAGTCCGTGCCCCGGCCCGCGACGATCCGCAGGTCACGGACGTGCTTGCCGTAGACGACGAACCGCGAGTCGCCCTGGCTGGAGGCGAACAGCGTGCCGTCCGCCACCGCGAGGCCCTCCGCGTCGGCGGTCAGCCACCGGCCGCCGAAGCCGGGGTCGGCGCCGTCCGGGACGCACTCCTCCGCGGCCGCGTCCCAGCGCTGCGGGACACCGAAGGAGCGCACGCGGTCGATCAGCTCGGGCCGCCCGAAGCCGGACGAGGTCAGCGGGATCCGCCAGATCCCGACGTCCTCCTGAGCGGTGTAGAGCACGCGCCCGTCGAGCACCGAGCCCTCCAGCTGAGGCCCCTCCCCGGGTTCCTCGCACGGCGACCACGTCGAGCCGTCCGGCAGGCGGAACCGCGACGGCAGGTCCACGGTGGCGACCGGCGCGGTGCCGACCGTCCCGGCCGGCCGGTCGGCCAGGCGCAGCAGCGCCACGCGCGTCTCGTGCCGCCGGGTCACCGCGACCCACCGGACGCCGGTGCGCGGGTCCCGGCCCGCGGCCAGGCCGTAGGCGGTCCGCTGCTCGTCCACTTCGGACTCCGGCGCGGAGAACACCGGCGCGGCGGCGGGGTCGGTGACGTCGCGCAGCACGTGCGCGCCGGCGGCCGCGCCCGCCGGGTCGATCCGGTAGACGCGGATCCGGTCCCGCCCCCGGTCGCTGACGACGGCCAGGTCCCCGACGACGTCGACGTTGTTGAACCGCCCGCCCGGCCCGGCGGGGACCAGCTGCAGGGTCCGCGCGCCCAGGTCGAACACGGCGAGGCCGCCCTCCTTGAGGGTGCCGAGGACGACGCTGCGCTCGGGGTCGCGCGGGTGCACCCAGATGGCCGGGTCGTCGGCGTCGGCGTTCGCGGGGGAGGCGCCGGGGTCGTCGGCGAAGGCCTGCGTCTGGCGGACGGGCGCCGGGTCGCGGGGAGCGGCCGACGCGGGGACGGCGGTCAGGAGGGAGACGGCGGCCACGGCCACCGGGAGGAGTCTGCGCACGGGCGGAACCTAGACGAATCGGGTGGCCGGGGCGTGAACGGCGGATGCCGGGCCGTGCCATCGGCGGCGGTCCCGACCCCCTTGACTACGCTGGTGGCCATGTCTGTCGCGGTGCGGGTGATCCCCTGTCTCGACGTCGACGCGGGCCGGGTCGTGAAGGGTGTCAACTTCGCCGGCCTCCGCGACGCCGGAGACCCCGTCGAGCTGGCCCGGCGCTACGACGCCGAGGGCGCCGACGAGCTCACCTTCCTCGACGTCACGGCCTCCTCCGGCGACCGCGAGACCACCTACGACGTCGTCCGCCGGACCGCCGAGCAGGTCTTCATCCCGCTCACCGTCGGGGGCGGCGTCCGCAGCAACGACGACGTCAACCGGCTGCTGCGGACCGGGGCCGACAAGGTCAGCATCAACACCGCCGCCATCGCGCGGCCGGAGTTCCTCAGCGAGGCGTCGAGAAGGTTCGGTGCCCAGTGCATCGTGCTGTCGGTCGACGCCCGCCGCGTGCCCGAGGGCGGCGAGCCGACCGCCTCCGGCTTCGAGGTCACCACCCACGGCGGCCGCCGCGGGACCGGGATCGACGCCGTCGAGTGGGCCGCCCGCGGCGAGGAACTCGGCGTCGGGGAGATCCTGCTCAACTCCATGGACGCCGACGGCACGAAGAACGGCTTCGACCTCGAACTCATCGAGCTCGTGCGCAAGGCCGTGCGCGTCCCCGTGATCGCCAGCGGCGGCGCCGGGGCCGTCGAGCACTTCCTGCCCGCCGTGCGGACCGGGGCCGACGCCGTGCTCGCCGCCAGCGTGTTCCACTTCGGACAGCTGAAGATCGGGGACGTCAAGAACGCCCTGCGCGAAGGCGGGGTCGAGGTCCGGTGAAGTCCTGGCAGGCACCCGTAGAGGTGAAAGTCACCGCCGGCCTGCTGGTCGGCCTCCCCGTCGCGTGGGCGCTGCTCGACCTGGTCCCGGTGCTGAGCGCCGGGGCGGGCCTGGCCATCTACCGGATGCCCGCGCTCGCGCTGATCCTCGGCGCCGTGGTGACCACCGGGCTCGTCCTCAAGCACGGCAGCGCGCGGATCGGCGGCCTGGTCGTCGCCGTCGTCTTCGCCCTGCTGCACGCGTTCCTGCTGCTCGGCGCCGAGCTGTGGTTCAACAAGCTGTTCTCCGGCCTGTCCTTCGCCGGCTACGGCTACGCGTTCGTCCTGCTGAACTCGATGCCGCTCAAGCGGCACATCCTGGGAGCCAACGCATGACCCTGGACGCGGCCGTCTCGGCGCGCCTCAAGCGCAACGCCGACGGCCTGATCGCCGCGGTCGTCGTCGAGCACGCCACTTCGGACGTGCTGATGATGGCCTGGATGAACGACGACGCCCTCGCCGCGACGCTGGCCACCCGCCGCGGGACGTACTGGTCGCGCAGCCGGCAGAAGCTGTGGGTCAAGGGCGAGACGTCCGGGCACTACCAGCACGTTCGCGAAGTGCGGATCGACTGCGACGGCGATACTGTCCTGCTGCGCGTCGACCAGACCGGCCCGGCCTGTCACACCGGCACGCACACCTGTTTCGACACCGAGGAACGCCTCCTCCTGGCGGATGAGAAAGAGCACGCGTGACCATCGTCGCCGACATCCTGGTCGGGCTCGTCGCCCTGATCCACCTCTACATCGTCGTCCTGGAGATGTTCCTCTGGACGACCCCTCGCGCCCGCGCCGGCTTCGGCACGACGAAGGAGTTCGCGGAGGAATCCAAGACGCTCGCCGCGAACCAGGGGCTGTACAACGGCTTCCTGGCCCTCGCGCTGGTGTGGGGCCTCATCGCGAGCGACCCGACCGGGTTCCAGCTCAAGCTGTACGGCATCGTCTGCGTGATCGTCGCGGGCCTCTACGGCGCCGCGACGGCCAGCAAGCGGATCCTCTTCGTGCAGGTGGTCCCGGGCACGCTGGCGCTCATCGCGCTGCTGCTCGCCCGCTGAGGCGGCTCCGCACGCCGGAGCGCGGCGAGCAGGCCGTGCTCCCGGCGTACGCGATGTCCCTGCGCCGGGTGGGTCACCGGGTGGCCTCCCTCAGCAGGACCTGGGAATCCTCTTCGCTCAGCGCCACCTTGCGCAGCAGCTTGGCCACCTGCTGGTGCCCGGAGATCTGGGTGTCTTCGTGGAGGAAAGCGGTCGAGTGGACGTGTTCGACCGAGACGATCGGCGGCGAGCCGGGGAACTCGTAGATGTCGAACGGGCCGAGCAGGCCGGGGTGGTAGCCGATTCCGGCGGGCACGACGCGCAGGCTGACGTTGCGGCGCTCGGCCATCGCCAGCAGGTGGTCGATCTGGTCGGACATGATCCCGGCGTCGCCGAAGTTCTCCTGGAGCGACCGTTCGCCGAGCAGCGCGGTGAACCGGACCGGGTCGGCGCGGGTGAGGATGCCCTGCCGGGCCAGCCGGACGCGCAGCTGCCGGTCGGCCTGCTCGAGCTTCACCCCGGAATCGTCCATGATGGACCGGATGTAGTCCGGGGTCTGGAGCAGGCCGGGCACGATCAGCGGCGACCAGGTGGTGATGGCCGACGCGGTCCGTTCCAGGTCCAGCCTCGTGGTGAGGGCGAAGGGCAGGTCGGTGTTGCCCGGCGCCAGCCAGTTCGGTTCGCGCGCGTGCCGGGCGAGCGTTCGGATCCGGTCGCGCTTTTCCCCGGTGACGCCCAGCAGCGCCAGGATCGCCGACACGTCCTCGACGCTAGGCAGGCGCTGCCCCTTTTCCCACACGGACAGCAGCTGCGGGAGGATGCCCAGCCGTTCGGCGAGCGCGCGAAGGCCGATTTTGCGTGCTTCGCGTTCTTCGCGCAGCGAAGCGGCGAGCGTTCTCGCGGCGGGCCCCGAAGACGTTGGCTTCATGCGGAGATAGTACGAATCCATCGATTCCCCGATTGTGCGAATGGTGTCCTCGAAATACGATGAACCGCCATTCCGTCCGGCATTCAGGTGATATCCGGTTGTCGCCGTGCTGCTCCGCGGCCCTTGGGCGGGGCCGTTTTCGGGTTCTTCGCCGTGGCGGTGCCGGTTTACCTGCTCGCGGTCATGCACCCCGCCTTCGGCCGGGGAGACATTTCCGCTCTGGTTGCCGTATTTGCGGGATCACTCGGTTTTGCGGTTCCCGATGGCTGCGGGATCTCGCCCGCCGGATCCGCGGCAGGGCGAGCGGAGCGTGCTTCGGGGCCTGGCTGCTGCCGCCGGCCACGATCCGCGTCCGCTACCCCGACGGCACCGGGACCGTACGCGGTCCCGGCGGCGCCGCGTTCGGTGCGCGCCTGAAGTCGTTCCCCGGCCCTAGAATCGGCGGATGGCGCGGCGGCGGGGATGGCTCGTGGTGACGGTGGCCGCGGCACTCGTCTTCCTGTTCTTCGGCGCGGGCACGGCGTACTCGCTGCTGATCCCGGACTACGACTTCGCGGGCGGAGAACTCCCCGCCGAGGCCGTCATCCTGACCGGCTCCCTGGCCCTCGCCGCGTTCGGCAGCCGCCGTCTGGGCGCCGCGGACCGCGGGCTGCGGGCCGGCGTGCCGGACTTCGGTGCCTGGCTGCCCCCGCGGGACGGCTCGCACGGCGAGGGCCGGGTCGACCTCGACGCCCAGACCGCGCGCCTGCGCCGGACCGCCCGCCGGGCGGCCGGGATCGCCGCCGCCTGGGCCGTGCTGTACGCGGGCGGCCTCGCCGCGGTGATCGCCGCCGACCGCGCCGCCGCGGACCTCCTCGCCACCGGCGTCCGGGTGGCGGGTTCGGTGGTGTCGGTCGAGGACCCGGCCCGGGGCACGCCGGCGATCCGGGTGCGCTACCCCGCGCCGGGCGCGTCCCGGACGGCGGAGATCGCCCGCGATTCCGGCCACGAGTACCACGAAGGCGAGGCGGTGACCGTCGTCTACGACCCGGCCGACCCGGCGCACGTCCGCACCACCGCCGAGCCGAACGAAAACCGGCTCCTGGTCAACTTCGGCGTCCTGTTCCTGGTGGCGGGCTTCGTCGGGCTGCCGTTCGCGGCGAGCGGGGCGCTCGGCTGGCGGCGCCGGGCACGCGCGGTCGCGGCGACCGGGTGGCGGATCGCGACGGTGACCGTCTTCCCGGGCGTCCGGAGCGCGCGGGAGATCGGGGTCCGCTACCGCGACGGCAGCGGCATCGAGCTGTGCTGCGTGCCGTCGCTGCTCCGGCCGGGCCGCCCGGTCCACCGCCGCGCGTGGATCGGGGGCTGGGGACGCGGGATGGCCGTGCTGTTCCCGGCCGGCCCGGACCAGCCCGGCCCGCGCTGCATCCCGGTGGCCGCGGCCGGGCCGCGGGTGGAACCGGTGGGGTAGCGCTGCGGGTCCGGCCGGCCGCGGGCTCGGTCGAGTTCGCCGGTGGGGGAGCGCTGCGGGTCCGGCCGGCCGGTGGGCTCAGTCGAGCTCGCCGGTCAGGTAGCGCTGCAGGTTCGGCGCGATCGCCCGGACCAGGACCTCGACGTCCTCGGTGGCGAACGGCTCGAACTTCGCCACGTACCGGATCATGCCCAGGCCCACCATCTGGGTCGCGCACAGGTTCATCCGCAGCGGGATGCGGTCCGAGTCGATCGAGGTGATCAGGGCGCTGAAGAACCGCTGGAAGAAGTCGCGCAGCACGTGGCCGGCCTGTTCGTGGCCGGTGATGCTGCGGATGAGCGCGACGAACACGTCGCCGCCCGCGCCGTCCCAGCGGGTGATGAAGGTGCGGACGATCCGTTCGCCCAGCTCCTCGTCGGGGCCGTTGCGCAGCGCCTTCTGCAGTTCCATGGGATCGAACGGCAGCTCGAGGACGGCCTGGGCGAACAGGCCCTCCTTGCTGCCGAACCAGTGGTTGACCATCGCCGCGTCGACGCCGGCGCGGGTGGCGATCGCACGCACGGTCGCACCGTCGTAGCCGTTTTCGGCGAACACCGACCGCGCGGCGTCGATCAGCGCCGTGCGGGTGTCCTGGCCGGCGGGCCGGCGCCCGCGGCGACGGGCAGTAGTCTCGGTGTTGTCCGCGGTGCTCACGACCCCATCATGGCGCACGGACCAGCCAAATTCAATGGACGTTGAATTTGACACCCGGCGCCGCTCGGCGGCAGCGGACCGGCACAATGAGGTCCATGGTCAGCGCATCCGCCGGTTCGGCCGGTCCCGGCACGGTCAGCCCGTCCCGCGAGGACTTCCGCGTCCTCGCCGAGAGCCGCCGCGTGATCCCGGTCGTGCGCCGGGTCCTCGCCGACGGCGAGACGCCGATCGGGGTGTACCGCAAGCTCGCCGCCGACCGGCCCGGCACGTTCCTGTTCGAGTCCGCCGAGAACGGCGCGTCCTGGACCCGCTGGTCCTTCATCGGCGTCCGCAGCCCGGCCGCGCTCACCGTCCGCGACGGCGAAGCGGTCTGGACCGGCACCCCGCCGGTCGGCCTGCCCAGCGAAGGCAACCCGCTGGACGTGCTGCGCGAGACCATCGAAGCCCTGCACACCGAGCCGCTGCCCGGGCTGCCCCCGCTGACCGGCGGCATGGTCGGCTACATCGGCTACGACGCCGTGCGCTGGCTGGAAAAGCTGCCCGAGCTGGCCGAGCGCGACCTCGACGTGCCCGAGCTGACCATGCTCCTGGCCACCGACCTCGCCGCGTTCGACCACCACGAGGGCACGGTCACGCTGATCGCGAACGCCGTCAACTGGGACGACTCGCCCGAGCGCGTGGACGCGGCCTACGACGACGCCGTCGCCCGGCTGAGCGCGATGACCGAGCAGCTGCAGGTGGCCGCGCCCGCCACCGTCGCCGCGTTCGACCGGCCGGCGCCGGAATTCACCCGGAAGCGGTCGAAGGAGGACTTCCACGCGGCCGTGGAGAAGGCCGTCGAGGCGATCAAGGCCGGCGAAGCGTTCCAGATCGTGCCCTCGCAACGGTTCGAGATCCCGACCGCGGCCGACGCGATCGACATCTACCGCGTGCTGCGGACGTCCAACCCGAGCCCGTACATGTACCTGCTGCGGCTGGAGGGCTTCGACATCGTCGGCTCCAGCCCCGAATCCCTCGTCACCGTGCGGGACGGCCGCGCGACCACGCACCCGATCGCGGGCACCCGCTGGCGCGGCGCCGACCCCGAAGAAGACGCCCAGCTGGCCAAGGACCTGCTGGCCGACGAGAAGGAGCGCGCCGAGCACCTGATGCTCGTCGACCTCGGGCGCAACGACCTCGGCAAGGTCTGCAAGCCGGGCACCGTGCGCGTCGTCGACTTCTTCCAGGTCGAGCGCTACAGCCACGTCATGCACATCGTGTCCACCGTCACCGGCGAGCTGGCCGAGGGCAAGACGGCGTTCGACGCGGTCACGGCGTGCTTCCCGGCCGGGACGCTGTCCGGCGCGCCGAAGGTCCGCGCGATGGAGCTGATCGAGGAGCTCGAGCCGGTCCGCCGCGCGCTGTACGGCGGGGTCGTCGGGTACCTCGACTTCGCCGGTGACGCCGACACCGCGATCGCGATCCGCACCGCGCTGGTCAAGGACGGCGTCGCGCACGTGCAGGCCGGGGGCGGGGTGGTCGCCGACTCGGTGCCGGACTACGAGGACACCGAGTCGCTGAACAAGGCCCGGACAGTGCTGTCGGCGGTGGCCGCGGCGCAGACGATGGTGGCGGCGGGCGCCCTCGACCCGGCCGCGGACGCGGCCCATGTCTGACACGCCGTCCCGCCGTCCACTGTGGATGATGGTCGCCGCGCTCCTGCTGGGCGCGCTGGCCCTGTGGGGTGCGTCACGGCTCACCTGGTTCGCCGAATTCCGCGACGGCGGCGTGCGGGGAACGGTGCTCTACCGCGAGACCGGCGAGCAGCGGGCCGCCGCGCTCGTGCCGCTGGCGCTGCTGGCCCTGGCCGGGGTGGCCGGGCTGGTGGCCACCGGCGGCTGGGCGCGGCGCGTGCTCGGCGCCGTGCTCGCGCTGGCCGGCGTGGCGGCGATCTGGATCGGTGTCGCCGGGGTCCGGTTCTCCGGCTACGCCGACGGCCTGCCGGTCACCCAGATGCTGCTCGGCCGCGCGCTTGCCGTGCTCGCGGGAATTCTCGTCGCCGCCGGCGGGTTGGCAGCCGTCAAGGGCGCGTCCCGGGCCACCCGGCTCGGGACGAAGTACGCGGCTCCGGCCACCCGGAAAAAGGTCCGTGACCCCGACGTCGAGCTGTGGGAAGCCCTGTCCGAAGGGGAAGATCCGACCGACGTCCGGGGCAGGCATTCGGAGTAACGCGCACACCCGGAACCGGGCGTCTCGGATGCGGGGGTTAGCATCGTTTCGGCGGGAAGGGGAAGGTTTTTGTGAGCGACCTTGCGAGTGAATCCGTGAGCACGCGCCCTGGTGGGGGCGCCCGGTGAGCGTGCTCGAAGACATCGTCGCCGGCGTGCGGGAGGATCTCGCCGTGCGGGAATCCGCGCTGCCGTTCGACGAGCTGAAGATCCGCGCGGCCGCCGCCCCGGCGCCGCGCGACGTGATGGCCGCCCTGCGCGAGTCCGGCATCGGCGTCATCGCCGAAGTCAAGCGGCGCAGCCCGTCCAAGGGTGAGCTGGCCGACATCCCCGACCCGGCCGCGCTGGCGAAGGACTACGAAGCCGGCGGGGCGCGCGTCATCAGCGTGCTCACCGAGCAGCGCCGCTTCGGCGGTTCGCTGGCCGACCTGGACGCGGTCCGCGCCGCGGTGGACATCCCCATCCTGCGCAAGGACTTCGTCGTCAGCCCGTACCAGGTGCACGAGGCCCGCCTGCACGGCGCCGACATGGTGCTGCTGATCGTCGCCGCGCTGGAGCAGAACGCGCTCGTGTCGCTGCTCGACCGCGTCGAATCGCTCGGCATGACCGCCCTGGTGGAGATCCACAACGCCGAGGAGGCCGACCGGGCCCTCGAGGCGGGCGCCAAGGTCATCGGCGTCAACGCGCGCAACCTGCACACCCTCGAGGTGGACCGCGACGTCTTCTCGCGGCTGGCCCCCGGCCTGCCGATGGACGTCTACAAGGTCGCCGAATCCGGCGTCCGCGGCCCGGGCGACCTGATGTCCTACGCCGGTCACGGCGCCGACGCGGTGCTGGTCGGTGAAGGCCTGGTGGCGTCCGGAGACCCGAAGGGTGCGCTGGTCAAGCTGGTCACCGCCGGTTCGCACCCCGCCTGCCCGAGGCCGTCGCGGTGACCGAGGAGCACGACAAGCACGACCCGGACGAGCGCGGCTACTACGGCCCGTACGGCGGCCGGTTCATGCCGGAGGCGCTGATCGGCGTCGTCGACGAGGTCGCCACCGAGTACGACAAGGCCCGCCACGACCCGGAGTTCCTGAACGAGTTCAACCGCTTGCTGCGCGAGTACGCGGGCCGGCCGTCGCTGCTCACCGAGGCCAAGCGCTTCGGCGAGCACGCCGGCGGCGCGCGCGTGTTCCTCAAGCGCGAGGACCTGAACCACACCGGCTCCCACAAGATCAACAACGTGCTGGGCCAGGCGCTGCTGACCAAGCGGATGGGCAAGAAGCGGGTCATCGCCGAGACCGGCGCGGGCCAGCACGGCGTCGCGACGGCCACCGCGTGCGCGCTGCTCGACCTCGACTGCGTCGTCTACATGGGCGAGGTCGACACCGAGCGCCAGGCGCTGAACGTGGCCCGCATGAAGCTCCTCGGCGCCGAGGTGATCCCGGTCAAGACCGGGTCGCGGACGCTGAAGGACGCGATCAACGAGGCGCTGCGCGACTGGGTCACCAACGCCGACACCACGCACTACCTGTTCGGCACGGCCGCCGGGCCGGCGCCGTTCCCGACGATGGTGCGCAACTTCCACCACGTCATCGGCACCGAGGCCCGCGAGCAGATCCTGGAGCAGGCCGGGCGCCTGCCGGACGTCGTCGCGGCCTGCGTCGGCGGCGGGTCGAACGCCATCGGCATCTTCTCGGGCTTCTACGACGACCCGTCCGTGCGGCTGGTCGGCCTGGAGCCGGGCGGCGAGGGCATCGAGGGCAACCGGCACGGGGCGACGCTCACGAAGGGCACCCCGGGCAACCTGCACGGCGCGATGACGTACCTGCTGCAGGACGAGGACGGCCAGACGGTCGAGTCGCACTCGATCTCGGCCGGGCTCGACTACCCGGGCGTCGGCCCGGAGCACGCGTGGCTGAAGGACACCGGCCGCGCCGAATACCGGCCGGTCACCGACGCCGAGGCGATGGACGCGTTCAAGCTGCTGTCCCGCACCGAGGGCATCATCCCGGCGATCGAGTCGGCGCACGCGCTGGCCGGCGCGCTGGTGCTGGGCCGCGAGCTGGGCCCCGACGGCCTGATCGTCGTGAACCTCTCCGGCCGCGGCGACAAGGACATGGACACGGCGGCGAAGTGGTTCGGACTGGTGAACGAATGAGCAGGCTGGACGACCTCTTCGCGGCCACGCGCGCGGAGGGCCGCGCCGCGCTGGTCGGCTACCTGCCCGCCGGCTTCCCGACGGTTGACGGCTCGAAGGACCTCATCGCGGCGTGCCTCGACGGCGGCGCGGACCTGATCGAGGTCGGCGTCCCGTACTCGGACCCGGTGATGGACGGCCCGACCATCCAGGCCGCCTCGGTGACCGCGCTGGACAACGGCTTCCGCCTCAAGCACGTGTTCGAGGTGGTCGAGTCCGTGTCTTCGCGGGGCGGCCGCGCGGTCGTGATGACGTACTGGAACCCGGTCAACCGCTACGGCGTGGACCGGTTCGCCCGCGACCTGGCGTCGGCGGGCGGGCTCGGCCTGATCACGCCGGACCTGATCCCGGACGAGGCTTCGTCGTGGATGAAGGCTTCCGAAGAGCACGGCTTGGACCGGACTTTCCTGGTGGCGCCGTCGTCCTCGGAGGAGCGGCTGGCCTTGACGGCGGCTGCGTCGTCGGGCTTCATCTACGCGACCGCGGTGATGGGCGTGACGGGCGCGCGCGACCAGGTCGGCGCGGGTGCGGAGGAGCTGGTCCGCCGCACGCGGGCCCACACTTCCCTGCCGATCGGCGTGGGTCTGGGCGTCCGGTCCGGCGAGCAGGCGGCCGAGGTGGCCTCGTTCGCGGACGCGGTGATCGTGGGCTCGGCCCTGGTCACGGCGGCGGCCGAGGGCGCGGACGGGGTGCGGGCGCTGTCGGCCGAGCTGGCCGAGGGTGTGCGCCGGGCGGTTGCCACCGCTTGACCCGGAGTGCTGTCACACCCGCGTGACACCCATCGCCCGATCAGAACTGTCGGTGCTGGTCTGCATACTCCTCGTGTGAGATCCACAACGAGGGGACCGAGCGGGGTGCTGCTGATGAGCCCCGCTCCGACTTCGGTGCACCAGCGGCTCTTGCGGAAACTCCACGGCGGCGAGTACCACCCCATCGCCAAGAGCGGCGAAACGGATATCGAGCTCACCCGCCCCTTCAACGCCACAATCCGCCTCGCTTGACCGGCTTTTGTACGAAAGCTGTACGCCCGCGCGCCAAAGTCCGTGCCATGGACATCGCACACCTCCCGCGGCGCAGCTTCCTCCGCGGTGCCGCCGGCCTCGCCGTCGCCGGGGCCGCCGGCCTGGTCCTCCCGCGAACCGCCCGGGCCGCGGGCACCGAGCCGCGGATCTACAGCTGTGCCGAGTGGGGCGCCCGGCCCCCGGCCGACGCGCTCACCACGCTCGACCACCCCGCGAACCGGATCCTCATCCACCACATCGCCAGCGCCAACACCACCGACTACTCGCTCGCGCAGGCCTTCCAGATCGCCCGCGACACCCAGCACGACCACATCGACAACAACGGCTGGTCCGACACCGGCCAGCACTTCACCGTCAGCCGCGGCGGGTACCGGCTCGAAGGGCGGCACGGCAGCCTCGACGCGCTGCGCGGCCGGACCACCATGATCCAGGGCGCGCACTGTCCCGGGCAGAACACCAACGCCATCGGCATCGAAAACGAAGGCCTCTACACCAGCGTCGAGCCGCCCGGGACGCAGTTCGCCTCGCTCGTCGTCTTCTGCGCCTACATCTGCCGCCAGTACGGCATCCCCGTCGAAGAGATCAAGGGCCACCGCGACTTCTACAACACCGAATGCCCGGGCGACCGCCTCTACGCCAAGCTCCCGCAGCTGCGCAGCGAGGTCGCCAAGGCGCTCAAGTCAATGTAGGTACCGCATCACGGCGCACAGCTCGTCCGGCGGCAGCGCGCCGAGCCGGTCGAGCTCGCCGCGGCGGACGTCCATCAGCGTCGTCGCCAGCTCCGGGCCGAACGCCGACGTCAGCGCCTTGTCCGCTTCGAACGCCGTCACCGCGTCGGCCAGCGAAGCAGGCAGCCGCTCGGCCGAGGGCAGTGTTCCGGGGTCGACGTCGACCGGCTCCGGCAGGCTGTCCCGGGCGTCGATCCCGGCCAGGCCCGCGAAGATCAGCGCCGCCACCACCAGGTACGGGTTCGCCGTCAGGTCGAAGCACTTGACCTCGAAGTTCGCCGCCCGGTCGCGCTGCCCGGCCGGACCCTGCACCAGCCGCAGCGGCGCCTCGCGGTTTTCCAGCCCCCACGCGCGGAACACCCCGGCCCAGTGGTGCGGTTCGAGCCGCAGGTAGCTGACCACCGACGGCGCGCCGATCGCCAGCAGCGCCGGCAGCCGCGAAAGGATCCCGGCGCCGAACGCCTCCGCCGTCTCGGTGAGCCCGAACCGCCGGTCGCCGCCGGCGCACAGGTTGCGGTCGCCGTCCCACAGGCTCAGGTGGACGTGCCCGCCGTTGCCGACGCCGTCCGGCGCGAACTTCGGCGTGAACGACGCCCGCAGCCCGTACTGCTCGCTGACCGTCCGGATGGTCTCGCGCGTCAGCACCGCGACATCGGCCGCGCGCACCGGATCGCCCGCCGCCACCGACACCTCGAACTGCCCGGCCGCGTACTCCGGGTGGATCTGTTCCACCGCGACACCCTGGGCGGTCAAGGTGGACACCAGCTTGCGCAGGTAGCCCGCCTGCGAAGACAGCCGCGCGTAGCCGTAGGCCGGGCCCGCGGTGGCCGAGCGCGGGTCGTCCGGCGCGTCGGCCGCGGTGACCACCCACTCGATCTCGAAGGCCGTCCGCACGTTGTAGCCCAGCTCCGCGAGCCGGGCCGTCGCGGTCGCGGCCAGTGCCCGCGCGTCCTGCGGGTGCGGCTCGCCTTCCTGGTCGTAGCGCCAGGCCGGCGCCCACGCCCAGCCGGGCTGCGCGGCCAGCGGCACGAGCGCGTCGAGGTCCGGGTGCAGCCGCAGGTCGCCGACCGGGCCGCGCGAATGGGTCCCGCCCACGATGTCGTCGGTGGCCAGGAAGAAGTCGAACGAGTTCGACGCGCCGACGCCCCACGCCGCCGCCGACCACAGCCGGTCCACCGGGACGGCTTTCACCCGCGCGATCCCGCTGTTGTCCACGAAGGTCAGCGCGACGAGCTCCACGCCGGCGGCGCGCAGGCCGTCGGCCCGGAGCGCGCCTTGCTGCGCGAGTTCTGCCCGATCGAGCTGGCTCATCCTGCCCCCGTCGCTGTTCACTGGATCCGCTCACCTAGGAAGAGGGTGAAGATCTTGTCAGACACCGTCGAAACCCGTCCAGGGCTGCGCCGTTCCCTGTCCGTCTGGCAGGCCGTCGGCCTGTCCGTGGCGTTGATGGCCCCCAGCATGGCCGCCAACATCAACCCCCAGCAGACCGCGGGCGCCGCCGGCCGCGCCGTCCCGCTCGCCTTCCTGCTCTCCGCGGTCGGCGTCCTGCTGGTCGCGTACGGCTTCGTCAAGCTCTGCCAGTACTACCAGCACGCCGGCTCGGTGTACGCGTTCGTCGGCGCCACCCTCGGCCCGCGCGCGGGCGTCGTCTCCGGCATCGGGCTCCTGGGCACGTACACGTTCTACGCCGTCGTCACGAGCTCGGCCGCGGGCACGCTGGGCACGGCTTTCCTGACCCAGACCGGGATCTGGCCGGATCCGCCGTCGTGGGGCCCGTTCGTGCTGACGGCCGTCGCGCTGGCCGGCGCGTGGCTGCTGTCGGTGGTGCCCGCCCGCCGCGGCACGAGCACGCTGCTCGCCGTCGAAGGCGCGACGATCGCGGTGATCCTGCTGGTCACGGTCGTGATCCTGGTTCGGCTCCTCGCCGGGAACGCCCCCGGCGGCGCCCGTTTCACGATGGACGTCTTCGTGCCGGAAACCGGGCTGTCCGGCGTGTTCCTCGGCGCGGTCTTCGGCTTCCTGTCCTTCGCGGGGTTCGAAGCCGCCGCGACGCTCGGCGAGGAAACCCACGACCCGAGGCGCAACATCCCGCGCGCGATCCTCGGCACGGCGATCTTCGGCGGCCTCTACTTCGTGGTGGTGACGGCGGTGGAGATGATGGCGTTCGGCGGCGACGCGAGCGCGTTCCACGACTCGCCGTCCCTGCTCGGCGACCTCGGCAGCCGGTACGCGGGCGCCTGGGCCGGCGACGTCATCAGCGTGGGTGCGGCGATCAGCGCGTTCGGCTGCTGCCTCGCCTGCGTCGTCGGCGGTTCCCGGTTGCTCTACGCCCTGGGCCGCGACGCGGTCGGCGGCCGCGGCATCGGCCGGACGTCCTCGCGCGGAACGCCGGTGGCCGCGGTGAGCGCGGTGACCGCCGCGGCGGCGCTGATCATCGTGGTGTGCGCGGTGTTCTTCGGCGCGACGGCGTCGGACACGTTCGCCTGGTCCGGTTCGATCGGGACGCTCGTCCTGCTGGTGATCTACCTGCTCACCACGATCGGCGCGATCCAGCTGCTGTTCGTGAAGCGCCGGATGCGCGTGCCGGGGTGGCACCTCGTCTTCCCGGTCGGAGCGCTCGCCGTGCTCGGGTACACCGTGTACGTCAACGTGGTGCCGTACCCGGCCGAAGGCCCGGCGCGCTGGTTCCCGGTGGTCGCCGCGGCGGTGCTGGTGCTCGCGGTGATCTTGGTGCTGTCGGCGCCGCGGTTCGCTCGTAGGGTGGGGGAGAGGCTGACGAGTGTGGACGGAGGCACATGACCGGTTTGCTCCCCTTCGTCGCGGATCTTCCGCTGGTGGACCACCACTGCCACGGCGTCGTCACCCGGGACGTGGCCCGCGCGGACTTCGAGGCGATGCTGACCGAGGCCGACGCCGTCTCGCCGCTGGGCACGAGCCTGTTCGACTCGCTGATCGGGCTGGCCGTGCGCGAACGCTGCGCACCCGTGCTCGACCTGCCGAAGCACGCTCCGGCCGAGGCCTACCTCGAGCGCCGCGCCGAACTGGGCGCGGCCGAGGTGGCCCGGCGGTTCCTGCGGGCCACCGGCACGACCGACTTCCTCCTGGACGGCGGTTTCCGGCCCGACTCGCTGACCACCACGCCGAGGTTCGCCGAGCTCGCGGGCACCCGCGCGCACGACGTCGTCCGGCTGGAACAGGTCGCGGAGGCGGTGATCCGGGGGTCCTCCGCGGCCGGCTTCGCCGCGGCTTTCGCCGGCGAACTGGAGAAACGCGCCGCGACGGCCGTCGGGCTCAAGTCGATCGCGGCCTACCGCGTCGGCCTGGAGCTGGCGGGGGAGCGGCCGTCGGCGGCGGAGGTCGAGGCCGCGGCCGGGCGGTGGCTCGCCGCGGGCGGCACCCGCCTGGCCGACGAGGTGCTGCACCGCCACCTCGTGTTCACCGGCCTCGACCTGGGCCTGCCGGTGCAGTTCCACGTCGGCTACGGCGACGCCGACGTCGACCTGCACCGCTGCGACCCGCTGCTGCTCACCGGGCTGCTGCGGGCCACCCGCGGCAGCGGCGTGCCCATCCTGCTGCTGCACAACTACCCGTTCCACCGCCACGCCGCGTATCTGGCGCAGGTCTTCGAGCACGTGTTCGTGGACGCCGGGCTCATCACGCACAACGCGGGCTTCCGGGCGCCGGCCGTGCTGGCCGAGCTCCTGGAGCTCGCGCCGTTCGGGAAGGTGCTCTTCTCCACCGACGCCTTCGGCCTGGCCGAGCTGTACCACCTGGGCACGGCCCTGTTCCGGCAGGGACTGTCGGACTTCCTGCGGGCCGCTCTGGCGGCCGACGCGATGTCCGAAAAGGACGCCGTCCGGCTGTGTGCTTTGGTGGGGCACGAGAACGCGAAGAGGATCTACCGCTTGGAGCACGTGTGAGTGATCTGTGGACCCGGTGGACGCAGGCGATCGCCGCCGAACTGCCCGCCGCCGTCGAGCTCCGGCACGCCGTGCACGCCGACCCCCGCGGCTCCGGCGACGAGGAGGACACCGCCCGCCTGGTCGCCGGCGCGCTCGGCGCGGGTGACGGGACCCGCGTCGCCAAGACCGGCCGCGCGATCCCGCTGCCCGGCTCGGCGGGTGGTCCCGCGGTGGCGCTGCGGGCCGAGCTCGACGCCCTTCCGGTGCTGGAGGGCACCGGCGTGCCGTGGGCGTCCGGGAACGAGTTCATGCACGCGTGCGGCCACGACGTCCACCTCGCCGCGCTGGTCGCCGTCTGCCGGGCCGCGCAGCGCGTCGGCGTGCCGCGGCCCATCCTGGCGCTGCTCCAGCCCCGGGAGGAGACGTCCCCGCCCGGCGCGCTCGACGTCGTCGAATCCGGGGTGCTCGCCGAGCACGGGGTGGACACGGTGATCGGCGCGCACGTCCAGCCGCGGATCGCGCACGGCGTCGTCTCGGCGGCGCCGGGGCCGGTGAACGCCTCCACCGACGAGTTCGAGGTGACCATGTACGGCCAGGGCGGCCACGCCGGCTACCCGCACCTGCTGCGTGACCCCATCCTGGCGCTGTCGCAGCTGGTCGTGAGCCTGCAGCAGCTCCCGTCGCGGCGGATCGACCCGGTGTTCGGCGCGGTCTGCTCGATCGGCCGGATCCAGGGCGGCGCGGCGGCCAACGTCGTCCCGAACAGCGCGAGCGCGTTCGGCTCGCTGCGCCTGATGCGCACGAAGGACCGCGAGCGCGCCCTGGAAACGCTGGCCGACATCGTGCACGGCACCGCGCGGGCGCACGGCTGCACGGCCGAGCTGGAGATCAGCCCGTGCGAGCCGGTCCTGGACAACGACCCGGCGCTGGCCGCGGGCGCACAGCGGTGGCTGCGGCACGCGGGCTTCGTCGTCGACGACCAGTTCCGGTCGTTCGGCGCCGACGACTTCGCCCACTACTGCGGCGGCGCGACCCGCGGCCTGATGCTGTTCGTCGGCCTCGGCGACACGGCGGGCGTGCCGAGCCTGCACGACGACCGGTTCCTGCCGCGTGACCAAGCCGTCACCCAGGTCGCGCACGCGCTGGTGGCGGGGTACCTGGCCGCCTTGGAAGCTCCGGTGCCTTAGCGCTACGGTGGCCGCGTGATGAGCGCCTACCTCGCGACGATCCCCAGCCCCGACCGCGGTGTCTGGCACCTGGGACCGATCCCGCTCCGCGCGTACGCCCTGTGCATCATCGCCGGCATCATCGTGGCGATCTGGTGGGGCGAGCGCCGCTGGGCGGCCCGCGGCGGCACCAAGGGCACGGTGATCGACATCGCGGTGTTCGCGGTGCCGTTCGGCCTGGTCGGCGGCCGGTTGTACCACGTGATCACCGACCCCGAGCTGTACTTCACCGAGGGCCGCAACCCGTGGAACGCGTTCGCGATCTGGGACGGCGGCCTCGGCATCTGGGGCGCGATCGCCCTGGGCGCGGTGGGCGCGCTCATCGCCTGCCGCCGCAAGGGCATCCCGCTGCCGGCGATGGCCGACGCGGTGGCCCCGGGCATCGTCGTCGCGCAGGCCATCGGCCGCATCGGCAACTACTTCAACCAGGAGCTGTACGGCGCGCACACGGACCTGCCGTGGGGCCTCGAGGTCTTCCAGCGCTTCAACCCGGAGGACCCGAACAACCTCCTGAACGGCGTCGCGACCGGGCACATCCCGCTGCCGGAGAGCCCGGTCCACCCGACGTTCCTGTACGAGCTGATCTGGAACCTGCTGGTCGCGCTGCTGGTGGTGTGGGCGGACCGCAAGTTCAAGCTGGGCCACGGCCGGGCGTTCGCGCTGTACGTGGCGGGCTACACGGTGGGCCGCGGCTGGATCGAGATGATGCGGACGGACACGGCGAACCACATCCTCGGGCTGCGGGTGAACGTGTGGACGTCGATCCTGCTGTTCCTCGGCGCGGTGGCGTACTTCGTGGTCGCCGGACGGCGGGGGCCGCGGGAGGCGCCGGAGACGTTGGTGAGCAAGGACGCGCCTGGGCCGGACGAGGTCCCGGTGACGGCTTCGGAGCCCGAGGCCTCGGAGCCTTCCGAGGCTTCCGAGACTTCCGAGGCCGGGTCCGCCACCGCCGGCGAGCCCGAGCACGCCAAGGTCGCCGCCGAAGCTCCGGCCGAAAGCGCCGCGGCCGAGGAGGCGCCGGCGGAGGAGCCGAAGAAGACCAGCGAGAGCTGAGCGTTAGAGGTCGGGCAGCCCCAGCTCGAGGTTCGGCGCCTGCAACCCGCCGTCGACCTCGAGGATCTTGCCCGTGACGTACCCGCCGGCCCGGGAGGCCAGGAACACCACCGTCGCCGCGATGTCCTCCGGCTCGCCGATCCTGTGCAGCGGCGTCGCCGACTCCATCTTCGACTTCAGCTCCGGGTTGCCCACCACGATCTCCAGCGCCGACGTCGCCACCGAGCCCACCGAGATCGCGTTCACCCGCACCTTCGGCGCCAGGTCCGCCGCCGCCAGGCGCGTGTAATGGGCCAACGCCGCCTTCGCCGTTCCGTACGCCGCGAAGCCGCGGCCTGACACCCGGCCCATCACCGACGAGATGTTGACGACCGAGCCGCCCGTCTTCACCAGCGAAGGTGCCGCCGCGACGGTCAACGCGTGGGCCGTCGCCACGTTGAAGCGGAACGCTTCCTCCATGAAGTCCACCGTCGACTCCAGCAACGGGCGCGGGTACGTGCCGCCCACGTTGTTGACCACCAGGTCGAGCCGCCCGAACTCCGACACGGCCGTCTCGGCCAGTGCCGCGGCGGCTTCCGGCGAGGCGAGGTCCACCGGCACCGGAACGGCGCGCCGCCCGACCGCCGAAACCTGGGCGGCGATCTCCTTGAGCTGGGCCTCGGTGCGGGACGCGATCACCACGTCGGCGCCCGCTTCGGCGAGGGCCACCGCGGTGGCGGCGCCGATTCCGCGCCCTGCTCCGGTGACCACCGCCACCTGGTCGGTGAGCTTGAACCGATCGAGGATCATGCGGCGAAATGTAACACGTTCTAGTGACCGGGGACACACTGCGCCGATCACGTCACGTTGGTCTTGACCGGAGTTTCCGAGCCGTATACTTAGCCGAACGAACTACCGGGAACCCATCAGGAACTATGTCGTTCCGCGCAGCCAGATCGTTACCGTCCGACGTCGCTCGAGGCGCTCTGGAGTGCTGCTGCGGTGTTTCCCAGGTGTTAAAGTCGCGCTAACGAAGCGGGCCATCGTCGTCCCGTGCGCTCCCCGGCCGGTAGCCCGGCCCCGCACGACAAGACGACGAAGGAGGTCCCTTCATGATCTTCTCCGCCATTCCCGGCAAGCAGGGTCTCTACGATCCGGAGACCGAACAGGACTCCTGTGGTGTGGCCATGGTGGCCGACATCCGCGGGCGCCGCTCCCACGGCATCGTCACCGACGGCCTGGCCGCGCTGACCAACCTCGACCACCGCGGCGCCGCGGGCGCCGAGCCCACCAGCGGCGACGGCGCCGGCATCCTGCTGCAGCTGCCCGACGCGCTGCTGCGCGCCGAGGCCGGCTTCGCGCTGCCCGCGCCCGACGAACACGGCCACCACACCTACGCCGCCGGCATCGCGTTCCTGCCTCAAGACGCCGAACAGCGCCGCAAGGCCGTCGAGCTGGCCGAACGCATCGCCGTCGAAGAAGGACTGGAGGTCCTCGGCTGGCGCGTGGTCCCCGTCGACGCCGATCGCGCCGACATCGGCCCGACCGCCCGTTCGGTGATGCCGCACTTCGCCATGCTGTTCGTCACCGGCGACGGAAAATCCGGCCTCGAGCTGGACAGGCTCGCCTTCTGCCTGCGCAAGCGCGTCGAAAACGAGAGCGCGAACGCCGGCTGCGGCACGTACTTCCCGTCCCTGTCCTCGCGGACGATCGTCTACAAGGGCATGGTGACGCCGGAGCAGCTGCCCGCGTTCTTCGGCGACCTCCGCGACGAACGCCTGGAAAGCGCCATCGCGCTGGTGCACTCCCGCTTCTCCACCAACACCTTCCCGTCGTGGCCGCTGGCCCACCCGTTCCGGTTCGTCGCCCACAACGGGGAAATCAACACCATCCGCGGCAACCGCAACCGCATGCGGGCCCGCGAGGCGCTGCTCGAATCCGACGTCATCACCGGCGACCTGAGCAGGCTCTTCCCGATCTGCTCGCCGGACGCCTCGGACTCGGCGTCCTTCGACGAGGTGCTCGAGCTGCTGCACCTGGGCGGCCGGTCGCTGCCGCACGCGGTGCTGATGATGATCCCGGAGGCGTGGGAGAACCACGCCACCATGAAGCCCGAGCGGCGCGCTTTCTACCAGTTCCACGCGAGCCTCATGGAGCCGTGGGACGGCCCGGCCTGCGTCACCTTCACCGACGGCAGCCTGGTCGGCGCGGTCCTGGACCGCAACGGCCTGCGTCCCGCCCGCTGGTGGCGCACGGCCGACGACCGCGTGGTCCTGGCCAGCGAGGCGGGCGTCCTGGACGTCGCCCCGAAGGACGTCGTCGCCAAGGGCCGGCTCAAGCCCGGCAAGATGTTCCTGGTCGACACCGAGGCCGGCCGGATCGTGGACGACGAAGAGGTCAAGTCCGCGCTGGCCGCCGAGCTGCCCTACGACTCGTGGCTGCACGCGGGCCTGCTCAAGATCGCCGAGCTGCCCGACCGCGACCACGTCGTGCAGAGCCACGACTCCGTGCTGCGCCGCCAGCTTTCCTTCGGCTACACCGAAGAAGAGCTCAAGATCCTGCTCGCGCCGATGGCCGAAAAGGGCGCCGAGCCGATCGGCTCGATGGGCACCGACACCCCGCCCGCCGTGCTGTCGAAGCGATCTCGCCTGCTCTACGACTACTTCAAGCAGAACTTCGCCCAGGTGACCAACCCGCCGCTGGACGCGATCCGCGAGGAGCTCGTCACCTGCATGGCGCGGATCATGGGCCCGGAGCGCAACCTCCTAGCCCCGGGCCCGGCGTCCTGTCGCCACCTGAAGCTGCCGTACCCGGTCATCGACAACGACGAGCTCGCCAAGCTCATCCACATCAACGACGACGGCGACCTCCCCGGCTTCGCCTGCAGCGTCCTTTCCGGACTGTACGAAGTGGACGGCGGCGCGGAAGCGCTCGCGGGCGCGATCGAGCGCGTCCGGCGGGAAGCCTCCGAGGCGATCGCGGCCGGCGCGCGCACGCTCGTGCTGTCCGATCGCGACTCCGACCACCGGATGGCGCCGATCCCGTCGCTGCTGCTCGTGTCGGCGGTGCACCACCACCTGGTCCGCACCAAGGAACGCCTGCGCGTCGCGCTGGTGGTCGAATCCGGGGACGCGCGCGAGGTGCACCACATCGCGCTGCTGCTCGGCTACGGCGCCGCCGCGGTCAACCCGTACCTGGCCTTCGAGACCATCGAAGACATGATCGGCCAGGGCGCGGTCACCGGCATCGAGCCGGCCAAGGCGGTCCGCAACTACGTGTACGCCCTGGTCAAGGGCGTCCTGAAGATCATGTCCAAGATGGGCATCTCCACGGTCGGCGCGTACACCGCCGCCCAGGTCTTCGAATCCCTCGGCCTGAGCCAGGACCTGCTCGACGAGTACTTCACCGGGACGTCGTCGAAGCTCGGCGGCGTCGGCCTGGAGGTGCTCGCCGAAGAGGTCGCGACGCGCCACCGCCGCGCGTACCCGGAGAACCCGACCGACCGCGTCCACCGTGGACTCGACACCGGCGGCGAGTACGCCTACCGCCGCGAGGGCGAGCTGCACCTGTTCACGCCGGAGACGGTGTTCCTGCTGCAGCACGCGTCCAAGACCGGCCGCGACGAGGTCTACCGGAAGTACACCGAAGAGGTGCACCGCCTCTACCGCGAGGGCGGCACGCTGCGCGGGCTGTTCAAGTTCAAGGACGGCGTCCGCGAGCCGGTGCCGCTGGACGAGGTCGAGCCCGCCGAAGCGATCTTCAAGCGCTTCAACACCGGCGCGATGTCCTACGGCTCGATCTCGGCCGAGGCGCACGAAACGCTGGCCATCGCGATGAACCGCATCGGCGGCCGCTCCAACACCGGCGAAGGCGGCGAGGACCCCGAGCGGCTCTACGACCCCGAGCGCCGCAGCGCGATCAAGCAGGTCGCTTCGGGCCGCTTCGGCGTCACGAGCGAGTACCTGGTCAACGCCGACGACATCCAGATCAAGATGGCGCAGGGCGCGAAGCCCGGCGAGGGCGGCCAGCTGCCGCCGAACAAGGTGTACCCGTGGATCGCGCGGACCCGGCACTCGACGCCGGGCGTCGGCCTCATTTCGCCGCCGCCGCACCACGACATCTACTCCATCGAGGACCTGGCCCAGCTGATCCACGACCTCAAGAACGCCAACGAGCACGCCCGCATCCACGTGAAGCTGGTGTCCTCGCTCGGCGTCGGCACGGTCGCGGCCGGCGTGTCCAAGGCGCACGCCGACGTCGTGCTCATCTCCGGCCACGACGGCGGCACCGGCGCGTCCCCGATGAACTCGCTCAAGCACGCGGGCACGCCGTGGGAGATCGGCCTGGCCGAGACCCAGCAGACGCTGCTGCTCAACGGCCTGCGTGACCGGATCACCGTGCAGGTGGACGGCGCCATGAAGACCGGGCGCGACGTCGTCATCGCGGCGCTGCTCGGCGCCGAGGAGTACGGCTTCGCGACGGCCCCCCTCGTCGTCGCGGGCTGCATCATGATGCGCGTCTGCCACCTCGACACCTGCCCGGTCGGCGTCGCCACGCAGAGCCCCGAGCTGCGCAAGCGCTACACCGGCCAGGTCGAGCACGTGGTCAACTTCTTCAAGTTCGTCGCCGAAGAAGTCCGGGAAACCCTGGCCGCGCTGGGCTTCCGCACGCTCGACGAGGCCATCGGCCACGCCGAGCTGCTGAACACCGACGAGGCCGTCGACCACTGGAAGGCGTCCGGGCTCGACCTGAAGCCGATCTTCGAGATGCCTTCGGAGACGCCGTACGGCGGCGCCAAGCGGCGCACCCGCGGGCAGGACCACGGCCTCGAGCACGCGCTGGACCGCACGCTCATCCAGCTCGCCGAGGCGGCCCTGGAAGACGCGCACCACGTGAACATCGAGCTGCCGGTGCGCAACGTCAACCGGACGGTCGGCACGCTGCTGGGCTCGGAGATCACCCGCCGCTACGGCGGCGACGGCCTGCCCGAGGGCACGATCCACGTCACGCTCACCGGGTCGGCGGGCCAGTCGCTCGGCGCGTTCCTGCCGCGCGGCATCACCCTCGACATGGTCGGCGACGCGAACGACTACGTCGGCAAGGGCCTCTCCGGCGGCCGGATCGTGGTCCGCCCCGACCCGGAGGCGTCCTTCGCCGCCGAGGCGCAGACGATCGCGGGCAACACGATCGCCTACGGCGCCACCGGGGGCGAGATCTTCCTGCGCGGCCAGGTCGGCGAACGCTTCTGCGTCCGCAACTCCGGCGCCACGGTCGTCGCCGAGGGTGTCGGCGACCACGCCTTCGAGTACATGACCGGCGGCCGCGCGGTGGTGCTCGGCCCGACCGGGCGGAACCTGGCGGCCGGCATGTCGGGCGGCATCGCCTTCGTCCTCGACGTCGACGCGAAGAAGGTCAACCAGGACATGGTGGACCTGCTCCGGCCGACCGCCGACGACCTGGCGTGGCTCAAGAAAACCGTGCAACAGCACTACGATCTCACCCGCTCCGCGGTGGCGGCCTCGCTGCTCGGCGACTGGCCGCGCCGGTCCGTGGCGTTCACGAAGGTGATGCCGCGCGACTACCAGCGGGTCCTGGACGCGGCGAAGGCGGCACGTGCCGCCGGCCGCGACGTCGACGAGGCGATCATGGAGGCCGCTCGTGGCTGACCCGACCGGTTTCCTGAAGTACGACCGCGAAGAACCGAAGAAGAAGTCCTACGAGGAACGGCTTTCCTCGTGGGGCGAGGTCTACGCGGACGTCCCCCCGGCCGAGCGCAACGAAAGCGTGCGCAAGCAGGCGTCGCGGTGCATGGACTGCGGCATCCCGTTCTGCCACTCCGGTGGTTCCGGCTGCCCGCTGGGCAACCTGATCCCGGAGTGGAACGACCTGGTCCGCCGCGGCGACTGGGCCGCGGCGAGCGACCGGCTGCACGCCACCAACAACTTCCCCGAGTTCACCGGGAAGCTGTGCCCGGCGCCGTGCGAGGCCGGCTGCGTGCTGTCCATTTCGCCGCTGTCCGGCGGGCCGGTGTCGATCAAGCGCGTCGAGCAGACGATCGCCGACCAGTCCTGGGAAGCGGGCTACGTCCAGCCGCAGGTGTCCGAAGTGTCCAGTGGCCGCCGGGTGGCGATCGTCGGCTCCGGGCCGGCCGGCCTCGCCGCCGCCCAGCAGCTGACCCGCGCCGGCCACGAGGTCACCGTCTTCGAGCGCGACGACCGGCTCGGCGGGCTGCTGCGCTACGGCATCCCCGAGTTCAAGATGGAGAAGAAGGTCCTCGACCGGCGCCTGGCGCAGCTGCGCAAGGAAGGCACCCGGTTCGTGACGGGCTGCGAGGTCGGCGTCGACCTGTCGGTGGACGACCTGCGCGCGCAGTACGACGCCGTCGTGCTCGCGGTGGGCGCGCTGCGCGGCCGCGACGACACCACGACGCCGGGCCGCGACCTCAAGGGCATCCACTTGGCGATGGAGCACCTGGTCCCGGCCAACAAGTACGTCGAAGGCGACGGCCCCCCGTCGATCGACGCCCGCGGCAAGCACGTGGTGATCATCGGCGGCGGCGACACCGGCGCGGACTCCTACGGCACGGCCACCCGCCAGGGCGCGCTGTCGGTGACGCAGCTCGACCAGTACCCGACGCCGCCGTCGGTCCGGGACGACGAGCGGTCGCCGTGGCCGACCTGGCCGTACATCCTGCGCACCTACGCGGCGCACGAGGAGGCGGGCGAGCGCAAGTTCGCGGTGGCGGTGAAGCGCTTCGTCGGCAACGACGAGGGCCGCGTGACGGCAGTGGAGCTGCAGCAGGTCCGCGTCCAGAAGGACCCGGCCACCGGCCGCCGCGAGGTCATCCCGATCAACGACGAGGTCGAGACGCTCCCGGCGGACCTGGTCCTGCTGGCGATCGGCTTCGAAGGCGTCGAGGAGATGCCCCTGCTGGGCGGCCTGGGTCTCTCGCTGACCCGCCGCGGAACCCTGTCGTGCGGCGCGGACTGGCAGACGGAGTCGCCGGGCGTGTTCGTCTGCGGCGACGCCCACCGCGGCGCGTCCCTGGTGGTCTGGGCGATCGCGGAGGGCCGCTCGGTGGCCAACGCGGTGGACACGTACCTGACCGGCGCGTCCGACCTCCCGGCCCCGGTCCACCCGACGGCGCTGCCGCTCGCGGTCGTCTGATCCGTTCGTCTCGGAGGCCCCCTCACCGCTGGTGAGGGGGCCTCGGCGCGTTCTGAAAGCGTTACGCCAAACGGCGGCTGTGCACTGTGTACACAGCCAACTACTTTCGAGTAGCTGTGTCGCCTTTGCGACGATTCACTTCTGCGGAAGGTGGGGCGTCTTGAAGCACACGAAACTCCGGGCCGCGGTGGTCACCGCCGTCCTCTCCCTCGCGTTCGCCCTGGTCGGGGCCCCCGCCCAGGCCGCACCGAAACCCTTCTGGACGCCCGATGCGATGCGGGCGGCCGTTCCGATGGACTCGCTCGTCAAAGCCCCGGCCTTCACGCCGAAAGACGTGGCGAAAGGGCAGAGCGCGATCATCCAGAGCATCCCGAACGGCGGGGGGCCCTGGACCGGCGGCGGCAAGGTCACGCAAACCGCCGGGCGCGTGTTCTTCCTGTTCAACGGCCAGAAAGCGTCGTGCTCCGGGGACGCCGTCACCAGCACCAACGGCAGTGTCGTCGTCACCGCCGGGCACTGCGTGAAGTACCAGGGCACCTGGCACACCCAGTGGGTCTTCGTGCCCGGCTACAACAACGGCAACGCCCCGTACGGCCAGTGGGCGGCGAAGACCACCCTCACCACGCCGCAGTGGGAAGCCAGCGAGGACATCAACTACGACGTCGGCATGGCCGTCGTGAACCCGCTCAACTCCCAGCGGCTCACCGACGTCGTCGGCGCGCAGGGCATCGCCTTCAACCAGCCGAAGAACCAGAGCATGTACACCTTCGGCTACCCGGCCGCGGCGCCCTACGACGGCACGAAGCTGATCTACTGCAGCGGCAGCACCTTCACCGACTTCCTGCTGACCAAGGACCACGGCATGAACTGCAACATGACCGGTGGCTCCAGCGGCGGTCCGTGGTTCCTGTCGTTCAACGAGGGCACCGGCACCGGCGTGCAGGCCTCGGTGAACAGCTTCGGCTACAACTTCCTGCCCGGCTACATGTTCGGGCCGTACTTCGGCGCCGACGCGCAGAACCTGTACAACCGCGCGCAAGCCGCGTGACCGCCCGTCAGCCCAGGGGCGGAGCGAGAGTTCCGGTCCCTGGGCTGACGTCCGCGCGCTCCGGGCGGGCCAGGCTCGGAGCATGCGGAAAATCCTGATCGCCCTGGCTTTCCTGCCCCTGCTCGCCGCGCCGCCGGCGGAGGCGGCACCACGACTCCAGTGGACGACCCCCTGCCCGGACTACGGCATGACGCCGTCCCCGACGGCCGGGCTCGAATGCGCCACCCTGCGCGTGCCGCTCGACTACGCGCACCCGGACCGCACCATCGACCTGACGCTGTCCCGTCACGCCGGCACCCCGGGCAAGCGCCGCGGCGTGCTGCTGATGAACCCCGGCGGGCCGGGCAGTCCCGGCCTCGCCATGCCCGCGCAGCTGCTGCAGCGCATGGGCGGCTCGGGCCTGCCGGACGCCTACGACGTCATCGGGTTCGACCCCCGCGGCACCGCCTACAGCACGCCGGTGACCTGCGGCATGACGACTTCGGAAGAGCGCGGCGCGGTCCTCGGCTCGTACGCGAACGGGCCTGCCGACGTCGCCGCCACCGCCGTGAAGGCGCGTGCCGTGGCGGAGAAGTGCGGTAGTGCGTCCACAAAGGACATGCTGCCGCACATGACGACCGCGAACACCGCCCGTGACCTCGACCGGATCCGGGAAGCGCTGGGGGAGCAGAAGATCTCCTATTACGGCGTCTCCTACGGCAGCTACCTCGGCGCCGCTTACGCGTCGATGTTCCCGGGCCGCACCGACCGGATCGTGCTCGACAGCGTCCTCGGCCCGCGCGGCCTCGACGTCCGCGCCAACCAGCGCTTCGCCGAGGGCTTCGAAGACCGCTTCCCGGACTTCGCCGCGTGGGCGGCCCAGCGCGACGACGTCTACCACCTGGGGCGGACCCCGGCGGCAGTGACGGCGAAGTTCTTCGAGCTCGCCGCCGTCCGCGGGCCCGAATTCCGGTCGAACACGTGGGCCGGGCTCTACGACGACGCCTCCTTTCCCGCGGTGGCCCGGGAATGGGCAGGCACCGCCCGCACGGCGGCCGGTCCGCTCGACGGCGACAACCACGCCGCGCTCCAGCTCCAGGTGATCTGCAACGACTCCGACTGGCCCGAGCAGGTCGGCTACTACCAGCACGCGGTCGAACGCGAACGGGCGCGGCACCCGATGTTCGGCCCGGCCGCGGCGAACGTGAACCCGTGCGCGTTCTGGCCCGTCGAGCGCGCTGAGCCGCCGGTGCGCGTCGGCGGCCTCGGCCCGGCGAACGTCCTGCTGGTGCAGAACCTGCGCGACCCGGCGACCCCGCTGTCGGGCGCGCGGGAGACGCGGGCGGCGTTCGGGGCCCGCGCGCGGCTGGTGACCGTCGACGCCGGCGGGCACGGCGTCTTCACCCGGGAAAACGTTTGCGGCAACGCAGCGGTACTGGGCTATTTGCGTGACGGGGTCTTCCCGGCGGCGGACGGTTCCTGCCAATCTGGCCGGTGAGGGGGGGTCGTTTCCCCCTCTGGGGAAATGAGGGGAAAATCATGAAAAGAATGATGTTCTTCGTCGTGTCCGTGCTGGCCGCGGCCCTGCTGGCCGCCCCCGCGGCGTCGGCCCGGACCACGTTCTGCATTCCGGAAAGCCTCCGGCTGCTCGGCACGGACGGCAATGACCTCTGTCTCGGGGTGCCGACACCGTCGATCACGCCGCCGTTCACCGCGTTCGCCGAACAAAACGGCAGTCAGGACAACTGGTGCCTGTTCACCGGCCCGAAATACAGTGGATTGATGCTGCGGGTTCCGGCGTTCTCGAGCGCCAACGTGTTCGCGACGTTCGCCTCGGGACGGCCCTGCTGAGGGGTCAGCGCAAGGCGGTGAGCAGCACCCAGTAGCCGCCCCCGCCGACGACGACCCCCATGAGCAGGCCGGCCAGCACCTCCGGGGTGGTGTGGTCGCGCAGCGCGACGCGTGACCACGCCACCCAGGCGGCGGGCAGGGCGAGCAGCAGCGTCCATGGGCCGTACGTCAGGGCCAGCACCACGACGGCGGCCGAGGCGACCGCGGCGTGCAGGGAGATCTTGAACTTCGCGCCGAACGTGATCGCCACCGCGACCAGCAGGCTCGCCAGCATCGACGCCGCCAAGGCGATCAGCTGCGCGGGCGCGCCCCCGGCCAGCAGCACGACGAAGCCCAGGCCGAGCGACACCCCGGCGACCAGCAGCGGGACCCGGCGCCCGGCCCGGTTCGTCACGTGGTGGCCGTCCCACCTGCCGCGTTTCGCCCCGCGGACGATCACCGCCATCGGGATCAGCGAGCCGGTGACGGAGATCAGCAGTCCCCAGCTCAGCGCCGGGAGCGGCCGGTGCCCGGTGGCGTCCCAGGCGACGGCGAGGGGCAGCGTGAGGACCCACACCCAGGGGGCCAGGACCTCGGTGGCCAACCGGGCGAAGCGGAGCACGGCGCAAACCTTATCCTGGTCAGCGTGAACTGGACTGTGGACGTCCCCGTCGACACACTGCCCGAGCTGCCGCCGCTGCCGCCCGAACTGCGCCAGCGGCTCGACAAGGCACTGGCGCTCCCGGCCGCCCAGCAGCCGGAGTGGCCCGACCCCGAGGCGACCCGCCGGGTCCGCGGCGTGCTGGAGAGCGTGCCGCCGATCACCGTCCCGGCCGAGATCGACCGGCTCAAGGGCCGGCTGGCCATGGTCGCCCGCGGCGAGGCGTTCCTCCTGCAGGGCGGCGACTGCGCGGAGACGTTCGAGTCCAACACCGAGCCGCACATCCGGGCCAACCTGCGCACGCTGCTGCAGATGGCGGTCGTGCTCACCTACGGCGCGAGCCTGCCGGTGGTCAAGGTCGGCCGCATCGCCGGCCAGTACGCGAAGCCGCGCTCGGCCTCGACGGACGCGCTGGGCCTGCCGGTGTACCGCGGCGACATCATCAACTCCCTGGTCGCCAAGCCCGAGCTGCGCGTGCCGGACCCGGGCCGGATGATCCGCGCCTACGCGAACGCGGGCGCCGCGATGAACCTGGTCCGCGCACTCACCGCCGCCGGCATGGCCGACCTGCACCAGGTGCACGACTGGAACAAGGACTTCGTGTCGGCTTCGCCGGCGGCGCAGCGCTTCGAGTCGCTGGCCAACGAGATCGACCGCGGCCTGCGGTTCATGTCGGCGTGCGGCGTCACCGACACGTCGCTGCAGTCGACCGAGATCTTCGCCAGCCACGAGGCGCTGCTGCTCGACTACGAGCGGTCGATGCTGCGCCTGGACAACGCCGACGCGGCGAACCCGAAGCTGTACAACCTGTCGTCGCACTTCCTCTGGGTCGGCGAGCGGACCCGTCAGCTGGACGGCGCGCACATCGCGTTCGCCGAGCTGCTGGCCAACCCGATCGGGTTGAAGATCGGCCCGACGACCACGCCCGACATGGCCGTGGAGTACGTCGAGCGGCTCGACCCGCGCTTCGAGCCGGGCCGGCTGACGCTGATCGCGCGGATGGGCAACGGCAAGGTCCGCGAGGTGCTGCCGGCGATCATCGAGAAGGTCGAGGCGTCCGGCCACAAGGTCATCTGGCAGTGCGACCCGATGCACGGCAACACCCACGAGTCGTCGACCGGCTACAAGACCCGCCACTTCGACCGCATCGTGGACGAGGTCCAGGGCTTCTTCGAGGTGCACAACAAGCTGGGCACCTACCCGGGCGGCATCCACGTGGAGCTGACCGGCGAAGACGTCACCGAGTGCCTGGGCGGCGCCCAGG
>NZ_MUMI01000012.1 GCF_002155975.1 Amycolatopsis kentuckyensis
GCCTTCGCGGCCGCCCAGTCCGAACGGTTCCAGCAGGTAACCCTGCCACTTCAGCCAGTCCGCGGACGTGTTCGTCACCAGGCCCCAGCCGAGCGCGGTCGCCGCCAGCACCAGCGCGATCGGGCCGATCCGGACGTCGCCATAGCGGCCGGCCGGGTCGAAGAGATCCGGCTCGGCGTAGTCGCGGCGCCGCAGGAGTACGTCCGCGAGCATCACGCCGCACCATGCCGCGACCGGAACGCCCAGCGTCACCAGGAATCCCTGGAACTGGCCGAGGAACTCGCCGCCGAAGAAGACGATGTAGATCGTGCCGAGGATCATGATCACGCCGTCGACCAGCGCCGCCGCCGGGCGGGGGATGCGCAGGCCCGCCGACAGCAGGGCCAGCCCCGACGAATAGATGTCCAGCACCGCGCCGCCGACCAGGCCGAGCACCGCGACGATCGCGAACGGCACCAGGAACCACAGCGGCAGCAACGTCGTCAGCGCGCCGATCGGGTCCGCCGCGATCGCCTTGTTCAGGTCCGGCGACGAGCCGGCCAACAGCAGCCCGAACACCAGCAGCACCACCGGCGCCACCGACGCGCCGAACGTCGTCCAGCCGACCACGCCCCGGCTCGACGACGACCGCGGCAGGTAGCGCGAGTAGTCCGCGGCCGCGTTGACCCAGCCGAGGCCGAAGCCGGTCATCAGGAACACCAGCGCGCCCACCCACTGCTGCGCCGAACCCGATGGCAGCACGCGCACCGCTTCCCAGTGCACGTCGCCGGCCACGAGGACCACGTAGACGACCGTGAGCACCCCGGTGATCCAGGTGATCCACGTCTGCAGCTTCATGATCGCGTCGAAGCCGAGCACGCCCGCGGCGACGGTCAGCGCCGCCACCACGACCAGCGCGACCACCTTCGTCGGCGTCCCGCCGCCCCAGCCGAGGCGCTCGAACACCGTCGCCGTGGCCAGTGTCGCCAGCGCGGCGAGCACGGTCTCCCAGCCGACCGTCAGCAGCCACGAGATCGCCGACGGCAGCCGGTTGCCGCGTACGCCGAACGCCGCCCGCGAGAGCAGCATCGTCGGCGCCGACCCGCGTTTGCCCGCGATGGCGATGAACCCGCACAGCAGGAACGAGAACAGGATGCCGACGACGCCGGCGACCAGTGCCTGCCCGAACGAGATGCCGAAGCCGAGGGTGAACGAGCCGTAGCTCAGCCCCAGCACCGACACGTTCGCGCCGAACCACGGCCAGAACAGCTGCCGCGGCCGCCCGCGCCGCTCGGCGTCGTCGATCACGTCGAGGCCGTTGGTCTCCACCTCGAGCCTGCGGGTACCGGTCATCGCATGGCCTCCACCAGCTGGTCGATCTCTTCCCGGCTCGGCGCGGTCGCCGGGCCGCGCCGGGTCACCGAAAGTGCGGCCGCCGCGTTGGCGCGCACGGCGGCGTCGAGGACGGTACTGCCACGCAACAGCTCCGCGGCCAGGACGCCGCAGTGCGTGTCGCCGGCGCCGGTGGTGTCCACGACGTCGACCGGGAACCCGGGGACGTCGGTGATCCGGCCGTTTTCGTGGACGCGACAGCCTTTCGCGCCCTCGCGGACGACGGCGACGGGCGGCAGCTCGCCCAGCACCTCGGCTTCGCGGGCGGTGCAGCTCAGTATGTCTATTGTGGACAAAAGGTCATGAAGGTCTCCAGGGTTGATGTCGCCGATGAGCGGGCCGGGGTCGAACAGAATCCTCGAGCCGGGCAGGCGGGGTAGCCACTCGAGGAGGGCCCCGCGATTGATCTCGTGCAACCAACTGTATCCGCTCACGTACACGACGTCGTCAGTCTTTGGGGTGACTTGGTCGAGCAGTTCGGCCCGCAGTCGTCCTTCGGCGCCGGTGCCGGTCGCGAAGGTGCGCTCTCCGGTGGCGTCCACCAAAACGACGACGACACCTGTGTCCACTTCGGACACCGGTTCGTGCGCCAGTTCAACACCTTCCGCCGCGAGGGCGCTGCGAGCGAGGTCGCCGAAGCCGCCGTTTCCGTGGCTGCCCGCGTAAAGCACGCGCGCGCCGGACCGCGCGGCGGCGGCCATGACGTTGAAGCCGCCGCCTGGCAACAGGTTCGTCGACGACGCGAGGACGTCGCCGCCGGGAGGAGGCAGCGCGGGCACCGCCATGACGAGGTCGACGACGACCTGTCCGGTGTGCACCAGCCGCCCGGTCATCGGCGGCGCAGCTTCAGCAGTTCGTCGACGAGCGGCCCGAATTCGAGCCGGTTGACGGCGAGCACGGTTTCGACGACGTCGGGGCGGAAGGCGCCGACGCCGTGCGCGGCGCCGAGCATCGCCCCGCAGATCGCGGCGACGGTGTCGGTGTCGCCGCCGAGCCCGGCGGCCAGGCGCAACGCCGACGGCGGGTCGTCGCCCATCGCTTCGGCTAGCGCGAACGCGGCCACGACGGACTCCTGCGACGCGACCGACGTGCCGATGACCTGCGCGACCGAGTCGGCGACGGCGGCCGGGGCCATGCCCCGCACCCAGTCGCGCGCCCAGCGGATCCGGGCGGCGATCTCCCCGCCGGGCGCCCAGTGCCCGCGTTCCCCGCCGACGACGGCGGCGCGCTCACCGGCGTCGAGCGCTTCGCTCAGGCTCGCGCCGTCGACCCCGGCGGAGACGGTGGCCGCGACCGCGGCGGCCGACGCGATGCCCAGGCTGGTGTTGTGCGTGACCCGGGCGGTCGCGACGACGGCGTCGACCAGCCGGTGCAGGTTTTCCGACGGCGTGGCGATGCCGACCGGCGTGACCCGCATGGCGGCGCCGTTGGTGGTGCCGGTGCGGCCGGCTTCGTCGGCCGGGACGCCGTCCTGGAGCCGGGCGAGCGCGCGTTTGGTGGACGGCCCGAGCAGGTCCGCGGAACCGCGGCGGACCATGTCGGCCTCCCAGATCAGCAGGGCGTCGGCGAAGACGTGCGGCTCGACGACGCCGCGGCCGTCGATGAGCAGCCGGGCCAGCAGGACGGCCTGCTCGGTGTCGTCGGTGACCGAGCCGGCGGGCATCGACGGCGCGACCGGCTGCTCGGCGACGGCGGTGAGCAGGCCGGTGACCGGCCCGTAGGTGGCGGCGATGGCGGCGCGGGACATCGACTGCGTCGGCATGCCGAGCGCGTCGCCGACGGCCAGCCCGGTGAACGCGCCGAGCGCCCGGTCCCGCGCGGTCACCGGTGTCCGAACGTGAGGTGGAACTGGAACCGGTCCGGGTCCAGCAGGCTGACGACCCGCTCGACCAGCCGGCCTTCGATGTCGACCGACGTGCGCTCGGCGCGGAGGAAGAGCTCGCCGATGCTGCGGCCGAGGAGCTCGGCGGCGCAGGCGTCGAGGCGTTCGGTGCTGATCCACTGGTCGCCGCCGACGGAGATCCGTCCGGCGGCTTCGAGGGTCTTGGTCAGGGAGCCGTCCTGCAGGCCGGTCTCGGGGAGGCGGGCGAGCGGCCCCACGGCGGGCAGGGTGGCGGTTTCCAGGGAGATCCCCCGGTCGCGCTCCCGCCGCAGCCGCCGCACGGCGACGTAGGCCGGCTCGCCGAATTCTTCTTCGAGAGCCTGGTCTTCGATCGTCTCGATGCCGAGCAGTTCGGTGGTGACCGGCGCGCCCGCGTCGGCGAGGGCCCGCGCCCAGCCGATCCGCTGGTCGAGCTGGACGCCGTCGAAGGTGACGAACGAGCCGACACCGGCCTGGGTGGAGATGAGCTCGAGCTGCTGGAGTTCGGAAAGGGCGCTGCGGACGGTGCCGCGGCTGACCTGGTACTGCAGGGCGAGCTGGTTCTCGCCGGGGAGGCGCTCGCCGTGGGCGAGGCGCCCGGAGCGGATCAGGTCGGTGAGATCGCCGACCAGCTGCTGCCGCTTGCTGTACATGTCCACACCTGTACACCCGGCGTTGTCGCAGGTCAAGCGGCCACGAGGGGCTTCGCGTCGGCGGCGATCAGCCTGCCGGCCTTTTCAGCCACGTTGCCGGCGACGAGCATGATCACCACGAAGGAGCCCGCGAAGATGGCGGTGCTCAGCCACACCATGGTGGAGATGGGCAAGGTGAACGCGCCGGCGATGCGAACCGAGCTCTCCAACACGAAGCCGATGCCCCAGATCACGCTGCAGCGCCGCATGATGGCGTCGAAGGTGGCGGTTCCGCTGAGCCGTTCCCACGCGGCTTCGTTCTCCGCTTTGCCGCGGGTGAGGAAGGGGCGCATCGCCTTGGTCATGATCGGGGCCGCGGTGAAGGCGGAGGCGAGGATGACCAGGCCGGTGATGCCGCTGCCGAGCGAGTCCTTGGCGATCATCATCCGGGCGTCACCGGAGACGAAGGTCAGCAGCATGCCGACGACGTTCGTGACCAGCACGACGAGGGCGAGGCCGTTGAGCGTGCGGTCCTTGGCGAACTGGTAGAGCGTCCGGGCCAGCGGGAAGACCCCGGAGACAGCGAGGGCGGTGAAGTCGCTCGCGCCGAGCGAGTGGAGCGCGTAGTACACGCCGGTGGGCACGGCGACCTCGATCGCGAGGGTCTTGAGCAGGGAGCTTGCGGGCTGGTTCGTCGTCTGCGTCGTCATGGGAAGAGCTTGTCGCGGTGGCGGGCCCGGGAAGGATGCCGTCCGCCACGACTTCGGGCTGACAGATGTCACGGGCCCGGCTCGGTAGGCAGGGAGCGGAGCAAGCGGAAAGGTCGCGACCACCCTGATCGGGCGATCGACCTCACGTTCCGCGCGGCTGCGTCGTCTACTGGGCATGACGATCTTCTTGCGCGCCACGATCGCGCTGCAGACGCTGGCGCTCTTCCTCGCGCCGATCACCGCGGGCCTGCTGCTGACCACCCCGAACGGGCACGTCCTGCACAGCGCTTCGGCGTACACGGTGTGGATTGTCGCCGTGGTGCAGGTGATCGCCGCGGTTCTGGTGTGGCGGCCAGGTGGGGGCTCACCGGGGGTGATCCTTTACGCGGTCGTGTTCCTGGGGCTCGTGACCGCGCAGGTGTTCCTCGGGATCGCGCACGTCAAGACCGTGCACGTGCCACTGGGGGTGCTGCTGTTCGGCCTGAGCCTGGTGCAGCTCAGCCGCCCGAGTGCATATCTTCCGCTTCGGGGACGCAGTCGTCGTCCGGATCGTCCAGCCAGCCATGCGGCAGCGTGACCTTGCCCGGGGAGCCCTGACGGCCGCGGGGGCCCGTGGCCGCGTCCGGGAACGGGGCGTCGTGGTCGAGCTGGGCGATCAGGTCGTCGAGCTGGTCCATCGACGAGAGCATCGCGAAGCCGCGGCGCAGCTCGGAGCCGACCGGGAAGCCCATCAGGTACCAGGCCATGTGCTTGCGGATGTCGCGCATCGCCTTGTCGTGGCCGTCGTGCTCGATCAGCAGTTCCGTGTGGCGGCAGAGCACGGCGGCGACCTCGCCCAGGTTCGGCGGGGTCGGCAGCGCGCGGCCCTGGAAAGCGGCCTCGAGCTCGCCGAACAGCCACGGCCGGCCGAGGCAGCCGCGGCCGACGACCACGCCGTCGCAGCCCGTCTCCTCGACCATGCGCAGGGCGTCGGCGGCGGAGAAGATGTCGCCGTTGCCGAGCACCGGGATGCTCGTGACGGCCTCCTTGAGCTCGGCGATCTTGGTCCAGTCGGCCTGGCCGGAGTAGCGCTGGGCGGCGGTGCGGGCGTGCAGGCTGACGGCGGCGGCGCCCTCGGCTTCGGCGATGCGGCCGGCGTCGAGGAAGGTGCGGTGGTCGTCGTCGATGCCGATGCGGAACTTGACCGTGAACGGCGTGTCGCCGGCCGCCTTGACGGACTCGCGCACGATTGCTTCGAACAACTTCCGCTTGAACGGCAGCGCGGCCCCACCTCCCTTGCGCGTCACCTTCGCGACCGGGCAGCCGAAGTTGGAGTCGACGTGGTCGGCGAGCCCCTCGCCGACGATGATCCGGACGGCCTCGGCCATGGTCTTCGGGTCGACCCCGTAGAGCTGCATGGACCTGGGCTTTTCGTCCACCCCGAAGGTCATCATGTGCATGGTCCCGGGGTGCCGTTCGACGACGGCGCGGGCGGTGATCATCTCGCACACGTAGATGCCGGCGCCGTACTCGGCGCACAGCTGCCGGAAGGCGACGTTGGTGATCCCGGCCATGGGCGCGAGCACGACCGGCGGATCGACCTCGTAGGGGCCGATCTTCAGGGCGGGCTTGCTCAGGGTCGCGGTCACGTCCTCCATTGTCGCCTGTGGTGTCGATCACGTCGATCGAGGGCTGGATTTCGGCAGATTCACGGAGGAGATATCGGCAGATCCACGACAGAACTATCGGCAAACTGACGAAGTGATCTTCGGCAGATTCGCGAAAGCAGGTATAGTCGGACCGTGCGCGGAGCCGAGGAACACGTCCCCCGTCGAGCTGCCGAGCTGGTTGCGGAGGCGCTCGAGGACACCCGCGTCGTCATCATCAACGGGGCACGGCAGACCGGCAAGAGCACGCTGGCCGAGTTGTGCCTGCGCACCCAGCCGGACGGTGCGCGGCGATACCTGGACGATCCGCGGACCCGGGCCTCGGCCGACGCGGATCCGGTGGCCTTCCTGGACGCCCCGGGCACGATGCTCATCGACGAGGTGCAGCGTGTTCCCGAGTTGTGGCTGGCGATCAAGCACACCGTCGACCGCGACCCCCGGCCGGGACGGTTCCTGCTGACCGGTTCGGCGCGCCTGCTCGGCCTGAGTCAGCTCCCCGACGCCCTTCCCGGGCGCTCGGAGACGATCGAACTGTTCCCCCTGTCCCAGGGGGAGATCAACGGCAAGCCCGACGGCTTCGTCGATGCCGCGTTCGCGCACGGTAGCCGGCTTCGGGCAGAGCCCTCTGAGCTGCGCCGCCGCGACTACCTGGCGCTCGCCTCCCGTGGCGGGTATCCCGAAGCTGTTCGCCGGACGACGCCCCGGCGGCGAGACCAGTTCTTCAGGTCGTACCTCGACGACATCATGAGCCGGGACGTGCATCAGGTCGCGGACATCCGGCGCGGCTCCGACATGCGGCGGCTGGTCGGAGCGCTTGCCGCGCAGTCCGGTGGCTTGCTCAACTACAGCCGGCTGTCCTCGGATCTGGGGCTTCCCGTTTCGACCGTTCGTGACTACGTCGAGCTCCTCGAACTGATCTACCTGATCCGGGTGATCCCGGCCTGGTCGGCGAACGCGACGGCGCGGGCGGTCGCCACCCCGAAATTGGTGTTCAACGATGCCGGACTGGCCGGTCACCTGGTCTCCGGAGTCACCAACGACGCCACGACAGGCGGGCTCGTCGAGACGTTCGTCATCGGCGAACTCGCGCGCCAGATCACGTGGAGCCGGACGATGCCGCGGTTGCACCACTATCGGGACCGTGACGGCTACGAGGTCGACGCGGTGCTCGAGGACAATGCCGGCCGGGTGGTCGCCGTCGAGGTGAAGGCCGCCGAAACCGTTCGTGCCGATGACTTCCGCTCGATTCGCGTCCTCCAACGACGCCTCGGTGACCGCTTTCGCGCCGGCTTCGTCGTCTACTGCGGCGACCAGTACCTTCCGTTCGGCGAGAACCTCGCTTGCCTCCCGATCAGCGCGTTGTGGACTACTTCGCCGGAGTGAACGGCCCACGGTGTTGATCGGTTCGGCACGCCGGACGGGCATAGGGTTCGGCGTATGACGAACGCGCCCCTGCGCTGGGGAATCATGGGTACCGGCGGGATCGCCGGTGCCTTCGCCCGGGACCTGCAGCTCACCGAGTCCGGCGTGGTCGCCGCCGTCGGATCGCGGTCGGCGGACAGTGCCGAGCGGTTTGCCGACCAGCTGCGCATCTCCACCCGGCACAGCAGCTACGAAGCCCTCGCGAACGATCCGGAGGTCGACGTCGTCTACGTCGCCACGCCGCATCCCATGCACCACGGCAACGCGCGGCTCGCCCTCGAAGCCGGGAAGCCCGTTCTCGTCGAGAAGCCGTTCACGATGAACGCCGATGAGGCGCGGGATCTCGTCGACCTGGCGCGCAGCAAGAACCTCTTCCTGATGGAGGCGATGTGGACGCGCTTCCTGCCGCACATCCGGCACGTCCGCGAACTCCTGCCGAGCCTCGGGGACGTCGTCACCGTCGCCGCCGATCATGGGCAGTGGTTCGCTGAAGACCCCTCCTTCCGGCTGTTCGCTCCCGAACTGGGCGGGGGTGCCCTGCTCGACCTGGGGATCTACCCCGTCTCCTTCGCGTCGATGGTGCTCGGGCCGCCTGCGCGCGTCGCCGCGATGGCGACGCCCGCCTTCACCGGTGTCGATGCCCAGATGTCGATGCTGTTCGGGTACGCGAGTGGTGCGCAGGCCGTCCTGACCTGCACCTTGAGCGCTGTTTCGCCGACCACCGCGTCGATCGTCGGCACCGATGCGCGCATCGAGGTCGACGGTCCCTTCTACGCTCCCGCCTCCTTCACGCTCGTTCCGCGCGAAGGCGAGCGAAGGCGCTTCGAATACGTCGATGAGGGCCGTGGCCTGCGGCACCAGGCCGACGAAGTGGCGCTTCGGCTGGCTGCCGGCGACACCGAGAGCCCGCTCATGCCGCTCGCCGAGACCGTCTCGATCATGACCACCATGGACGAGGTGCTGGCCGCGACCAGGACGTGACCCCCGATTGAGTAGTGCTACGGATCCGCAGGTGACGCCGGTGCGTGACCCTGTCCGATATGACCACCGAAGCAGATGTGCTCCTCCGGCTCGCCGGCGAGATCGACGACCTGGGGCGTCGTCTCGCCCTGGTGGGTTCCGAACTGCGGACCGTCCGGGACGAGCAGGCCGAACCGGCCACGCAGCCCGCGCAGGCCGCCCAGCCGGAGCAAGCACCGCAACCGCAGCCTGAACAGCCGAAACAGGCCGAACAGGCACCGCAACCGCCGCCTGAGCCGCAACCTCAACCCCAACCCCAACCCCAGCCGCGGCCGATGCGGCCCGAGTCGGTTCCGTGGCCGCAGTACCAGTGGCAGCCGCCGCCGCAGCCGCAGTACGTGCCGCCTCCGCAACAACAGCAGCCGCCGCCGTACGTCCCGCAGCCCTATGTGCCGGTTCCGCGGCAGACGCTCGGCGAAAAGCTCGGCAAGGAAGGCGCCGGCAGCCGGGTGCTGGCCTGGGTCGGCGGGGCCGTGACGCTGCTCGGCGTCGTCCTCTTGCTCGTGCTCGCCGTGCAGCGGGGCTGGCTCGGGCCGCTGCCGCGGGTGCTCGTCGGCGCCGGGTTCGGGTTGGCGCTGACCGGCACCGGCGTGTGGCTGCACCGTAAGCCCGCCGGTCGCACCGGTGCCTTCGCGCTGGCCGCCACCGGTATCGCGACGCTCTACCTGGACGTCGTCGCCGCGACCACGCTGTACGAGTTCCTGCCGGTGCTCGCCGGGCTCGCCGCCGGGCTGGCAGTCGCCGTCGGCGGGCTGCTCGTGGCCGTGCGCTGGGAGTCGCCGCTGCTGGCCTCCGCCGTCGTCATCGGCTGTGTCGTGTGCGCGCCGATGATCGTCCGCGGGTTCACCCCGGAACTGGTCACCTTCCTGCTGATGATCCAGCTCGCGACGGCGCCGGTGCAGCTGCGCCGCGACTGGTCGTCGCTGACGCTCGCCGCCGGTGTCCCGCCGCTGTTCGCCTCCGTGATCAGCTCGGCGTGGCTCGCCGGTGGGGGCAGCTGGGCCAACACCGCCGCGGCCGGTGGCGCCGGTGTCACCGGGCTCGTGCTCGCCCTGATCGTGCTGCGCCGCCGCGAGAACGACCCTGCGGCGCTCTCGCTGCTGGCGACCGCGGTGCTGCCCACGCTCGTCGCGGCGGTGCTGCTGCCGAAGATCCAGGCGGTGCCGATCACGGCCGGGGCGGGCGTCCTGCTGCTCGCCGTCTGGGCGGCCCGCCGCTGGTGGCCCGGGTTCGCCGGGCAGGTGGCCGGCCTGGCCGGGCTGCTCGCGCTCC
>NZ_MUMI01000120.1:0-15680 GCF_002155975.1 Amycolatopsis kentuckyensis
CCGCCCGCGGCCGCCTCGGTGACTGGCTGAGCGAGAAGGGGCAGGGCCACCTGCGCAAGGCGTTCGGCAGGCTCGGCATCACCGTGCACGAAAACACGGCCGTCGCGAGCGTCGAGCCGGCGGCCGCGGTCACCGCCGACGGCCGCACGATCCCCGCGCAGGTCACCGTCTGGACGGCCGGGTTCGCCGTCCGCCCCATCGCCGCGGCCACGGCACTGGAGGTTTCCGCGACGGGCCGGATCGTCGTCGACGAGACGATGCGGTCGGTCTCGCACGCCGACGTCTACGCCGTCGGTGACGCCGCGCTCGCCCCGGGCGCGAACGGCGATCCGCTGCGGATGTCCTGCGCCTCGGGCGTTCCCTCGGCCTACCAGGCGGCCGATGCCATCGCCGCCCGGCTGACCGGACGCCCGCTCCCGGAGAACAAGATCGGCTACACCGCCCAGTGCATCAGCCTCGGCCGCCGCGACGCCCTCGTGCAGTGGGTGACCCCGGACGACCAGCCGAAGCCGTCCGCCCTCACCGGAAAGACGGCCGCGCGCGTCAAGGAGTTCATCTGCAAGAGCGCGGCGTGGAGCATCTCGCACCCGACGTCGATGGCCCCGGTGCGCCACCGCCACGTCGCCGTGGCCGGAGAACCGCTCGCGACCGCCGTCTGAAACCGCTTGAGAAAGGGAGATCCGTCATGATCCTGCTCACCGGAGCCAACGGCGTCGTGGGACGCCAGGTGCAGAAACTGCTTTCGGAGAACGGCGTGCCCGTCACCGCGGTCACCCGGGGCCTCGGCGAGACGCCCGGCAACGTCGTCCGAGGTGACCTGTTCCATCCACAGTGGATCGAGGCGGCGCTGGCGGGCGTCGAGGCCGTGCAGATCAGCCCGCGCGCCACCGGACCCGGCCTCGGCGAGCTGCTGAAGCTGGCCGTCAAGCAAGGGGTGCGGCGCGTGGTGCTGCTGTCGGCCACCACCGTGGAGTACCCCGCGGGAGAAGCACGCTTCGCCGCCCAGTTCAAGGCCGCCGAGGACCTCGTCACCCGATCCGGGCTGGAGTGGACGGTCCTGCGGCTGGCCGACTTCGCCGCCAACGCGCTGGCCTGGGTGCCGCAGCTCAAGGCGGGTGACGTGGTGCGCGGCGCGTACGGCCGGGCCGCCAGCTCGCCGATCCACGAAGCCGACATCGCCGCGGTCGCCGTCCAGGCTCTCCGCGGCAGCCTCCCGGCGGAATCGGTGCACACCCTGACCGGTCCGCAGTCGCTGGACCAGCACGAGAAGGTGCGGCTCATCGGGGCCGCCACCGGGCGGGCACTGTCCTTCCAGGAGCTGCCGCCCGAACAGGTGCGGCAAGGCCTGCTCGCGCAGGGACTGCCCGAGGAGGTCCCCGCTCGCCTGCTCGGCTCGCTGGCCGACTACAGCGAGCGTCCCGGCCCCACGACCGGGACCGTGGAAGCCCTGCTGGGCCGGCCCGCGCTCACCTTCGCCGATTGGGCGCGCGACAACGCCGCCGCCTTCGCCCGCTGAGCACCGGCCGTGGCGGCCCGCAGGTTCTTCCGGTGCTGCCGCACGAAGACGAACTCGTCCGCCGGCATCGCCGCGAAGAACCCGAAGGCGGCGACCGGGGCCAGCAGTGCCGCGCCGTGCCCGAGGGCGCCGGTGAAGGTGAACCACAGGAAGATGTTGGGCGTGCACTGGGTGATGAACAGGTCGCGGGCCTCGCCGGGCGGGAGGGTGCGGTTCCTGAGGTACAGCCAGGTGATCGTGCGCAGGACGAGCAACGTCGCGAGGACGGCGGCCACCGGTGCCGGCAGGTCGGCGGGGTCTACGCCGTCCGACGGGGTCAGCGCGAAGGTCGCGACCGCGGCGAGCGGCACCAGGGCGGCCCCGCCGACCCACGTCCAGTTGGTGCTCAGCTGCCCGGCCCGGATGGGGTCGCGCCGGCGGAGCACCTGCGCGGCGACGGCGGGCAGCACCATGGCCCCGCCCAGCACCGCGAGGTAGCCGGCGGCCGCGGTGCCGAGGCCGGGCAGCCGGTGCGGGAACCACGCGGCCGCCAGCAGCACGACCGGGAGGACGAGCGAGGCCACCACCGTCTGCCGGACCGACGCGAAGTAGTCGCCGCCCCACAACAGGGAAAGCGCCGGGGTGAGCAGGGCCGGCGGCAGGAGCAGGAAGAGGGCGAGCGACGACCCGGGGCCGCCCGCGAAGGACCAGGCGAGGACCAACCCGGCCCCGACGCGCAGGGCGGTCAGCGGAAGCGCTTTCCGGAGGCTGGGGCCGAACCCCCGCAGCACGCCGGAATGCAGCCGCAGCATGCCGAAGAACGTGCTCAGCCCCAGCAGGGTGACGAGCACCGCGGTGAACACCGGCGCCGGGACCGGGACGCGCACCGCGAGCTGGGCGGCCACACCCAGCGCGGCGCCGCCGGCCACCAGCACCGGGAGCCGGATCTCGACGAGCTCGCCGAAGTCGTGCACCGCGGACGTCTTCGCCGAGCCGCGGGCGATCCGGCGCAGGTCCTCTTCGGACACCGGGCGCGCGTTGGGGATCTTGAGGTCGTGGTAGTCCTCCGCCGCGAGGCCCGCGACGACGACCGCGAACATCTCGACCACGTACTTGTGCGCGACGACGAGGATGTTCTTCCCGGCCCGGGACCGGGGCAGCAGGACCTCTTCGTAGTAGTGGCGGACCCGCTCGTGCAGCAGCGCCCAGGACTCGCCGCCGGGCGGGCAGCCGGTGCTGCGGTGGAAGTACCCGGTGTAGGCGCGGAAGCCGATGCTCTTCTTGACCAGGCTCTTGTTCCGCGCGGTGAACACCCCGAAGTCACGCTCCACGAGCGCGTCCGAAACGACCAGCCCGGGCTGCTCGCGCAGCCGCTCGGCGACGACGTCGGCGGTGTGCCTCGCCCGCTTCAGCGGCGAGACGTGGACCTCGTCGAGGCGGATGCCGAGCGCGGCGACGCGGTCGCCGGCCTGCCGCGCCTGCCTGCGGCCCAGCTCGGTGAGCGGGGTGTCCTGCCTGCCCGCGAACAGGTTCTGCTCGTTCGCCAGCGATTCGCCGTGCCGGAGGAAGTGAATGGCCATCCGCGCCTGCTCCCGGAAGAAATGCGGAACGAGAACCGGTCCACGCCGACCGACCGCCGATCGGTGATCGGCTACCGGCATCGTCATCCGGGCGGGGGAGCGGGAACCATCCGCATCGGCCGAAATCTCGCCGGTGCGGTTCGCGGATCTCAGGACCTGGGTTCTTCCAGGGGAAGTGGCGGCTGCGGCGAGGTCGTCGCCGCGTGGGCCGTCAGTGCGGTGGCGAGGACCTGCAGCTGGCGCACCGAAGTCGGGTCGTAGCCCGTCAGCTGCTCGATGCGCTGCAGCCGGTAGTCCAGCGTGCTGCGGTGGATGATCAGCTCGGTCGCCGCCCGGGACCGGTTGCCGTCGGCGGCCAGCAGCGCTCGCAGGGTCTCCAGGAGCACCGCGTTGCGGGTGATGGGCTCGATCTTGCCCGCGAGCAGGCCGGTCACCGACGGCTGGGCCAGCACCGCGTACTCCACGAGCACGTCGCCGAGGAGGTAGCAGCCCGGGGGCCGCCGGGCCGCCAGCGCCGAGGCGACGACGTCCACCGCTTCGGCCCGGCCGGCGGGCACCCGGCCCGTCTTCTGCCACGAGACGCCCGCCCAGGTCTCCGCCGGCAGGGACGCCCGGATGCGCGTGCACCGGGCGAAGCCGGTTTCCTCGTCGCCGGCCGGGACGAGGACGTAGCCGCCGTGTTCGCACAGGATGGCGAGCACCCCGCTGCCCGCCTCGTCCAACGCCGCGGGGTCGAGCGGGGTGGCCGACACGGTGCGGAACGCCATCACGGCGTAGGCCGGCGCGAACCGGCCCTGGTCGGTGGGCGCCTGGCCCTTCAGCAACGCCATGGCGTCGTCGTGGGCCGCCGATCGCGGTGCCGGGTCGAGCACGGTGTCCTGGTAGCCCCGCAGCAGCTCGCGCAGGAACCGGTTGCAGGTCTCGGTCAGCGACCTGAGCTGGGCGGTGGTCGTGCCGGGCGCCGCCGCGCGCATGGCGACCGTCTCTTCCCCGGCCCGGCCCAGCAGCTCGAGGACCTGGTCCAGCGGCCAGCCGCCGGTGGCGCAGCTGTGCCCCATGGTGCGCGCCGCGGCGATCGCGCGCGCGTCCCATTCGCCGTGCGCGTCGGGCTCGCCGTCTGCGCACAGCAACGCGAGGGCCATGGTGACCAGGTCTCCGGCCTTCTTGCGCTGGGCCGGCGGGACCCGTTCGACGTCGCCGAGCAGCCGGGTCCGGATTTCGGCGTGGAGGCCGTTCACCTGGTTGCTCTGGGTGGCGAACATCGAGCGTGGGGTCCCCTTCGCGTCACGGTGGTGGGCGATCACCGCCGCCGATCGGAGTGTAAGCGTTGCATGACCCCGGGAGGGCCTGCGTCCGCGGAATTCGGGGACCGGCCGGGCGGGGTGCGGAAGGCTTCCGCAAAGCGCGGACGGAGGCGGCCGGATTCCGGCGTGGCTGCCCGGATCAGTTCAGCGCGGCCGCCGGTCCGGTGGTGCCCCGGCGGATCAGCTCGGTCGGGAGCACGACCTCCGCGGGCGCGGCCTGCCGCTGCAGCTGGTCGAGCAGGAGCCCGGCCGCACGCTCGCCCTGCGCGACGACCGGCTGCGCGATCGTCGACAGGTCGAGGGCCGCCGCCAGCTCGTGGTCGTCGTACCCGATCACCGACATCCCGGTGGGCACGTCGACGCCGGCCCGGCGCAGCGCCTGCAGGGCACCGAAGGCCATCTCGTCGGACATCGCGAACACGGCGGTCGGCGGGTTCCGCAGGGCGAGCAGGCGGTCCATCGCCACCTGGCCGTCGGCCGCGGTGAAGCGCCCGGCGGCCTCCAAGGCCGGCTCCGGCTCGATCCCGGCCTCCGCCAGTGCCCGCAGGTAGCCGTTGCGGCGCCGGCCGGGCGTGGTGAACCCGTGGGGTGGCGGGTCGGTCTCCCCGAGCAGGCCGATCCGCCGGTGGCCGAGCTCGACCAGGTGCCGGACGGCGCGCGTCGCCCCGGCGAAGTCGTCGATGCGGACCGAGGAGATGCCGTCGGCGGTGCTGCCGACGAGGACCACGGGGACCCGCAGCGCCAGCAGGGCGTCGGTCTCCCACCGGGTCAGCGGCAGGCACAGCACGAGGACCGCGTCGACCCGCCGCCGCACCGGCATCTCGGTGAAGAACCGCGCCCGGCTCGGCTCGTCGGGCACCCCGTAGACGACGAGGTCCAGGCCGGCTTCGCGCAGCACGGTCTCCGCCCCGGCGATCACCGTGCCGAAGAACCACCGGGAGACGAACGGCACCACGATCCCGATGGAGTTGGTGCGGCCGGAGGCGAGGCTCGACGCGTTGAACGGGATGACGTAGTCGAGTTCGGCGGCGGCGCGTTCGACCCGGGCCCGGGTCTCCGCAGTGACCGACGGGAGCCCGCGCAGGGCCCGGGAAGCGGTGGCCGTGGAGACCTGGGCCTGCTTGGCGACGTCGCGGATCGAGGGCATGCGTACCTCCTGCGAGCGCACGGTACCCGGTGGCGGGGTGGGTCCGGCGGCAAAGCGCGGATTCCGCGGAGCGTTCTCCCCTCTCCGGGGAACCCGGGGAAACGCGAAGACCGGGCCGGTCGGAACCGGCCCGGTCTTCGTCGGGGGCGAACTTCAGGCGACGTGCTGCTCGCGGGTCTCGAGGAGGTTCTCCAGGGAGAGCCGCTCGGCCCCGGCCTTGCCGAAGTCGATGGGCGTGTCGTGCTTGTGCAGCACGCCGTCCTGGCCGCCGTTGATGTTGACCCACGCGTCGACGGCCTTGTGGACGATGGCGTGGAACCACGCCTTGTCGGTCTGCGGGAGCCCCATTTCGAGCGGGGCGAGCTCCTTGAGCGACGGAATGCGGGATTCGAGGGTGGCTGACGTGCTCACGGTACCTCCACGGGTGCTGGGCAGCCTGGGCTGTGTGCCGGAAAGGTTAGTGAGCGTCCCCGCGATCGCACATCCACCGAATGACGGGGAAAGCCCGTCGAACTGCGCATTCCGCTGATCCGCCGCCGCGATTTTCGAGGCGCCGCACCGATTCGAATCCGGGTGACACAAGGCACAGTCCGGGCGCGGTGAACATTTCTTGAACTCGCTTGGCTGCCGCGGTCACGGCATGTCATCGTGACGAAGGCGGTTGCCGGGCGAATCAAAAACGATCGGCGATCGCCGGTGACCGGAATATCATTTCGATACTCTTTCCAAGAAGGGGAAACCATGTCCGTGGCCACACCGTCCCGGGTCGTCAGCGTCGCCAACGACACCGATTTCGGCGCCACCGGAATTCACCTCGCTTCCGCGGTGGCGCCGACCCTGTGCGAAACCGCCGTCCTGGTCGCCGCGGTCGGCGCCGGCGCCGCGGTCACGGCTTGCGCGGGCTACGTCGCGAACGCCTGGGCCAACAACGTCGGCCATCGCCGCGGGCACTACCGGGGGCAGGAAGAGCCGGTGTCGCTCCGCGCTGCCGCCGTCGCGGGCGGTTCGGTGGCCGAGCTGGTCGACGCTCGCGCCGAAGCTCTCGGCTGACCCTCGTCACCCACACAAGATTCCGCTGTTCCAGGAAAGGGAAAAAAATGCACTCGGCAGAATCCCGTGCCGCACTCGCTGCCGGTAAAGAGGAATTCGGTACCGACGGCGGATACCTGGGTGTCCGGCCCGCCATGCCGGTTTCCTGCTACCGCGCCGCGGCGGCGACGGTGGCGGCGGGCGTCGTCGCGGCGTTCGCGACCGGTGCGGCGCTGGTTGCGGCCGCTCATCATTTCGGTGGTCACTACGATTCCGGATGCGAAAGCACCGGCCGCGGAAGGCCGATCGGCGACGGTTCGGTGCGGGACTTGATCGGCGCACGCGTCGACGCCCTTCAGGTCTGATTCGTCCGGTTCCGCTGCCGGTGCGCGACCCGCGCACCGGCAGCGGAATCCGCGTTTCCCGCGACTGTTCTCCGTGGACCACCGGCACGCCGGGCACGTCATCGGGACGGGGAAGAACTTCCCCGGTTCGCGCAGTGAACTGGCACACCGGGGCTTCTAGCGTGATGGCGCTCTCTTTCCCACCCACGAGAACAGGGGACTGCGATGGCACCACCGAGGGAAGACGACGGGCCCGGCCTGTCCCGGACGCTGAGTTCCCGGCACCTGTCGATGATCGCGGTCGGCGGCGTCATCGGTGCCGGGTTGTTCGTCGGCTCCGGGCAGGCGATCGCCGACGCCGGGCCCGCCGTGCTGATCACCTACGCCCTCGCCGGCGTGCTGGTCATCCTCGTCATGCGGATGCTGGGGGAGATGGCGACCGCCGACCCGCGGACCGGGTCCTTTTCGGCCTACGCCGAAGAGGGCATCGGCCGCTGGGCGGGCTTCTCGGTGGGGTGGCTCTACTGGTGGTTCTGGGTGACGACGATCGGGGTCGAGGCCACGGCGGGCGCGGCCATCGTGCACCGCTGGATCCCGCTGCTGCCGCAGTGGGCGTGGGTGCTCGTGCTGATGGCGGTGCTCACCGTGACCAACCTGTTCTCCGTGAAGTCCTACGGCGAGTTCGAGTTCTGGTTCGCCTCCATCAAGGTCGCGGCGATCGTCGTCTTCGTCCTGCTCGGCCTCGCGGCGGTGCTGGGCGTGCTGCCCGGCGTCGAGGCGCCCGGGCTGCGCAACCTCACCGGGCACGGCGGGTTCGCCCCGCACGGCGCGGGCCCGGTGTTCGCGGCGATCTTCGTGGTGGTGTTCTCGTTCTTCGGCGCCGAAATCGCCACGATCGCGGCGTCGGAGTCGCCGGACCCGGTCGGCGCCGCGCGTCGGGCAGTGCGCTCGATCATGTGGCGCATCCTGGTGTTCTACTTGGGTTCCATCGCGGTCGTGGTGACGTTGCTGCCCTACGATGACGCCAGTGTCGGGAAGAGCCCGTACGTCGCCGTGCTCGACCTGATCGGGCTGCCGGCGGCGGGAACGGTGATGGACGTGATCGTGCTGACGGCCGTCCTGTCGTGCCTGAACTCCGGGCTGTACACCGCGTCCCGGATGGCCTTCTCGCTGTCGGGCCGCGGCGACGCACCCCGCTCGTGGCGGCGGATTTCCGCCGGCGGCGTCCCCCGGGTCGCGGTGCTGGTGTCGACGGTCGTCGGGTTCGCCACGGTGGTGCTGAACTACTTCGTGCCGGAGGAGGTGTTCAGCTTCCTGCTCAACACCTCCGGCGCGCTGGCCGTGTTCATCTGGCTCGCGATTTCGGTGACGCAGCTGCGGATGCGGCGCCGGCTGGAGGCCGCGCACCCCGCCGGCCTGCCGCTGCGGATGTGGGGTTACCCGTACCTGACCTGGCTGGCGATCGCGGCGATGGCCGGCTTGCTGGTGGCGATGCTCTTTTCGCCGTCGGGGCGGCCGCAGCTGCTGGCCAGCCTGGCGTTGACCGTGGTCGTGGTGGCGGTCGGCATCACCCGGCAGGTGCGGGCGAAACGGGACGTTTCGGCTGTCGTCGGCGGGGAATGACCGCCGATGCGGGAAAAAACCTTCGGCGATCGCCATTCCCGTTTCATTGTTTCGGTGGATGTGACGGCGGATCCGGCGCCCTAATCTCGGTGCCATGAGCGAAATCAACTCTTCCGACACCGCCGTCGCCCGTTACCTGACCGACTCGCCGTCGCAGCTCGGCCCGCTCGAGTTCACGACCGCGGAGGACCCGACCACCTGCTGCATCAACCTGCTGCGGGCGGTGGCCGCCGCCGAGGACGCGACCCAGACGGCGCGGGCCGCCCACCTGGCGGACCAGGCGTACCGCCGGGCCTTCGGCCACGGCTACCACCCCGGGGTGCCGTCCGTCGGGGTCGCCTCGCCGGGTGACATGTCCGCCCGTCAGCTGATCGACGCGGTCGCGTCGATCTGACCTCCGGGGTTTCCCGGCCGATTCACGAAACGAAATGGATGAAATGAAGCTGTCCCGCATCGAAGAGTTCTCGAACACCCAGGTCGCCGACATCGCCGCGCTGGAGGTGCCGTCCGTCCTCCAGCCGGTCGGCTGCACCCTCGATGCGGCGTTCCATGCGGCCATGGCTGCGTTCAACGCGACGAAGGCCGTCGACTACCAGGTGGCGGCCAAGTTCGCGCGGCAAGCCGTGCACCACGGCGGCTTCACCGCCGCCGACCGGAACCTTTCCGCGGCCGCCGAAGACCTGTCGAGCGAGGAACTGCTCGCGGTCCGGGGCGACCTGGTCTGAGTGCTCACGAACGAAGCCGCACCGAGGACGGTCCTCGGTGCGGCTTCTTCGTCCGTGGGGGGTCAGCCGCCCGCGGGCAGGCCCGCCCACGCTTCGGTCAAGCTCAGCGGGCGCATCGACAGCGTGTACTCGTAGGTGGTGTCCGCCGCCACCTGGCTCTTCTCCCGCACCGGGTTCGGGGTGTCGCCCACGCCGGTGGCCGCGTGGTCGGCGTGCAGCGTGAACCAGCCCTTGTTCCGCTGCAGCTGGAACGCGTAGGCCGCCCGGTCCAGGTCGTCGTACGGCGTGACGCTGACGTCCTTCACCCCGCTGACGAGCAGCCCCGCCAGTCGGCCGTCGGTCAGCAGCGCCCAGCGGGTGTCGGTGTGGTTGCCGTGGTCCTGCGGCCGGTGGTAGTCGACGTACTGCTCGTCCACAGTGGACTTGTTCACCGCGATCGGCGTGCCGTCCCGGCGGTCGACGTAGCTCTCCGCGGTCCGGCCGTACCAGGAGAACCGCGTGAAGCTGTCCGGGACGCCCAGCGACACCCCGATGCGCGGCAGGTAGTTCAGCGTGCGGATCGCGCCCTGCGGTGTCACCTTGTGGCCCAGGCGCAGCACCCCCGCCGGGTCCACGGTGTACGTCATGGTCTGGTCGAACCACGCGTTCGCCACGTCCGGGGCCGCCACCCGGCTGTCCACCACGACGCTGACGTTGCTGCCCGCGCGGTCCACGCGAACCCCGGTGACCGTGGTCTGCAGGCGGTCGAGGCCCAGCTTGCGCCAGTCCTCGCCCTCCGCCCGGCCCCACGCGAACGTCTCGTTGCTGATCGGCGCGCGCCAGGCGTCGAGCTTCGGCCCGCTGGCGAGGAGTTCCTTGCCCCACGACTTCATCGACGAGAGCGTCCCGGTGTGCTTGTCGACCTGGTAGGCGACCGGGCCGGCTTGGGCGGTGACCGCGTCCGCCGTCTCGCGGGCCGTCACCACGCCCCAGCCGAGCGGGGCCCGGTCGAGGCCCGGCACCCGGGTGCCGCCGAGGGAGAACTGGTCGTGCGCCAGGACGTGGCCCGCGGGCAGCGTCGGACCGGGGCGCTTGACGACCGCCTCGACCGTGAGGAAGCGCTCGCGGTCACCAGCCTCGACCGGCAGGGTGATCCGGCCGGTCGTGGCCGCGGCGACGCGCAGGGGCTGCCTGCCGTCCTTGATCGTCTTCGCGCCTTCGGTGACGCGCCACCGGAGGTCGACGTCGCCGGTGTCGCTGAACTGGCGTTCGTTCGTCACCGACAGCACGCCGTCGGCGTAGGCGAACCGGAGGGGCTGGTGGGCCCACGCCAGCTGCGTGGTTTCCGGTTGGGGCTTGCGGTCCGAGCCGATCAGGCCGTCCACTCCGGACAGGCTGGAGCCGTAGGAGAGGTACGCGCCCCGCTCGGTCACGCCGTCGAAGTCCAGCGCCAGCAGCGCACCCGGCGCCGGCTCCGGCCCGGCCAGCTCGGCGGCGGTGAGCGCACGGTCGTGGATGCGGACGTCGTCCACCACGCCCCGGCCCATCCAGCCGATGGTCGACGGGTCGTTCCATGACGTCTCGAAGTCGCGCCCGATGTTCACCTCGGCCGACGAGGAGTCGATCCGGCCGGTGAACGCCTTCTGCCCGACCTCGCGGCCGTCGATGTACAACCGCAGCATCGTGCCGTCGTAGGTGCCGCTGACGCGGTGCCAGTTGCCGTAGAAGTCGGCGGGCACCGTGGCCTGCACCGGGATCCACGTACCACTGTGGACGAAGAATTCGAGGGTCGTCTCGTTCTTCATCTTCAGCGAGTACTGGTGGTCGCCCTTGGTGATGATCCCGAATTCGCCGGTCCACTTGCCCGGCTTGACCCAGGCGTCCAGCGTCAGCGCGGTGCCGGTGAGGTCCAGCCTGCGGTCGCGGTAGACCTCGGCGAAGTCGTCCAAACCGGACAGTTCCAGTGCCTTGCCGCGGTGGCCGTCGACGAGTTTCGCCGCGCCGGAGAGGTGGGTGGAGATGCCGTTGCCGGAGACGTCCGGAACGAGGCGCACCCGCTGCCGGATGTTCTGCTCGGCCCAGTCCCAGATGAACCCGCCCTGGGTCTGCGGGTTCGCCCGGATGATGTCCCAGAACTCGCGGAAGTTGCCGAGGCTGTTGCCCATCGCGTGCGCGTACTCGCCGAAGATCAGCGGCTTCGTGGTGTTCTTCGCCTGCTCGGCGAACTTCTCCGGCGACGGGTACCGCGGGCCCCACACGTCGGCGAAGGGCGCGTCGCCGTCGGGGTTGTTGGACTGGTGGTAGATCGGCCGCGTCGGGTCGTGGGCCCGCAGCCAGTCCGCCATCGCGTAGTGGTGGGCGCCGAGACCGGCTTCGTTGCCGGTGTCCCACAGGAAGACGCTGGGGTGGTTCTTGTCGCGTTCCACCATGCCGACCAGCCGGTCGAGGAACGCGTCCCGCCACTCGGGCTGGTTCGCCTGGCACCACTTCGCGCAGTTCTCGTGGTTGTGCGTCTCGATGTCGACCTCGTCGTCGATCCAGAGGCCGTTCTCGTCCGCGAGCCGGTAGAAGTACGGGTCGGACGGGTAGTGCGAGGTGCGGACGGCGTTGACGTTGAGCTGCTCCATCAGCGCCACGTCGCGTTCCTGCGCCGTGCGTGGCACGTGCCGGCCGTGGTCGGGGTCGGTTTCGGCGCGGTTGACGCCCTTGAACAGCACGCGCTTGCCGTTGACCAGCAGCTGCCGGTCGCGGATCTCGATCTCCCGGAAGCCGGTGGTCTCGCGGGTGATGTGCGTGGTCTTGCCGTCCGGGCCGGCCAGGGTCAGCACGGCGGTGTAGAGGTTCGGCGTCTCGTCGGTCCACTTGGCGGGGTTCCGCACGGGCAGGGTGAGGCTGACCGCGGCGCCGGCGTCGGTGACCTCGACGTCCTGGGCGGTGGCGCCGACCTCCCTGCCCGCTTGGTCACGAAGGCTGAGTCCGACGGTGTGTTTCCCGGTGGTGCCCCCCGGTTTGCGGGCGACCTCGACGGCGGCGGTCAGGACCGCGTCGGTGTAGGCCGGGTCGAGGTCCGTCCGCAGGGTGACGTCCTGGACGTGCGTGGCGGGCGTGGAGGTGAGCGTCACCGAGCGGAAGATGCCCGCGTAGCGCCACTGGTCGTAGTCCTCGAGGTAGGCCCCCGCGCTCCAGCGGTGCACCTGGACGGCGAGCCGGTTGGGGCCCGGCTTCAGCGCGGCGGAGATGTCGAACTCCGCCGGGGTGTAGCCGCCCTGGTCGTAGCCGATGTACCGGCCGTTGACCCAGACGAAGTACGCGGAGGTCACGCCGTCGAAACGCAGGGAGGTGCGCCGCTCGGTCCAGTCGGCCGGGAGGTCGAAGTCGCGGGTGTAGGCCGCGGTGGGGTTGACGTCCCGGGGCACCTTCGGCGGGGCGTCGGGCTGGATCTCGGTGGCGATGTTGCGGAAGATCGGGTGGTCGAGGCCGTCGGTCTGCCAGGTGTGCGGCACGGAGACCTCCCGCCACCCGGACGTGTCGTACCCGGCGGCGTGGAAGCCCGCGGGGACCTGGGCGGGGTTGTCCGCCATGGCGATCCGCCACTTCCCGTCCAGCGTTCTGGTGAACGGCGTCTGTTCCCGTCCCCGGACGGCGGACTCGACGTCGGCGTGCGGCGGGAGGAAGGCGTGCGGCGGCTCCTGGCCTTCGCCGACCTTCCGCGGGTCTTCCAGGTAGGCGTAGACGTCGTCGACAGCAGCGGTGGCCGGCCCGGCGGGCACCAGGGTCCCCGCGAGAGCCAACAGAACCACACTCAGAGTGCGCAGCCGCACGGGAAGAACCTCCATGTTCCGACAAGACCCGGGCAGAACCCAACAAAATGGAACAGGATGGGCTGAGCAAGGTCAATAGGACATTCGGTGTGGAACAGGGCGCTTCAGGACGGTGCCGCGGGGAGGGGAACCTCGGCGGAGATGCCGTCGGGCCAGGTGAGGGTGACGTGGCTGCCGTCCGCGGCGACCGAGAGGGACGGGTGGGGATCGGCCGGGCCGCCACGGTCCAGCACCACGACCGCGGCGAACACGGCTCCCGGCTCCGGCGGCCCCTCCGTGGCGACGAAGGGGAGCGCGGTCCACTCGCCCAACGGGGAGGAGCCGGACTCGACCGCCACTTCCGCGGTGGTGAAGCCGCGAAGGTTGCGCAGCGTCGAACGCAGCTCGGGGATCTCGGCCGTGGCTGAGACCTGCCCTGAACCGCCCATCGGCTCGGGGCAGGTCCGGGTCACCGGCCGGGTCTCGCCCGCGACCGGCCATCCGCTCAGCCGCAGCGCAGTGAATGAGTCATCCCCTGCGTCCGGGCGCGCTCCGGCGGCGTCGTCGGCCTCATCGAGGCGGGCGAGCCGCACCTCGACCCCGCGCCGCACCACGGACACCACCGTCAGCACCGGCCCCGCCACCACCGGCCCGCTGCGGCCCGACCCGTGGTCCGGGGAGTCGTCGCCGGACGTGTCCACCCAGCGGACCCGCCCCTGGGACGCGGCCGCCAGCACCCCGCCCGGCAGCTCGATCGCGTAGCACGTCGAAAACCCCGCGCGGTGGCTCGCCCGGCCGTCCGCGTCGAGCACCGTCACCGTGTTGTCGGGCACGGAAGCGAGAGGGAACGTCGCCGTCGAATAGCCGAGCCGGGCGTAGATCGGCGAGTCGGAACGGGGGTCGCCGGGGCGGGCGTGGTCCGTGCCGTGGTTGACCACCAGGGCGATGCCGTCGCGACGTCGTCCCGAAACCAGCCAGCCCGGGGCGGTGACGACCCGGGCGACGTCCCCCGTCTCGATCGGGAGCGGTTCCTCGACGTCCGTCCACACGGGATGGTCCGCGGGCAGCGCGAGCCCCAGCAGGCCTTTGGCCGCCCAGTACGGCGACCCCGGCCCGGAGTACGCCTGGCGCATCGCGGGCCAGGCGTGGTGCCAGCCCAGGTTCAGGAGGCCGTCCGGAGCGCCCCGGTCGGCGAAGTGCCGGACCATCCCGCCCGCCACCCGGCGCGTCAGGCCGGGGGACAGCCCGGACGTCCCGGTCAGCGCACCCACCCAGAACGGCGCCGCGGCCGCGAAGCGGTAGACCAGGCTGCGGCCCTGCAGCAACGGCGAGCCGTCGCTGCCCACCAGCCGGACGGCGTCGTCGAGGTAGTCCCGCAGGTCCGCGCCCCACCGCAGCCGCAGCGAGCCGGGGCACAAGGTCCCGGTGACGTCGAAGAAGTGCGTCCACAGCAGCGGGTACAGGTGCAGCGCCCAGCCCGTGTAGTGGTCGTAGGCGCGCTCGTCGCCGTCGCTGAGCCAGCCGCCCGGCCGCCGCAGCGACGCGTGCACGGCGAGGTCCTCCTCGACGTCCGCCGCCGACCACGGCCCGCCCGCTTCACGCAGGAACGACTCCACGACGATCCGGAACCACACCCAGTTGATCGGCGGGTAGGGCTGCCCGATCACCGTCGCGAGCCAGGCGACGACCCGGTCGCGCACGCCGTCGTCCAGACGATCCCACAGCCAGGGCCGGGTCAGCTGGAGCACCAGCGCGATCGACGCGGCCTCCACTTTGGACTGGCCGAGCTCGTCGGGCCGCGGCCACGCCTCGGGTGACGCCGGATCGGTGCCGGCCGCCAGCCCGCGCGCGTACTGTTCCAGTACCCCGCCGGGATCCGCGCCGCCCTCGCCGGCGATGCGGAAACCGGCGATCAGGAACGTCCGGGCGAACCCTTCCAGGCCGTCCGAGACGCGGCCGTTGCGGCTGGCCGGGCCGGGCAGGTCGATCCGGGCGCCCGCGGGGGAGCGGTACTGCCCGGCCGCCGCGAGCAGCCGGTCCGCGTAGGCCGTCCAGTGCCCGCGGGTCCAGCCGGTGTACGGCGAGAGCCGCCGGTCCTCGGCGGCGGTCATGCCTGCACGGCCAGGGAATGCCGGGTCACCGGGGCCCGGGGCGGCAGGCCTGCGGCGTACCGCTCCAGCTCGCCGATCGCCTCGGCGCTCATCCGGCGGGTCTCCGAGCCCAGCGAGCCGGCGATGTGCGGCGTGAGCACCACGTTGGGCAGGTCGTAGAGCGGGGACCCGGCGGGCAGCGGCTCGGGCTCGGTGACGTCGAGGACGGCGTGCAATCCGGCGGCGGCACAGGCGTGTTCGAGGGCCGCGGTGTCGACGAGCGCGCCCCGCGCGGTGTTGATCAGCACGGCGCCCGACGGTAGCGCGGCCAGCTCGGCGGCGCCGATCATGTGCCGCGTCTCCGGCAGCGACGGCGCGTGCAGGCTCAGCACGTCCGCCTGCGGCAGGGCTTCGGCCAGGGAGGCGGGCTCGGCTCCGGCCGCCCGGATCTCGCTCGGGTCGGCCACCGGGTCGACGACGAGCACCCGGGCCAGGTCCAGCAGCCGCAGCAGTGCGGCGACCCGGCGGCCGACGCGGGAGAAGCCGACGAGCACCACTGTCCGG
>NZ_MUMI01000120.1:15727-38158 GCF_002155975.1 Amycolatopsis kentuckyensis
CCGGACAGCTCGCCCCGCTGGTCGCGGTAACCCCAGTCCTCCCGGAACTTCCGGGCGTCGGCGGCCAGGAACGGCACCTTCTTGAACGCCCACAGGATCGCGCCCAGCGTGTACTGGGCGACCGGCTCGGCGTTGGCGTCGGCGGCCGTGGTGACCAGCAGGCCGCGGTCGAACACCGCCGCGCCGACGTGGTCGCGGACGCTCCCGGCCGCGTGCAGGACCGCCCGCAGGTGCGGCGCGGCCCGCAGGACCGCGTCGTCGAGCGGGGGACAGCCCCACGACGTGATCAGCACCTCCACCTCCGCCAGCCGCGCGCGCACCGGGGCCGAGGCCAGTTCGTCGGTGCACAGCGGCTCGCCCAGCCGGGCCGTGGCGCGCAGGCGGGCCAGTTCGGCGGTGCCGAACTGCAGCGCAGCCGTGTCCCGCCCCATCACCAGCAGGGTCTCCGGGCGGCGCGTCACTTGACGCTGCCCGCCGCCAGCCCGGACCGCCATTGCCGGTGCAGCAGGACGAACGCGACGACCAGCGGCAGCACGGCCAGCAGGGAGCCGGTGATGACGAGCGGGTTGTACTGCGGGAACTGGGTCACGCGCGTGCTCCACTGGTACAGGCCGAGGCTCATCGGGAACAGCTTCGGGTCGGTGAGCATCACCAGCGGCAGGAAGAAGTTGTTCCAGATCCCGACGAACTGGAACAGGAAGACGGTGACCAGCCCGGGCCGCATCATCGGCAGCGCGATGGTGAAGAACGTCCGCAGCTCGCCCGCCCCGTCGGTCCGGGCGGCTTCGAGCACCTCGCCGGGCACCGCGGCCTCGGCGTAGACGCGGGCGAGGTAGACGCCGAAGGGGTTGGTCAGCAAGGGGATGAAGACCGCCCAGAACGTGCCGACGACCTCCAGCTGCGACGCCAGCAGGTACAGCGGCAGGGCCAGCGCGGTGGTCGGCACGAGCACCCCGGCCAGCGTCATCGCGAACAGCGCGCGGCGGCCCGGGAAGTCGAGCTTCGCGATCGCGTACCCGCAGGCCGCGCAGATCAGCGAACCGAGCACCGCGCCGAGGCCGGCGTAGAGCAGCGAGTTGCGGATCCAGGCGAGGAAGACGCCGTTCTCCTGGGTGAACAGCGCTCCGAGGTTGGCGCCGAGGTTGAACTGCCCGAACTCGAACGCCCCGGTCGTGGAGAAGTCGCCGACGGACTTGGTGGCCGAGGTGACCAGCCAGACCAGCGGCAGGACCGCGTACAGCGCGGCCAGCACCAGCAGGACGTGCACGACCGTGCGTGACGTCCACCGCGAAGTTTGAGGGGACAGGGTCACCGGGACCTCCGGTTGGACAGGCGCATGACGAGCGCCGAGAGCAGGGCGGAAACCAGGGCGAGCAGCACGGACGCGGCGGCGGCGCGGCCGTAGTCGTTGGCGATGAACGCGGCTTCGTACACGTAGAGGCTCGGGGACCAGGTGCTCGTCACCGAGCCGGTGAACCCGCGCAGCACCAGGGGTTCGGTGAACAGCTGCAGGGACCCGATGACGGTGAACACGAGGGCGACGAACATGGTCGGCCGGATCATCGGGATCTTGACCGACCACGCCGTCCGGAAGCCCCCGGCGCCGTCGGCGCGCGCGGCTTCGAGGACGTCACGCGGGACGGCCTGCAGCGCCGTGTAGAAGATGATCATGTTGTAGCCGACCCACTGCCAGGTCGCGATGTTCACGATCGAGGGCAGGATGCCGGTCTTGCCGAGCGGGTCGAACGGCAGGAGCGCGGTCAGTCCCGAGTTCGGGCTGTACAGGTACGCCCAGATGAGGCCGGTGATCACGGTCGGCACCGCGTAGGGCAGGAAGACGGCGAGGGACCACACGCGCTTGAGCCGGACGACGGCGGAGTCGATCAGGAGGGCCAGGAGGAGGGCCAGGCCGAGCATGATCGGGATGTGGACCAGGACGAACAGGGCCACGTTGCCGAGGCTGGCGTGGAACGCGCTGTCGGTGAGCACGTCGACGTAGTTGCCGAGTGCCACGAACGCCTGTGTCGGGCCGGAGAAGCCGAGGCCGGACAGGCGATCGGTGAACAGGCTGAGGTAGAGCGCGTACCCGATGGGCACGAGCACGGTGGTGGTCAGCAGGATCGCGAACGGCGCCGCCAGCACGAGGCCGGCGCGGCCGCGGCCACGACGGCCCGGCACCGGAGCGCCGGGACTGGCCGGGGCCGGCACGCTCGCGGCGCGTTCCGGGGTGAGGACGGTCATCAGGCTTTCCCTTCCAGCACGGTCAATCCCCGCTCACGCAGCTCGGCGACGGCGCCGGCCTGCGTCTGCCGGACGGCGGTGGCCAGGGTCGTGCCGCCCGTCTTCACCCCGCCCATCCGGTCGACGACGGTGGAGAACGTCCGCAGCGCGTTGGGGCCCCACGTCCAGTCCGGGACGCGCCGGGCGGCTTCGTCGAGCACGTCGTACACCGGCGCGCCGAGGAAGTACCCGCCCTTGTACGCCTTGCGGGCGACGTCCCGGCTGGGCAGGTAGCCGGGGAACGGCGTGGTGAACGTGGTGCCGATCTTCGCGACGGCGGGGTCGGTGCTCAGCCAGCGCAGGAACTTCACGGCGGCGTCGGGCACCTTGCTCTCGGCGGAGACGGCGAACGCGCTGCCGCCCTGGACGCCGTTGGCCGGGACGCCGTCCCAGGTCGGCATCGTGGTGACCGCCCACCGGCCCTTGTCCTGCGGGATGGACTTCACCAGGGACCCGACGCTCCAGGACGCGCCGAGCAGGCCCCACAGCCGGCCGGTGTGCATCGCCCCGATCCAGTCCTGGTCCCCGGTCGGGGCCGTCGCGACCAGGCCGTCGCGGATCATGCCCTGCCAGTAGTCGGCGGTGCGGAGGGTGCCCGCGCCGTCGATGTTCACCCGCCACGAGCCGTTGTCGGCGCGCCACCAGGGATCGCCCGCCTGCCAGCACATCCCGGCGAAGAAGGAGCCGTCGTTGAGCGGGAACGTCGTCACCCGCGCGGCCGGGTCGGCCTTCTTGACGGCCTGCGCGGCGGCGCGGAACTCGTCCCACGTGCGCGGCACCGCGATGCCGTGCCGGTCGAAGAGGTCCTTGCGGTAGTAGAGCACCATCGGGGCGAGGTCCATCGGGACCGCCCAGGTGCGGCCGCCGGGCCGGACGCCCTGCCAGGCCGCGGGGGAGTAGCCGCGCTCCAGGTCCGCGAGGTCGCCGGTGAGATCCCGCAGCCCACCCGTGGTGAGCAGCTGCGGCAGGCCCTGGTACTCCGCGTGCAGGATGTCCGGCGCGTTGTGGGCGCGCAGCGCGTTGGTCTGCTGGGCGTAGCCGCCCTTCAGGCCGGCCGCGATCACGTTGAGCTCCACCGAGATGTCCGGGTGCGCGGCGTTGAACGCGGCCACGTACTTGTCCATGCCGGTGAGCCACGACCAGATGGTCACGCGGGTGGCGCCGGACGCCGTGGTCGTCGACGCGCAGCCGCCGAGCAGTCCACCGGCCGCGAGCGCGGCGGTGGCCGAAAGGAACGTCCGGCGGTTGGGTCCCGCCGATTCCGGAAGCATCATTGCTCCTCCGTCGAAGTGATGGCTGTCACTGTCGGGGTGTGCCATAGTTCGAGTCAACAATTCAGGTCAAAAGCGATCACGAACGATCAGAAGCGAAGGACACACCGTGGTGTTGCTCGCGCTTTTCGACGGCCGTCCGGTGGCGCGGCCCGCCTTCCCGGACGTGCGCGATCGGGCGATCTGGGCCGCGGCCGACGGCACCGCGCTGCTCGCCGACGCCCACGCCGTGCTCGCGCGGCCGGCCCCGGTCCTGACGGCCACGGCCTGGGCGCGGACGTTCCGCGACGGCGTCCGGACCGACTACGAAGACGCCGCCCGCGAGCTGCGCGAACGCGTGACGGTCCTGGTGCTGGCCGCGGTGCTCGCCCCCGAGGACGAAGGGGCGTTCCTGGACGGCGCGATCGACGGGCTGGTCGCGCTGGCCGAGGCGACCACCTGGTGCTGGGCGCCGCACGACCGGCACGCGGCCGCCCGGGGCGAGGTGGTGCCCGACCCCGACGACCCGTTCCTCGACCTGGGCGCCGCCGAAGTCGCGTCCCTGGTCGCCTGGGCCGACCACGTGCTGGGCCCGCACCTCGACCTGCGGGCGCCCGGACTGCGCCGCCGCCTGCGGCGCGAGGTCGAACTCCGGGTCCTGACGCCGTTCGAGCGCGTCCGCGACTGGCACTGGCTCGGCCTGGACGGCGACGCGCACAACTGGAACCCGTGGATCCACAGCGGCGTCCTCACCGCCGCACTGCTGCTCGTCGACGACGAAGAACGGCGCCGGCGGCTCGTGCGGCTGGTCGTCGAAGGCCTCGACCACTACGTCGCCGTGCTGCCCGACGACGGCGGCATCGACGAGGGTGTCGCCTACTGGTGGCACGGCGCCTGCCGCCTGCTGGAGTGCCTCGACCTGCTGGCCGCCGCGACCGGCTTCGCCGCGCGCGAGCTTCCGGTGCTGGCGCCGCTGATCCGCTTCCCGCACCGGATGCACCTGGGCGGCGACGCGTACGTCAACGCGGGGGACGCCCCGGCCCGGCTGCCCCTGGCCCAGCCGTGGCACGTCCTGCACCGGTGGGGCGAGTCGCTCGGCGACGACGACGTCCGGGCGCACGCGCTGAGCCAGGCGCGCGCGAGCGGGCGGCCGGTGTGGCCGCAAGCCGGACTCGGCCGGGCCCTGTCCGCACTGGCCGACGCGGACTGGCGCACGGCGTGGGCGGGGGAACCGGCCGGAAACTGGCTGGCCCGCGACCAGTGGCTGCCGCGGGTGCAGGTGCTCGTGGCCCGGGAGACGGCGGGCTCGCCGCGCGGGCTGACCGTGGCGGTCAAGGCCGGGCACAACGGCGAGCGGCACAACCACCTCGACGTGGGGTCCTACTGGGTGGCGGTCGAAGGCGTGCCGGTGGTGGTCGACGCGGGCCAGCCGACCTACACCGCGGCCAGCTTCGGGCCGGACCGGTACCGGGCCTGGCCGTTGCGCAGCGAGTGGCACAACGTGCCCGAGCCGGGTGTCCCGCAGGAACCGGGGGAGGACTTCGGGGCGCGGGACGTCCGGGTCGAGCTCACCGCGTCCGCGGCCACGCTGACCGCGGACCTCGCCGGGGCGTATCCGGGGGTGGCGCGCTGGATCCGTTCGGTGCGCCTGGTCCGCGACGCGCCCGCGCACGTTCTCGTGGCGGACGACGACGGTGTCCGGCCGGTGCGGCTGCGGCACGTCCTCGCCGGGGACGTCGAGCTGGGCGAGGGCGAGGCGTTCGTGTGCCTGGGCGGCCGGCGGGTGCTGCGGCTGAGCTGGGATCCCCGGGCCACCACCGCGGACCTCGAGCGGCGGCCGCTGGCCGACCCGCTCCTGCGGGCCTCCTGGGGTGCACACCTCAGCCGGCTCACGCTGCTGGTGCGCGAGGGCCCGGCGCGGGTCCGGCTGGAGCAGGTCCGATGATGCTCGCCTCGGAACGGCACCAGCTCATCCTTTCGCTGGTCCGCGAACACGGCGCGGTCCGGCTCACCGAGCTGGTGGAGCGGCTGGGCGTCACCGCGGTCACCGTGCGGCGGGACGTCACCGAGCTGGCGGACCGCGGCCTGCTGACGCGGGTGCACGGCGGCGTCACGCTGACCCGGCCCCGCGGCGGCCACCCGGAGCCGGGCCGGGCCGCTTCGGCGTTCGGCCCGCCCGCGCACGGCACGCTGGTCGGCATGGTCGCGCCTTCGGTCGAGTACTACTGGCCGACGGTGATCCAGGGCGCGCAGTCCACCGTGGCCGCGGCGGGCGGCCGGCTGGTCCTGCGCGCGTCCAGCTACGACGCGGCGGAGGACCGCCGTCAGATCACCACGCTCCTCGAACGCGGGGTGCAGACGCTGCTGGTCGCGCCGGCCACCAGCGGCCGCGGCGCGCTGGACCTGCTGCGCTGGCTGGGATCGCTGAGCGTTCCGGTGGTGCTCGTCGAGCGCCTGCCGCCGCCGGAGCTGCCGACGCTGGCGCTGGACGCGGCGACCACGGCGCATGCCCTCGGCGCGGGACTGGCCGTCCGGCACCTGGTTTCCCTCGGCCACCGCGGGGTCGGGCTGGTCACGTCGCGGTCCAGCCCGCACAGCCCGGCGGTGCGCACCGGCTGGCGGGAGACGATCGGCTCCCTGGGCCTGGACGCGGCCACCGCGCTGGACCTCGACGTCCCGGCCTACGGCTCCGCGGGCTGGGCCCGGGAGTACGACACGCTGCTGGACCGCTGCCGCCGGGCCGGTGTCCGGGCGCTGCTCGTGCACGCCGACCGCGAGGCCATCGGCTTGATCGAACGAGCCCGCGACGGCGGCATCGCGGTGCCGGGCGAGCTGGCGGTGGTCTCCTACGACGACGAGGTCGCCGCGGCGTCCGACCCGCCGCTGACCGCGGTGTGCCCGCAGAAGCACCGGCTCGGCGCGGTGGCCGCCGAACTCGCACTGGCCCGGCTCGCCGACACGACCGAGCGGCCCGTCCACCGGTTGCAGCTCTGGCCGACACTCGTGGTGCGCGAATCGTGCGGAAGCGCGGCGGAATCCCGGCCGCGGTGAAATCGTCGAATTCACTCGCGTTTCTTCCGGAGTACGGCCGAATGGCGGATCCGGTTGTGTCGAAGCGGTAACGACCGGATCGCGATCTCGGGATTTACAAGAAGTGGATCACCTCCTAGTCTCCGCGACGGGACATGCGACTTCTCGCATGTGGGGAATCGGAGGTGGTTCGGTTGACGCGCCCGACGGCACCTGCGGCCAGGCGGCAGGTTTCGGTTCAGGAATTGATTCAGCGGGTGCGCGCGGAGAATTCCCCGCCGTCGGCGGCGGACCGGGTGGAACACCGCGTCCGCGCGGCCGCGGCCGTGCAAAAAGGCGCACCGCACCCCGACCGCCTGATGCGCTGGCTGGTCGCGGGCGCGGCGGCGGTGACCGCGCTGAGCGCGTTCGCGGTGATTTCTTTTGTGGTGCAGGCCGATCCGGCACCGGCGCCGGTCCGCGCGCCCGAACTGCCGGGCCCGATCACGTTCGCCGGAACGCGGACGGTCGCCGAAACGGCGCCCCCGCCGCCGGAGACCGTCTTCTTCCCGCCGTACGGTTCGCCGTACGGCAGCTATTACGTGCCCTCGAAATAAGGATCCCCGGGCGCCCCTCCCGGGGCGCCCGGGGCCTCAGGAAGCCGTCAGGCGGCGGAGGGCCGCGTGGGTCGTCACCGCCGTGCCGACGGCGACCAGGAGGACCGTGCCCGTCACCAGGACGCGGGCCAGCGACCGGCCGCCCTGGACGGGGATCGCCGCCAGGGGACGGGCCACCGCCAGATCGGTGAGGACGCGCTCGGCGTCGGCCATCGACGGCCGGTCCGCCGGTTCCGGGCGCACGAGGTCCAGCACGGCGTCGAGGACCGGCCCGGGGGACCGCGGCGGGACGGCGGTGCCCGGCACCCGCCCTTCCAGCGCGAAGTACAGCGTGGCGCCCAGGGAATAGACGTCCGCGGGGCGCGCCGGGCTCGCGCCGCCGGTCACCTCCGGCGCGGGGAAGCCGCCGGTGCCCAGGCCGAAGCCCGCGATCTTGGCCGTCCCGTCCGCGGTGACCAGCACCTTGTCCGGGCCGAACCCGCGGTGGAGGATGCCCTCGGCGTGCGCGGCCGCCAGCGCCGAAGCCAGCTGGGCGCCGAGCGCCGCGACGCGGTCCGGCGGGAAGCCGCCGCGCCGCCCGACCAGCTCGGCCAGGGTGCCGGCCGCCAGGTCCTCCGTCACCACGTACGGCGTCAGGTCGTGCTCGAAGACGTCGTGCACCACCACGACGTGCGGGTGGTGCAGCCGGACGGCCACCCGCGCGTCGCGGATCGCCTTGGCCCGGACGCGGTCGGAATGGGCCGCGTCGAACGGGCACCCCGGCGGCAGCCGATCGACGACGACGAATCGGTCCAGCAATTCGTCCTTGGCCCGCCACGCCCGCCCGCCGGGCGGTCCGCCGGTCGGTTCGAGCAGCCGGTACCGCCCGGCCAATGCGCCCTTTTTCGCTGCCACCCGTAATCCCCTGTCGACGTCGACGGCCCCTCTGAAAGGAAATACGGCCGAAACGGGAGACGGGTTCGGTCAGGGTGCCGATTGTCCGGGAATTCTCACCCAGCCGGACAGGGTCGCCCCGTCCCGGGCGGCGGGGGCCGCCGCGGTGCTTTCCCCGGTGACGAGCGCGGGCGTGACGGTGCCGGGCTCGGCCGCTCCGCCGTCGAGCTGGCGCACCGCCCGCCGGACGGACAGCGCCCCCAGCTCGGCCGCCGGGACGACGACCGCGGTGGGCCGGATCCGCTGCTGGCCGGCCACGGTGTCCGAGCAGACCGCGACGACCGAGACGTCGCCGGGGACCTGCAGCCCGCGTTGCCGCAGCGTGCCCATGACCAGCGGAAGGGCGGCTTCGTCGTGAACGACCAGCGCGGTCGGGCCCCCGTCGGCGAACAGCTCGTCCAGGCAGCGGGCGACGTCGTCGGCCGTGGGGGCGCACGGTGCCGGCCGGGGCTTCGTCCCGGCCGGGGGCTCCGCCACCCGGCCCGCCGGGGAAAGGCGGTGGAAAGTCGCCTCCACGCCGCGTTCGCCGGCGGCGGTGCCGAAGCTCTCCGCGAAGCCCTTCAGGTACCGGAGCCGGTGGCCGGGCGGTGACGCCGGCGGCCCGAGGTGGGCGATCGACCGGTGGCCCAGGTCGGCGAGGTGGGTGAGGCAGGCCCGGGCGGCCGGCGCGAAGTCGAGCGTCACCGACGCCAGCCCGCGGGGCTGCCCCGGCGCGCCGACCAGCACCGCGGGGCGGCCGGAGGCCAGCAGCACCGGCACGCGCGGGTCGTCGTCGCCGGCGTCCAGCACGATCACCGCGTCGGCCAGCGCGGCCGACGTCACCCGGTGCAGGCCCGAGGTGCCTTCGTCGTCGGTGACCAGGAGCAGGTCGAAGCCGAGTTCGCGGGCCGCGCCCGCGGCCGCGGAGAAGAACTCCATCTCCATGCCCAGCTGCCGGTCGCCGAGCGGCGGCACCGCCACCGCGAGGACACCGGCGCGGGGCGACGGCGAGCCGCCGCGGCGCCGGTAGCCGAGGGTGCGGATGGTCTCCTCCACCCGGCGCCGGGTGGCCGGGGAGATCGTCCGCTTCCCGGTGATCACGTAGGACACCGTGCTCGCCGAGACACCGGCCGCGTTCGCCACGTCGGTGATCGTCACCGCGCCGCGGCCGCCGCCCGACGGCTCGTCCGCCACGTCGCGGAAATTCGTCATCTTTGTGAGGACTTTCTCGAGACCCATTGTCCGATCCGTTGTCCGGCCGGAAGTTAGCGCTAACAGGAAGGGGTGGATGATGACCTTAATGCCGGTCAACGGCGCTGGTCAAGCCACCTTCGTCGGATGATCGAAAACGGCCGGGCACCGATTCATTGCCCGGGACGGCAGTCGGTCACCGGCATCCCGCGGTTGCCGCCGCGGGCCAGGGCGATGAAGCCGAAGGTGGTCGATTCGCCGGGCTTCAGCACCGCATTCCACTCGGCGTTCACGATCGCCGAGGTGCCGCCGCTCCGCACGAGCCTGCCGTTCCAGAGGTCGTCGATGCTCGTCCCGGCCGGGGTCGGCCAGCTCACCGTCCACCCGGTGACCTCGGCGCGCCCGCTGTTGCGCACGGTCACCAGCCCCTGGAAGCCCCCGTTCCACGACTTCACGACCTGGTACCGCGCGGCGCAGCCGGCCGGCCCGGTGGTCCGGGACGTGATCGAGGCCGTCGGCGGGGTCGTGGACGGCGCCGACGCCAGCTGGGCCGCCGCGCTCGCGGGCTCCCGGCCGGGCGGCAGCGACGTCGCCGCCACGACCGCGCCCGCCGCCAGCACCAGTGCCGTCCCGGCGAAGGCCACCCGCGAGCGGCGGCGCCGGGGCGGCGCGGGCGGGTGCTCCGCCGGGACCGCCGCCACCGGGGTCACCCCCGGCGCGGTGGCGCGGGTCAGCAGCCGGGCCGCCCCGGCCATCGCCGGGCGGGCGGCCGGATCCCGGTGGAGCAGCCGGAGGACGGCGTCGGTGACCGGGCCACTGGTGGCGGGCGGGGTGATGGTGCCGGCGCCGACCCGTTTGAGCAGGGCCAGCTGGTTCTCGTCGGTGCCGAACGGCGGCCGCCCCTCGAGCGCGGTGTAGAGCGTCGCGCCGAGCGAGTAGACGTCGGACGGGAAGCCGGGTTCCTCGCCGTCCGCGACTTCCGGGGCGAGGTAGGCCGGCGTGCCGACGACCAGCCCGCGACCGGTCGCGGTGCCCTCTCCGCGCGCGTGGGCCACCCCGAAGTCGGTGATCTTCGCCGAGCCGTCGGTGGTGACGAGGACGTTGTTGGGACTGATGTCGCGGTGCACCACGCCTTCCGCGTGCGCGGCGGCCAGCGCCGAGGCGAGCTGGGCGCCGAGCTCGGCCGCGTACTCCGGCACCAGCGGGCCGTGCTCCTCCAGCAGGTCGGTCAGCGTGCGGGCCGGCAGGTACTCCATCGTGATGTAGGCCGCGGTGCCCTGCTCGACGACGTCGTACACGACGACCGCGTGCGGGTGGCGCAGCCGGGCGGTGACCCGGGCCTCCCGGATCGTCCGGTCGCGCGTGCGCTCCGCGGCCGCCGGGTCGGCGGGGGAGTCGGGGAAGAGCTGCTTGATCGCGACGAGCCGGTCGAGCCGCTCGTCCTTCGCCCGCCACACGGTTCCCATCGCGCCGTGACCCGCCCGGCCGAGCACGCGGTACCGGCCGGCGATCACTGCCCCTTCGCGCACGGGCACGCTCCCCTCTGTCGTCCGTCATCAGGGAACACGGCCGGTTCCGGTGCACAGTTCGGCTCGTCGGCCCAATTCACTCACCTGGGTGGGGGTACGAAAATGCGTTCGACGTATTCGTTCCGGATGCCGGAAACAAAACCGGCCGCTACGGAAGAATGGGCGATCCGGTTGTGACGGAACGATAACGTTCTCAGTTCGTCCGGCAGTTGACGACCGGAACGGCCGGATGGCCGGACGTGACGTCCTGGTTGAGCCCGAACGAAGCCGAACCGTCCGGCTCGACGAGGGCGTTCCAGCCCGCGTCGGTGACGGTCACCGCCGAGCCGACCTGGCTCAGGGTGCCGTTCCAGAGGTCCCGGATGCCGGCTCCGCCGGGCTGCACCCAGGTCACCGTCCAGCCGGCGAGCCGCCTCGCCCGGTCGTTGTGCACGGTCACCTGCACCTGGGAACCGCCCGGCCAGGCGTTCGTGATCTCGTAGCGCGCGGTGCACCCGGCAGTGGCGCCGAGCGGTGCGGGTGGTGCGGGCGGCGTGGAGCGCCGCGCCGGCCCGTCGGGCACGCGGGCCGGGACCGGCGCGGGTGCCGTGGTGGTGCTGCTGACGGTGCGGTCGGCGGTGATCGTCGTCGGCGGGTGCTCGATGGGCGCCGCGGTGGTGGTCCCGGGCCGGTCGGCGAGGGCGAGCCCGGCCGCCACGCTGACCGACGTCAGGCACGCGGCGGCCCCGGTCACGGCGGCGCGGCGGAACCGGGACCGGCGGGGCCCGGCGTCCGGGACCGGCTTGCCGACGGCGGCCAGCAGGTCCACCGCCTCCTGCATCGACGGGCGCGCGGCGGGGTCGCGTTCGAGCATCCGCATCAGCACGGCGGTCAGCGGACCGCCGTGGGGCGGCGGGGTGAGCTGGTTCTCGGTGATCCGGCGGAGCAGGGTGATCGGGTCGTCGCTGGTGCCGAACGGCGGTGTGCCCTCCAGCGCCGTGTAGAGCGTGGCGCCGAGCGAGTAGACGTCGGAGGGCAGGCCCGCCTCGCCGCCGCGGGCCACTTCCGGAGCCAGGTAGGGGAGCGTGCCGACGACGACGCCCTCGTCGGCGGCCGGGTGCTCGCCGAGCGCGCGCGACACGCCGAAGTCGGTGATCCGGGCGGTGCCGTCGTCGGTGACGAGCACGTTGTTCGGCGTGACGTCCCGGTGCAGGATCCAGTCGCCGTGCGCCGCGGCCAGCGCCGCGCCGATCTGGCGCCCGAGCCGCAGCACGTCGCACCGGGGCAGCGGCCCGCGTTCGACGAGGACCTCGGTCAGCGACCGCGCGGGCACGTACTCCATGACCAGGTACATCGAGCCGGCGTCCTCGAAGACGTCGAACACCGCGACGGCGTGCGGGTGCCGCAGCCGGGACGCCAGCCGCGCCTCCCGCAGCGCGCGTTCGCAGACGTCGCCGCCCGCGCCCGGCTCGTGCAGGAACTGCTTGACGGCCACGACCCGGTCCAGTCGCTCGTCCTTGGCTCGCCACACCAGGCTCATCGCACCGCGGCCGAGGTGCCCCAGGAGCCGGTACCGCCCGTTGACGAGCTGTTCCTCGAAAGCCACCCATACCCCTGTGTCGGTCGACGAAACGATGCACTTCTTAGCAGAAGACGGGCGTGCGGTGGGGGCTCGGGGCCGACTGGATCTCCGAACCGTTATCCGGGGCGCGCGTGGCGCATTCCGGGAATTCGCCGGGCCGGAGTCCGAATTCGACGAATTCGGCGTCCGCGCGGAAGTCCCCGCCGCGGCGGCGTACGGTGGGCAGCGCGGTTCAGCCGGCAGCCGCCCACCAGTTCCCCTGCGTGTCCGTTCCGTGGGTGGGCCGGGAGGCGGGGCCGCCTCCCGGCCGTCCCTCGCTTCGAGGAGGCCTGTGTGCTCGACCAGATCGCCGCTCCGCGGTTTCGCGTCGACGTCCCGTCCGCGATGACCGTGACGGTGACCGCCACGGCGGAGGCGACGACCGTCGCGATCCGCGGCGAGATCGACCTGCCGGTGCTGAGCCGGCTCCGGACCCGGCTGGGCGAGGAGATCGACCTCGCGCCGAGAGCCCTGGTGCTGGATTTGTCGGAAGTGTCGTTCTGCGGCGCGGGCGGGATCACGGAGCTGCTGGTGGCGGCTTCGGAGGCGCACGTGAGCGGGGTCCCGTTCGCGATCGCGGCGGCGGGGCGCGCGGTGCTGCGGCCGGTCCGGGTGCTGGGCCTGGAGCGGTTGCTGCCGATCCAGCCGAGTGTCGAGGCGGCGCTGGACCGGCTGGCGGTGCTGCCCCGGCCGCGGGGAAGTTCCCGCTGAGGGCGGCCACGGCGACGCGGGTGGACGGTGGCGGCCGGCGCGGACCAGGGCACCCGGGCCGCTCGCCTCGGCGCGGTTCCCGGGCCGGTTCGCGGCGGCCCCACGGCGCGCGGTTCCCCGCCCGGTTCGCCGCGGCCCCACAGCGCGGTCGTCAGGGCCGTTCCACGCGCTCCCGCTGCGGCACGACGACGTACTTGGGGTCCTTTGTGGACTCCACGCCCGCCTCGAACACCCCGAAGCGCTGCATCGCGCTCCCGGCGACCAGCGCCGCCCCGGCCACCACGGAGACCGTGCGGCTGCGGTGCCCGGCCAGCGCCCCGAGCAGCCCGGCCGCCGTCAGGCGCTCCGACCACGTGCGCAGCCGGTGCGCCTTGCCGGTCGTGTACGCCTCCGCGGTGAGGCCGAGCCGCTTCTCCAGCACCTTCGACGCCACCAGCTCCGCCGCCGCGCCGAACGCCGCCAGCGCCCGGGCCGGGCCCGCCTCCTCGACCGGGACCAGCGCCATCGCGAAGCCGCCCGAACTCGCCGCCGCCGAACCGGCGAACACGAACGGCAGTTCCGCGTGGGCCTCGTGCCAGGCCGGAACCGCCGTCTGCGACAGCAGCACCGCCGTGTAGGACGCGACGGCCGGTGCGACGGCCGCCGAGACGAGCCCGGCCGGCCGGGCCACCGCGCCCACCAGCCGTCCGGGAAGGCGACGGCGCAGCCCGGCGGGGAGCACCTCGGCGGCCGCGGCAAGGCCCATCCCCGGGCCGAAGGCGCTCAGGATCCAGGTACCCACGCTCATCGGCGACGTCGGTTTCGCGACGCGCAGCATGTGGTGGAAGCGCTCCGGCCGGCCGAGGTCGGCGACCAGCAGGTAGACGCTGGCCAGCAGCGCCGCCAGCGAACCCGTGCGGCCCACCCGGCGCAGCGCGGGCCGTCCGGTCAGGTCGGCGCCGGCGGCCAGCAGCGAGGTGCCCGCGGCGAGCCCGCCGGTGAACAGGTACGCCGGCACCTTCCACTCCCACACCGGCGGCTTCAGCACCGGCCGCCCGTAGTAGGACCGGAACTCGGCGCGGGGCACCATCAGCTCTTCACCGGAGCCGCCGCGCTTGCGGCGGCCGAACACCCGCGCCCGGGTGCCGGCGGCCTGCGGTTCGCGGGGGGTCACCGGCGCCTCCTTCCGAACGGCCCGAACGGCCCGAACGACGCGACCGCGGCCGCGAGCAGGGCCGACGCCGCCATCCCGGCGTACTTCCACATCGCGGGCAGCTCGCGGGTCGGGACCACCGGATCCGGTGGCAGTCCGTAGACCTCGGGTTCGTCCAGCAGCAGGAAGAACGCGCCGGTGCCGCCGACGCCGTCCGCCGGGTCGTGGCCGTAGAGCCGCGCCTCGGGCACGCCTCGCTCGTGCAGGTCCTCGACGCGGCGGGCCGCCCGCTCGCGCAGCTCGTCGAGTTCGCCGAACTGGATCGAGTCGGTCGGGCAGGCCTTGGCGCAGGCCGGCTCCAGACCGTCGTGCAGGCGGTCGTAGCAGAGCGTGCACTTCTGGGCCCGGCCGTCGCCCGGACGGCGGTCGATGACGCCGTACGGGCAGCCCGAAACGCAGTAGCCGCAGCCGTTGCAGATGTCCTGCTGCACCACGACCGAGCCGAACTCGGTGCGGAACAGGGCGCCGGTCGGGCAGACGTCGAGGCAGCCGGCGTGGGTGCAGTGCTTGCACACGTCCGACGCCATCAGCCAGCGGAAGTCCGTCCGGCCTTCGGTGCCGGTCTTCGCACCCGGCAGGTCGAACGAGGGCATGCCCAGGTCTTCGGGCTCCCGCGGCGGGGCCGGGTCGGCCGGCCGCGGCTGCTCGACGAAGGCCACGTGCCGCCACGAGTTCGCGCCGAGCGCGCCGGTGTTGTCGAACGACATCCCGAGCAGGTCGAGCCCGTCCTCGGGGACGCCGTTCCACTCCTTGCAGGCGACTTCGCAGGCCTTGCAGCCGATGCACACCGACGTGTCGGTGAAGAACCCGACGCGCGGCGGGTGCCCGGTGTGCCCGGCCTCGCCGGCGACGTCCGGCAGCGGCCCGGAAAGCCGGTTCTCGATGGTCATGATCGCTCCTCCGGCGGCGTGATGCCCGCGCGCGTGCGGTATTCCTCGAGAAACGCGAGCAGCTCGGTGCCGCGCGGCCGCCGCCCGGGCCGGACGTCGCAGGTGGCGACCTTGCTCTCCTGGATGAAGACGTTCGGGTCCAGCACGACGCCGAGCAGGTCGTTCACGACGTCGCGGGCCACGAGCCCGGAGCCGCCCCAGTGGTAGGGCAGCCACACCTGGTGCACGACCCGGTCCTGCACCCGCAGCGGCGCCAGCCGGTCGGTGACGAACACCCGCGCCTCGACGGCCGCCCGCGCCGTGACGACGTGCGCCCACCCCAGGTGCGTGAGCCCGCGCAGCTTCGCGAGCTCGGGGGAGACCTCGACGAACAGGTCCGGCTGCAGCTCCGACAGGTACGGCAGCGTCCGGCTCATCCCGCCCGCGGTGTGGTGCTCGGTCAGCCGCGCGGCGGTGAACACGAACGGGAACACTTCGCGGCCCTTCTCGGGCGGCGACGGGTGCGAGGGGTTGTCGCGGCGGCCGTAGACCTTCCGGGCCGGATTGCTCTGCTGGGCGTAGAACGGGTTCCGGAACGGCGATTCGTGCGGCTCGTAGTGTGCCGGGAGCGGGCCGTCGGCCAGTCCCGACGGCGCGAACAGCCACGCCTTGCCGTCCGACTGCATGACGAACGGGTCGTCGCCGCGCAGGGCGGCCGGCCCCACGGCGCCCGGCGGCGGGACGTGGTCCGGCGGCTTGGTCTTCTCGAAGTCGGGGACGTCGTGGCCGGTCCATTCGCCGCGGCCGGCGTCCCACCACACCAGGGCCTTGCGCTCGCTCCAGGGGCGGCCGGCCGGGTCGGCGGACGCGCGGTTGTAGAGCACCCGCCGGTTCAGCGGCCACACCCAGCCCCACTCCCGCGCGGACAGGTCCTGCTCGAAGCGGGACTTGCGGCGGGCGGCCTGGTTGACGCCGTCGGCGTAGACGCCGCTGTAGATCCAGCAGCCGCAGGAGGTGCTGCCGTCGGCCTTGAGGTCGAGGTAACCGCCGACCTCGCGGCCCGTGGTCAGGTCCTGGCCGCTGATCCGCCGCAGCACGTCCTCGGCGGACGGTTCGCCGTCGTGCACTGCGTAGTCCCACGCGAGGTCGAGCACCGGCCGGTCACGCTCGTCGGTGGAGCCCGCCAGCCGTTCCCGGACCAGCCGGCCGAGGTGGTAGAAGAACCAGAGCTCCGAGCGCTGGTCCGCGGCCGGCTCAACGGCTTTCTCCCGCCACTGCAGCATGCGCTGGGTCTGGGTGAACGTCCCTTCCTTTTCGACGTGCGAGGCGGCGGGGAAGAAGAACACCTCGGTGCGGCACCGCTCCGGCACGATCTCGCCGGTTTCGATCTCCGGCGCGTCCTTCCAGAAGGTGGCGCTCTCGATCATCGTCAGGTCGCGGACGACGAGCCAGTCGAGGTTGGCCATGCCGAGCCGTTGCAGGCGCCCGTGCGCCGACCCGACGGCCGGGTTCTGCCCGAGCAGGAAGTAGCCGGACACCTTGCCGTCGACCATGTCCATGACCGTCCGGTAGGTGCCGTGGTCGCCGTTGATCCGCGGCAGGTAGTCGAAGCAGAAGTCGTTGTCCGGGGTGGCTTTCCCGCCCCAGTACTCCTTGAGCAGCGACACGGTGTAGGCGTCGGCGTTGCGCCAGAAGCCCTTCTGCTTGTCGGCGCGGACGCTGTCGAGGTAGTCGGCCAGCGTGGCCTGTTCGGGCGTCGGCATCGGCAGGTAGCCGGGCAGCAGGTTGAACAGCGTCGGGATGTCGGTCGAGCCCTGGATGCTGGCGTGCCCGCGCAGCGCGAACACGCCGCCGCCGGGGCGCCCGATGTTGCCGAGCAGCAGCTGGATGATCGAGCCGGCCCGGATGTACTGGGCGCCGACGCTGTGCTGCGTCCACCCGACGCTGTAGACGAGCGCGGCGGTGCGTTCCCGGCCCGAGTTGCGCGTCCAGGCGTCACAGACCCGCTGGAAGAGCTCTTTCGGCGTGCCGCAGGTGGCCTCGACCATTTCCGGGGTGTAGCGGGCGAAGTGGCGCTTGAGGATCTGGAACACGCAGCGCGGGTGCCGCAGCGTCGGGTCGGCGGCGATCTCCTCGCTGCCGCCTTCGAGCACCGGGCCGCCCGAGCCGTGCTGGTCGGACGCCGAGGTCTCCTTGCCGTGCGCGGTGTCCCGCGGCCGGACGTTCTCGTAGTGCCACGTCGAGGGGTCGTAGGCGGCGGTGGCTTCGTCGTAACCGCTGAACAGGCCGTCGAGGTCCTCGGTGTCGCGGTAGTCCTCGTGCACCAGGAAGGAGGCGTTGGTGTAGGCGACCACGTATTCGCGGAAGTCCAGGTCGTTGCTCAGGATGTGGTTGATCACGCCGCCGAGGAACGCGATGTCGGTGCCGGCCCGCAGCGGGACGTGGGCGTCGGCCAGCGCGCTCGTGCGGGTGAAGCGCGGGTCGATGTGGAACACCTCGGCCCCGCGGGCCTTCGCCTCCATCACCCACTGGAACCCCACCGGGTGCGCCTCGGCCATGTTCGAGCCCATGATGACGACGCAGTCGGCGTTCTGCAGGTCCTGCTGGTAGTCCGTCGCACCACCGCGACCGAAGGAGGTCCCCAGACCGGGAACCGTGGCGGAGTGTCAAATCCGGGCCTGGTTCTCGATCTGGATCGCGCCCAGCGCCGTGAAGAGCTTCTTGATCAGGTAGTTCTCTTCGTTGTCGAGGGTGGCGCCGCCGAGGCTGGCGATGCCCGTGGTGCGGCGCAGCGGCCTGCCGTGCTCGTCGGTGTCCTGCCAGCCGGCGCGGCGGGCCTCGAGCACGCGGTCGGCGACCATGTCCATGGCGGTGCCGAGGTCGAGTTCGGTCCACTCGGTCGCGTAGGGCGCGCGGTAGCGGACCTTCCGTTCGCGCTGCGGGCCGGTGACCAGCTGCTTGCTGGCCGAGCCCTTGGGGCAGAGCCGGCCGCGCGAGATGGGGCTGTGCGGGTCGCCTTCGATCTGGACGACTTTTTCGTCCTTCACGAAGACCTGCTGCCCGCAGCCGACGGCGCAGTAGGGGCAGACGGACCTGGCGACCCGATCGGCGTTCGCCGTGCGCGGGGCGAGGGCCTCGGAACGCGGCGATTCCGCGGCCTTGCCCCGCCCGAGTGGGTCGGTGCCGGTGAGCTGGCGGTAGACGGGCCAGGACTCGAGCCATTTCCGTGGTCCCACACCCACCTCCCGGCCGCGACGCTTCCGCGGGCCGACTACCCGGGTACCGCCCGGCCCAAACCCGGACTCGTCAGGTCGAGAACGGCGAGGACGCCCCCTCGGCCCGGGTGCGCCCACGGCGACCGGCGGCCGCCAGTGGCTGGGCGATGTCCTCCAGGGACTTGCCCTCCGCGTCGACCGCCAGGAACCGGGCCACCAGACCGCCCGCGATCATCACCGCCGCGCCCAGCAGGTAGCCGATGAACAGGCGGACCGGGTGCTCTCCCGTGCCGATCAGGGCGCCGTAGATCACCGGACCCAGCGCCCCGAAGCACTGCGCGATCGCGAAGAACACCGCGATCGCCTTGGCCCGGACCTCCAAGGGGAAGATTTCGCTCACCGTCAGGTATCCCGCGCTCGCGCCCGCGGAGGCGAAGAAGAAGATCACGCACCACGCGATCGTCTGGGTGATCGCGTTGAGGGCGCCCGCGTAGAACAGCACCGCCGTGATCGCCAGCAGCACCCCCGACACGACGTACGTCCCGGAGATCATCTTGCGCCGCCCCAGGGTGTCGAACAGGTGGCCGATCGTGAACGGGCCGACCAGGTTGCCCACCGCGAACGCGATCAGGTAGATCGGCGTCGCCTCGGACGAGACCCCGTAGAACTTGCCCAGCACCAGCGTGTAGGTGAAGAAGATCGCGTTGTACAGGAACGACTGGCTGATCATCAGCGACGCGCCCAGCACCGCCCTCGACGGGTACTCGCGGAACAGCACCCTGGCCAGCGCCACGTACCCGATCCGCTCGGCCGGGGTCACCTCGATCGCCTTCTTCTCGTCGACCGGCGGCAGGCTGCGGCCGCCGTGCTCGACCTCGTCCTCGATCTGCTTGATCGACTTCTCGGCCGCCTCGGCCTTGCCGTGCATGATCTGCCACCGCGGGCTCTCCGGCAGGTGCCGCCGCACCAGCAGGATCACCAGGCCGAGCACCGGCCCGATGAGGAAGCCCAGCCGCCAGCCCAAGGACAGGTCCATCCGGTTGAGCAGGATGTACGTCCCGATCGTGCCCAGCACGGCCCCGGCCCAGTAGGTGCCGTTGACGGCGATGTCCACCCGGCCCCGGTAGCGGGCCGGGATCAGCTCGTCGATCGCCGAGTTGATGGCCGCGTACTCGCCGCCGATGCCCATGCCGGCCACGAACCGCGTGGCGTACAGGAAGACGACCCAGCCCGCGCCGTTGCCGAGGGTCAGCGCGGTCAGGCCGCTGCCCACCAGGTAGACGGCCAGCGTCAGCATGAACAGGTTCCGCCGGCCCAGCTTGTCCGAGAGACTGCCGAAGAACAGCGCCCCGACCACCTCGCCGGCCAGGTAGATCGTCGCCAGCAGCCCGACCGCCGCCGACGACATGTTCAGCGTCTCGGGCTTGGTGAGGGTGTCGGCGACCGCGCTGGCCACCGTGATCTCCAGGCCGTCGAGGATCCAGGCCACCCCGAGGGCGACCACCATCCGGGTGTGGAACGGGGACCAGGGCAACCGGTCGATGCGTGCCGGGATGAGCGTGCGCACCCCGGCACGGGCCGGATCGGGTGTTGCCGCCATGACAACCTCCTTGAGAGCAGATCGCCCCGCGTGACTTCCCCCGTCTTCGCCCGGTGAAACACGATCGGGCGGCTCACGCCGTCACGGCTGGTGACGCGTCATGGTCGCCGCCTCGGTGCGCACCAGGAACCCGCGGAAGTCAGCCGGGCACCCCGCCCGGAACCCGCTCCCGGTGGCGGCTTTCCCGCCACCGGCCGAAGAACGCGCGCAGTCCCTCGACCGGTCCGGCCGCGGATGCTCGTCGAGGCCGCGGCGAGCCGCGCGGCGGTCCACGCCGGACCGCCGCGCGGATCCGCTCAGCGCTGGGCCTTGGCCGCCGCGAAGTAGGCGTTCGACGGACCCGTGAACGACAGCACGACGCCGACCACCGCCGCGAGCACCGCGAGGTAGCCGCCGATCGTGCTCTGCCCGGTCAGCACCGACAGCAGCTGCAGGGCGGCGAGCACGGTCAGCACGATGCGCGCCCAGTTGCGGCCGGCGCGCAGCTTGAACGCGAACAGCAGGTACAGCCCGGCGATGACCACCGCGATCACCACCGCGGTGATCATCGTGACGTTCACCGCCTGGTCGATCTGCGCGTCGGTGAGGTTGCCGCCGCGTTGTCTGTTCGTGTCGCGCATGGTCGCGGCGATCTGGTCCCGGTTGCCGAAGATCAGCAGGCCCCCGATCAGCCCGATCACCGGCGCGGCGATGAACGCCCAGAAGGCCCCTTCGACCGTGCCCGGCCGGGGCGGGGCGGGCGCCTGACCGGTCGGAACGGACGATTCCGGGTAATTCAGTGATTCACTCATAAAGGATCAGATAGCACTCGCCAGGGTGGTCCGCAGAGCGAACGGGCGCGGCCGTCCTGGCCGAACCTTTCCCGCGTCCTGTCCGCACGCTGGAATTCCCCTTCCGGTCGCCGTTCCACAGTGGATTCGTAAGCGATTCCCCGGCCAGGAGGCGAAAATGCGCAAGATGCGGAGCGGTGCGGTCGTGCTGACCGCGGTGGCGGTCACGGCGGTGGCCGCGGGGTGCGGCACCGGTACCGCGGCGACCCCGACCGGCGCGGCGACGTTCACCGGCGCGGCGACCCCCGGGGCGGCGGCCCCGGCCGCGGCCGCCGCGGCGCGGCCCACCGAGCAGCAGATCGCGGCGTTGTTCCCGCAGTGGAACGCGGCGCTGGCGACCGGCGACCCGCAGCGGGTCGCCGACCTCTACGCGCCGGACGCCGTCCTGCTGCCGACGGTGTCCAACGAGGTCCGCCGCAGCCGCGCGCAGATCGTCGACTACTTCACCAAGTTCCTCCAGAGCAAGCCGCAGGGCGTGATCGAGGACGAGACGGTCGACGTCCTCGACGCCGACACCGCGGTGAACACCGGCGTCTACGAGTTCACGCTGGCCAAGGACGGCAAGACCGAGCGGGTGCGGGCGCGCTACACCTACGTCTACGAGCTGCGCGAGGGCAGGTGGCTGATCGTCAACCACCACTCGTCAGCGATGCCCGAGGGGTAGCCCGATCCGGACGCGCAGGCCGCCGCCCTCGGCGTCGCCGAGGGACACGGTGCCGCCGTCGTCGGTGACCAGCTGCTTCACGATGGCCAGGCCGAGACCGGACCCCGACGGGCCGGTCCGGCCCTGGCCGCGCCAGAACCGGTCGAACGCGCGGCTCCGCTCGGCCTCGGACATCCCGGGGCCTTCGTCGGCGATCTCCAGCACGGCGTGACCTTCCCGGCGGCCGCTCGACACGGTGACCGAGCCGCCGTCGGGGGAGACCTCCAGTGCGTTCGAGAGCACGTTGTCCAGCACCTGCTCGAGGTGCCCGGGACTGACCATGGCGAGCAGGTCCGCGTCGGCGTCGTCCTGGCGCAGCTCGACGCCGCGGTCGGCGGCCACCGCGCGCCAGGCGCCGAGCCGCCCGGCGACCGCTTCGGCGACCCGCACCGGTTCGGGCGCCGCGATCGCCGCTTCGGCCTTGGCCAGGGTGAGCAGGCCGTTGACCAGCCTGCTCATCCGGACCACTTCGGCGGTGGCCTGGTCGACGTCTTCGTGCACGTCCGGGTCGTGCACCCCGTCGGCGATGTTGTCCAGCGAGAGCCGCAACGCCGTGAGCGGCGTGCGCAGCTGGTGCGACGCGTCGGCGATGAACGCCCGTTGCGCCCGCACCAGCGTGTCGATGGTTTCGGCGGCGTTGTTGAGCGTGCGCGCGAGCGTGCGGGTCTCGACCGGCCCGGATTCCTCGGCCCGGGCGGTCAGCTCGCCGTCGCGCAGGCGACCGGCCATCTGGTTGAGTTCCCGGAACGGCCGGGTCAGGCGCCGGGCGAGGAACGTGCCCAGGAACGCGGCGACGATCAGCACGGCCACCGCCAGCACGGCCCGGAAGCCCCAGATCTGCAGCTGCCGCGCTTCCATGGGCGCGGACGGGTAGCTGACCCGGATCGCCCCCACGACGCGGCCGGCCGTGTCCCGCGCGGGCA
>NZ_MUMI01000121.1 GCF_002155975.1 Amycolatopsis kentuckyensis
CCGGCACCCGGTCGTCGTACATCGTGAAGAAGCCCTGCTTGGCCTCCGGGTAGCCCGGGTCGCCCGGCCGGAACAGCGGCCCCGAAAGCCGCTTCCGGAGCCGCGCCCAGTCGTCCGGCGGGGGCCGCCCCGCCAGGCCCGCCACCGGCACCGCCCCGGAAATGCGCAAAAAAGCCCGCCTGTCCACGCCACTCCCCCCTCGCGCCGCGCCTCCCCCGGGGGCATTCGGCTGGTCCCGGGGGCCTTGCCTTGCCGTGACCAGGGTAGCGGGTGTGTGATCGAGGACACATCCCGTACACCAGCCGTTCGCCGAGGAGTCGTCATGGCAGACAAACAAGCCAAGAACGCCGACACCGGGGCCGCCGTCGCTGTGGACGACCCCGCCAAGGTCCGCAACGTCGTGCTCGTCGGCCCGGCCGGTTCCGGGAAGACCACCCTCGCCGAAGCCCTGCTCGCCGCCTCCGGCACGGTGCCGCGGGCGGGCTCGGTGGTCGACGGCACGACGGTGTGCGACCACGACCCGGCGGCGGTCCGCCAGCAGCGTTCGGTCGGCCTCTCGGTCGCGCCGGTGCTGCACCAGGGCCACAAGATCAACCTGATCGACACGCCCGGGTACGCGGACTTCGTCGGGGAGCTGCGGGCCGGGTTGCGGGCGGCCGACGCGGCGCTGTTCGTCGTCTCCGCCGCCGAGGGCGTCGACGCGGCGACGGTCGCGGTGTGGGAGGAGTGCGCCGCGGTGGGGATGCCGCGCGCGGTCGTCGTCTCCCGGCTCGACCACCACCGGGCCGACGCGATGGCCGAGATCGCCGCCTGCCAGGCCGCGTTCGGCGCCGGGGTGCTGCCGCTGTACCTGCCCGCGGGCGACGGCCTGGTCGGGCTGATCACCCAGCGGTACTTCGACTACTCCGGCGGGCACCCGCCGACGGTCGGCGAGCCCGCCGCGGCCGATCTGGAACGGATGGCCGAGGCGCGCAACGAGCTGATCGAAGGGATCATCGCCGAGAGCGAGGACGAGTCCCTGATGGACCGCTACCTCGCCGGCGAGGAGATCGCGGAGGCCACCCTCATCGCCGACCTGGAGACCGCCGTCGCGCGCGGGTCCTTCCACCCGGTCATCCCGGTGTGCTCGACCAGCGGGATCGGCCTGGCCGAGGTGCTCGACGGCATCGTCCGCGCGTTCCCCTCCCCGCTGGAGCACCGGCCACCCGAGGTCACCACGCCGGACGGCGGCGAGCACGCCGCGATCACCGCCGACCCCGCGGGACCCCTCGCCGCGGAGGTCGTGCGGACGGCAGTGGACTCCTACGTCGGCCGGGTGTCCCTCGTCCGGGTGTTCTCCGGGACGCTGCGGCCCGAACGGCCGGTGCACGTGTCCGGGCACGGCCTCGCCGAGCGCGGCCACGAGGACCACGACGCCGACGAGCGCGTCGCCCACCTGTATTCGCCGCTCGGTTCCTCGCTGCGGGAAGTGCCCTACTGCGTCGCGGGCGACCTCTGCGCGCTGACGAAGGTCGGCTCGGCGGAGACCGGCGACACCGTCTCCTCCCCCGACGACCCGCTGCTGATGGAGCCGTGGGCGATGCCGGAACCGCTGCTGCCGGTGGCCGTCGTCGCGAAGACCCGCAGCGACGAGGACACCTTGGCCCGCAACCTGTCCCGCCTGGTCGCCGGCGACCCGACGCTGCGGCTGGACCGCAACGCCGAGACCGGCCAGCTGGTGCTGTGGTGCATGGGCGAGGCCCACGCCGACGTCGTGCTCTCGCGGCTGCGCGCGGGCGGCGCGGACGTCGACACCGAACCGGTGAAGATCAGCCTGCGCTCGACGTTCGCCAAGCCGGCCAAGGGCCACGGGCGGCACGTGAAGCAGTCGGGCGGGCACGGCCAGTTCGCCGTCTGCGACATCGAGGTCGAGCCGCTCCCGCGCGGCGGCGGGTTCCAGTTCGTGGACAAGGTGGTCGGCGGCGCGGTGCCGCACCAGTTCATCCCGAGCGTGGAGAAGGGCGTGCGGGCCCAGCTGGCGCGCGGTCTCGCCGACGGCCACCCGGTGGTCGACGTCAAGGTCACCCTGGTCGACGGCAAGGCCCACAGCGTGGACTCCTCGGACGCGGCGTTCCAGACGGCGGGTGCCCTGGCCTTGCGCGAGGCCGCGGCGAACGGCCACATCACGATGCTGGAACCCCTGGAGGAGGTGGCGATCCGGCTCCCGGACGAGCACCTGGGCACGGTCCTCGGCGACCTGTCCTCCCGCCGCGGCCGCGTGCTGGGCACCGAGGCGGGCGAAGGCGGCCGGACGGTGATCCGCGCCGAAGTCCCGGCCACGGAACTGGTCCGCTACCTGATCGACCTCCGTTCGATGACCTCGGGCACGGCCACGTTCACCCGCCGCCACGCGAGGTTCGAGCCGATGCCGGAGGGAATGGCGGTCCACTAACCGGATCCCGCGTGATCGGAGCCGGAACTCGCGTGATCAAGCCCGTAACTCGCGTGATTCGAGGCGGCACGGCTCCAATCACGCGAGTCACGGCTTCAATCACGCGAGTCACGGGAACCGGCCGGGGTGTGTCGACCACGCCTTGGACCGGGTGATCACGGCGGGGAGGGCGACCGCACCGGTAGGCGGTGGCGGGCCGCGAACGGGGCCGGCGGAGGTACGCTCGGCCGCGGGAGGGGGCGTTGGCATGCCTGGTGTGCGATTCGGCGTGCTCGGACCGGTCACGGCCTGGCGCGGCACGGCTCCGGTCGAAGTGGGCCCCGGCAAGTGCCTGCGGGTGCTCGGAGTGCTGCTGCTTCACGCGAACCAGCCGGTGGACCGCGAGCAGATCATCGAGGGCGCCTGGGGCGGGAAGCCGCCGAAGAGCGCGGTCAACCTCGTCCAGAAGTACGTCGGCGAAGTGCGCCGGTCGCTCGAACTCGATGGCGCGACGCTGCAGACGGTGGGCACCGGGTACCTGCTCCGCGTTGCCCCTGACCGGCTCGACAGCGCCCAGTTCGCCGACGGCCTCGTTCGGGCGAGGGAGACGAAGCGCAGCGGAGATCCGGCCGTCGCCCGGCGGCACCTCGCCGAGGCGATGACGCTCTGGCGCGGGCCCGCCTTCGACGGCATCGACACCCCGGCGGCCGCCACCGAACGCGCCCGGCTGGAGGAATACCGCCTCGGCGCCCTGGAAGACCTCGCCGAGCTCGACCTGCTGCGCGGGGAACACGCGCCGGCCATCCCCGAGCTGACCCGGCTCACCGACGAGCACCCGTACCGCGAACGCGCACGGGAGCTGCTGATGACCGCCCTCTACCGCAGCGGCCGCCAAGGCGAAGCACTCGCCGTCTTCCGCGACGTCCAGGGCCTGCTGGCCGAGGAACTCGGCGTTGATCCCGGGCCCGGCCTGCAGCGCGTGCACGCGCAGATCCTGCGCGCGGACCCGGCGCTCGACCTGGCCACCGCGGCCGGGAAGCAGCGGCCGACCGCTCCCCTGCCCGCCGATGTCCCCGGCCGCGCCGCGCCGCCGGGCGAGCTGCTCGAGCCGGCCGAGCGCCGCGTGGTGGTTCCCCCGCGCCGGCCCTCCTCGCCGGCGCAGCCGTCACCGGATGATCCGGCAGCGGCTGCCCCCGGTCCCGCTCTCCGGTCCCTGCCGTACGACCTGCCGGATTTCACCGGACGGGCCGACGAAGTGGCCGGATGCCTGGAGTTCGTCGCCCGGCGCCGGAACGCGACCGCGATCGTGGCGGTGACCGGGATGGCCGGGGTCGGGAAGTCCGCGCTCGCCGTCCACCTGGCGCACCGGTGCACCGAGTGGTTCCCCGACGGCCAGGTGTTCCTGGACCTGCACGGCCACACCCCGGACCGGGAACCGACGACGTCGCACGTCGCCCTGCACGACCTGCTTCGCCGGACCGGAGTGCCCGACGAGGCTCTTCCCCGCGACACCGGTCAGTCGTCGGCGCTGTGGCGGTCGTGGCTGGCCGGCCGACGGGTACTGATCGTCCTCGACAACGTGCTGAACGCCCGTCAGCTCGGGCCGCTGCTGCCCGGCTCTCCGGGCCATCTGGTCCTGGTCACCAGCCGGTGGCGGTTGCCCGAGCTCGATGGGGCCGACCACCTGTCGCTGGAGCCACTGTCCGAGGCCGAAGCACGGGAGCTGCTGGTTCGGGTGTCTCGTCGTCCGGTGACGCACGACCGCGCCGCGGCCGAGGTGGTGGAGCTGTGCGGCCGGCTGCCCTTGGCGATCAGGCTCGCGGGAACCCGGTTGCGACACCACGACTCCTGGTCGGCCACCGATCTCGCCGACCTGCTCCGCGACCATCAAAGGCGGCCGGCCGAGCTTTCGGCGGGCAGCCGCAGCGTCGCGGACGCGTTCGAGGTTTCCTACCGCAGGCTCACCGCCGGTCAGCGGCGGGCTTTCCGGTTGCTCGGCCTGCACCACGGTCCCGACGTGGGCGTGCACGCGGCGGCGGCGCTGTTCGGGTGCGCCGTGCCGGAGGCGTGGCGGGTGCTGGAAGAGCTGGCGGAGGCACATCTGCGGCGCGAGCACACTCCTGGCCGGTACACGTGTCACGACCTGCTGCGCGGGCACGCGAACACGATTCTGGCCCGCGACGAGCCGGAGCCGGAGCGAATGGCAGCCCTGCGCAGGTTGGTGTCGCACTACGTCCGGGCACTGGACGCGGCGGGCAAGGTCGTCGACCCGCCGCGGTTCCCCGGCCCGCGCTGCGGTGCGGACGGCTTGCCGCCACTCGCCGACCGCACGCAGGCGCTGGCGTGGTGGGAAGCGGAGCGGCCGAGCCTCGTGGCCGCCGTCGAGGCGGCCGCCAAGGCCGGGCTGGACGGCGAGGCGATGCAGTTGGCGCGGGCACTGGCGCCCTTTCACTCCCAGGCGCACCACGCCGCGGAGCGGCGAACAGCCCAGCACGCGGCGCTGCAGGCCGCGCGCCGCGCCGACGACCAGGCCGCCCAAGCGCACATCCTGGTCGAGCTCGGCGCCGCGGAGCACCGCCTGGGCAGGGTGGCCGAAGCGCGTGAGCGCTACACGGAAGCCATCGCGGTCGCCGGCGCTGCCGCGGTCACCCTCGCCGAGGGCCGGGCGCTCGCCAGGATGGGCGCGCTGCACCAGTCGATGGGTGGGTATCGGCAGGCCGAGCGGGACATGCAGGCCGCGCTGGCCACTTTCCGCGCTCTGGAAGACGGCCAGCGCACGGCGACCACGCTCCTCGGGCTCGCCAATCTGTACGCGCAGGCGGGCAGGTACGCCGAGGCGCAGCGCACTCTCGACGAGGCACTGCCGGAGGTGGAACGCACCGGGCCGCTCCTGCGCGTGGGCAACGCCAACTACATCCAGGGCACGCTGCACCTGCGCCTCGGGCGCTACCGGGACGGTGAGCAACAACTCCGGCTGGCCCTGGAGCGGGCCAGAACGCTGCGCGACCGCGACGGTGAACTGCGTGCGCTCTTGGCCCTCGGTCAGGTCCACCTCGGCCGAGGCCGGCTGCCGGAGGCCGAGCGCCTGTTCTGCGAGCTCGTCACGGACTGCGCAGGCTCCGCCGGGTTCGTCGAAACGATGGCGCACACGAGCTGGGGCACGGTTCACGCGGCTCTGGGCAAGCCGCACGAGGCCGTGCGGCTGCACACGGCAGCGCTGGCCCTGGCCACCGCGAACGGTGCCCACGACCTGCGCACCATCGTGCTCAACGACCTGGCTGACACGCATTGGTCGGCCGGCAGCCACGACGCCGCCGCCGATTGCTACCGCGCGGCGCTGGTCCTGGCCGGCGAAGTCGGTTCGGCGGCCGAGG
>NZ_MUMI01000122.1 GCF_002155975.1 Amycolatopsis kentuckyensis
GGCGCCGGCGCCCCGACCGACCTGCGGCACTTCGGGCTGGACCTGCTGGGCAGCCAGGCGTGCGCGAACCCGGGCCGGACCGCGGCGACGTTCGACGGCGTGACGGCGCCCTCCCCGGAGCGCACGATGGACCTGGTCCGGGCGGGCGCGCGAGTCCGCGTGGACCGCCGCGCGGTGGCGGTGGCGCTGGCGGGCGAGGTCCTCGACCGGACCCCGCCGGAGCTGGCGACGTTGCCCCTGGCGACGCGGCTGCGCTCGGGCGCGGAGGCGCTGCAGGCACCGGACCGCGGCTACGCCTTCGAGCTGGACGGCCACCGCTGGCCGGTCCCCGACGCGGGGGTGGTGGGCCACAACGGCTCGACGGCCCGCCCGGTGACGACGGCCCAGTGGGACGGCTACCCGCCGGGCATATCCCTGGTGGGCTAGCGAAAGGCCGGCAGGTGCGGCTCACTGCCGGATGCGGGCGGGACGGCCGTGGGGTTGCGGGGGCGATCGCGGCCGGCAGTGGTGCGGGACGGCCGTGGGGTTGCGGGGGCGATCGCGGCCGGCGGTCGTGCGGGACGGCCGTGGGTTGCGGGCGCGATCGCGGCCGACGGTCCTGCGGGGATCGCCGCAGCACATCGGCGGCTCGGCGGGCTGCGTGCGGCCGAGCGCTACTCGCTGTGGAGCAGCCGGACGCCGGCGGCTCAGCTACCCCCGCGGCTCCTCGCCGGACTCCTGCGACCGCCCGATCCGGCCGCCGACGAACAACCCGAGCCCGGCCGGGATCAGCACCAGCAGGGCCGAGAACGCCGCCCCGCCGGTCAGTGCCCCGCCCAGCTCCGACACGCCCGTCTGGTCCACGAACACCGCCCGGCCGATCACGTACAGCACCCCCGCCACCGGCCCCGCGACCAGCGCCGCGATGAACCACACCCGGCCGCGCTCCGGCAGGCCGCGCCATGCGTCCAGCGCGCTCCACAACGCCGCCGCCCCCACCAGTACCGCCAGCGCCAGGGAGACCACCAGCGTCTGGTCCGTCGGGTGGTACACCGCGTACTTGGCCAGCAAGGTGATCGCCGCCCCGTGCAGCACCGCCATCACCAGTCCGCGAATCACCCAGGCACTCATCCTGCGGAGTGTAGGCGGCCTACTGGTCAGTCACCCGGCCACCGAGGAACTAGGGTGAACCCCGTGCCTGAAACCCATGGACGACGTCGTGCGGCGCTGCGTGGGCTCCTGACCGGAGCCGGTGTCGATGCGCTGCTGGTCACCGATCTGCTGAACATCCGCTACCTCACCGGGTTCACCGGCTCCAACGCCGCCGTTCTCCTCCACGCCGGCGGGGACGACAAGACGCTCTTCTGCACCGACGGCCGCTACACCACCCAGTCGGCCGCCGAAGTGCCCGATCTCGAGACCGTCGTCGACCGGGCCAGCGCCGCCGCCCTCGTGGCCCGCGCCGCGAAGGACACCCGGACCTACGGGCAGCTCGGGTTCGAGAGCCAGCACGTCAGCGTCGAGACGTACGAAACGCTGAAGACCCAGGTACCCCTGAAGCGGACCCCCGGCCTCGTCGAGCGGCTGCGCGAGGTCAAGGACGAAGCCGAGATCGAGGCCCTGCGCCAGGCGTGCGCCGCCGCCGACCGGGCGCTGGACGACCTCGTCGCCGCCGGGGGGCTGCGGCCCGGGCGGACCGAGCTGGACATCGCCCGTGACCTGGAGAACCGGATGCTGGAGCACGGCTCGGCCGCGCCCAGCTTCGCCTCCATCATCGCCGCCGGCGCGCACTCGGCCATCCCGCACCACCAGCCGACGCACGCCGAGCTGAAGCGCGGCGACTTCGTCAAGATGGACTTCGGCGCCACCGTCGACGGCTACCACTCCGACATGACCCGCACCTTCGTCCTCGGCGAGCCCGCGGACTGGCAGCGGGAGGTCTACGAGCTCGTCCACACGGCCCAGGCGGCCGGGGTCGCCGCCGTCGTGCCGGGCGCCGAGGTGTCCCATGTGGACGCCGCCGCGCGGAAGGCGATCGCGGACGCGGGGCACGGCGAGCACTTCGCGCACGGCCTCGGGCACGGCGTCGGCCTGCAGATCCACGAGGCGCCCAGCTTCGCCGCGACGGGCGTCGGTACACTGGCCGCCGGTATGGCGGTCACCGTCGAGCCCGGCGTGTACCTCGCGGGACGCGGTGGCGTGCGCATCGAGGACACGCTCGTCGTGCGGGCTGGGGAGCCCGAACTCCTCACCCTGAGCACCAAGAACCTCGTGGTCGTCTGACAGCGGCCCCGAACCCGAAGATTCGACACAGGAGACTGCAAGCTCGTGGCCACGACCAACGACCTGAAGAACGGGCTCGTCCTCAACCTCGAGGGCCAGCTGTGGACCGTCACCGCGTTCCAGCACGTCAAGCCGGGCAAGGGCGGTGCGTTCGTGCGCACGACGCTCAAGCACGTGCTGACCGGCAAGGTGGTCGACAAGACGTTCAACGCGGGCACGAAGGTCGAGACGGCCACGGTGGACCGCCGGAACATGACGTACCTGTACAAGGACGGCGCCGACTTCGTCTTCATGGACGGCGACACCTACGACCAGATCACGGTCCCGGCCGAGGTCGTCGGCGACAACGCCAACTACATGCTCGAGAACACCGAGGTCCAGGTCGCGGTGCACGAGAACGAGCCGCTCTACATCGAGCTGCCGACCTCGGTCGAGATCGTCATCCAGCACACCGACCCGGGCCTGCAGGGCGACCGCTCCACCGGCGGCACCAAGCCGGCGACGCTGGAGACCGGCGCGGAGATCCAGGTCCCGCTGTTCCTGTCCACCGGCGAGAAGATCAAGGTCGACACCCGCGACGGCCGCTACCTGGGCCGCGTCTCCAGCTGATGCCGACGTCGAAACCCCACCCGAACCGCGGCGGCGCGATCAGCCGCCGTCAGGCGCGCCGCCGCGCGGTGGAGATGCTGTACGAGGCCGTGCAGCGCGACACCGACGCGGTGACGCTGCTGGCCGACCGGGTCGGCGCGACCGAGGTCGACCCGATCGCGGACTACACGATCAGCCTGGTCGAGGGCGTCACCGGGCGGAAGACGCAGATCGACGAGCTGCTGGCCGAGCACGCGCAGGGCTGGACCCTGGAGCGGATGCCGAAGGTCGACCTCGCGGTGCTGCGGGTCGGGGTCTACGAGCTGCTCTGGGCCGAGGACGTGCCGGACCCGGTCGCGATCGACGAGGCCGTCGGCCTGGCGAAGGAACTGTCCACGGACGACTCGCCGCGGTTCGTCAACGGCGTCCTGGGCCGGATCGGCACGATCGCCGACCGCCTCCGCGCCGTGCTCTGACGGAGAAGAACCCCCCGGGTGCTGCGCGGCCCCCCGACGAATCAGTGAGCGTCTCCGGTGCCCCACCGGGAACGCTCACTGCGTCGGCCACAGCACATCCGGCGATCAGTCCTCCTTGGAAGGACGCGCCTCCGGCGGCAGGACGCCCCAGTCGATGAGCTGCTCGGTCAGCTCGCCCGGGGTCATGTCGTAGATGATCGCCAGGGACCGCAGGTCCTCGGTGCGGATCGAGAGCACCTTGCCGTTGTAGTCGCCGCGCTGGCTCTGGATCGTCGCCGCGTAGCGGGCGAGCGGGCCCACCTTTTCGGCCGGCAGCTGCTGCAGGCGCTCCAGGTTGATGACGATCTTGGTGGCGGGCTCGGCGCCGGAGGGGACCCGGCCCTCGGGCAGCAGCTCGACCACCGGCACACCGTAGAAGTCGGCCAGCTCGGCCAGCTTCTGGACGGTGACGGCGCGGTCGCCACGCTCGTACGAGCCGACGACGACGGCCTTCCAGCGCCCACCGGACTTCTGCTCGACCCCGTGCAGGGACAGGCCCTGCTGCTGGCGGATCCCGCGGAGCTTGGCCCCGAGCGCCTTGGCGTAATCGCCCATCTGGTCGTTCTCCGTTCTTCACCCCCTCCCGGTCGGGGTGACCGAGCACGGGGGACTCGCTGAGTCGAATACTCAGAGTAATGGTTACGCATTGTTGTCACCAGGTCAAGCAGAAGCTTGCCGCGAATCACGCCACACCACCCGGAAGACTGAGCAAAGTGCCTGCTACTGTCGGTGGGAAAGCCCCGACCAGCAGGGGAACAGACGTCCTTTAAGGACCCGTCCGGTGAGGCGGGGAAGGAGTCCGGTTTGTCGTCACGCCCGCGTGACGCGGCTGGTTCGGCCGGGGAGCGCGAGCTCCTGACGGCCGGCGATGTCGCGCGCACGATCGCCCGAATGGCCCATCAGGTCATCGAAAAGACCGCGAACGGTGCGGAGAGCACTACCCCGCCCGTGTTGCTCGGCATCCCGTCCCGGGGCACGCCGCTCGCCGCCCGCCTGGCCGACAAGATCGGCGAGTTCTCCGGGGTCCGCCCGCCCACCGGCGCCCTCGACGTCACTCTCTACCGGGACGACCTCCGCCGCCGCCCGCCGCGTGCGCTCGAGCAGACGCAGCTGCCGCCGGACGGCATCGACGACCGCGTCGTGATCCTGGTCGACGACGTCCTCTTCTCCGGCCGGACGATCCGGGCCGCGCTCGATGCCCTGCGTGATCACGGCCGCCCCCGGGCGGTGCAGCTGGCCGTCCTGGTCGACCGTGGTCACCGGGAGCTGCCGATCCGCGCCGACTACGTCGGCAAGAACGTCCCGACCGCGCGCACCGAGGGCGTGTCCGTCCTGCTGGCCGAGATCGACGGCCGCGACGCGGTCCTGCTGCGCCCGTCGGACGCCGCGGAAGCCCCTGGAGAGGACTCGTGAAGCACCTGCTCGCCACCGACGGCCTGGACCCGGCGCTGGCCACGGCCGTGCTCGACACCGCCGACGAGCTGAAGCACACGCTGCTCGGCCGCGAGGTCAAGAAGCTGCCGACGCTGCGCGGCCGCACGGTGATCACCCTGTTCTACGAGAACTCGACGCGCACCCGGGTGTCGTTCGAGATCGCCGGGAAGTGGATGAGCGCGGACGTGATCAACGTCTCCGCCTCCAGCTCCTCGGTGAACAAGGGCGAATCCCTGCGCGACACCGCGCTGACGCTGGCCGCCGCGGGCGCCGACTGCGTGATCGTCCGGCACCCCGCCAGCGGCGCCGCCCAGCGGCTCTCGGAGTGGCTGGCCGAGCCCGGCACCTCGGTGGTCAACGCCGGCGACGGCACCCACGAGCACCCGACGCAGGCGCTGCTCGACGCGGCGACGCTGCGGGAGCGCCTCGGGTCCCTCAAGGACCGCCGGATCGCCATCGTCGGGGACGTCCTGCACAGCCGGGTCGCCCGCTCGAACATCCACCTGCTTTCGGCCCTGGGCGCCGAAGTCGTGCTCGTCGCCCCGCCGACGTTGCTGCCTTACGGGGTGGAAAGCCTTCCGGTGACCGTTTCGCACGACCTGGACGCCGAGCTGCCCGCGGTCGACGCGGTGATGATGCTGCGGGTCCAGGCCGAACGCATGCACGGCGGGTTTTTTCCCAGCGCGCGTGAGTACTCGATCGCGTACGGCCTCTCGGAACGGCGGCAGAAGCTGCTGCCGGACCACGCGGTCGTCCTGCACCCCGGCCCGATGCTGCGCGGGATGGAGATCGCGAGCGCGGTCGCCGACTCCCCGGCCTCGGCCATCACCGAACAGGTCCGCAACGGCGTCCACGTGCGCATGGCGGTCCTCTACCACCTCCTGGCCAGCGAAGGAGCCGCCGCGTGAGCACCGTGATCCAGGGCGCCCGCCCGTACGGCGAAGGTGACCCGGTCGACGTCCTGATCGAGGACGGCGTGATCACCGCGATCGGTGCCGTCGACGTCCCCGAAGACGCCGAAGTGATCGACGCCGCCGGCCAGGTGCTGCTGCCCGGCTTCGTCGACCTGCACACCCACCTGCGCGAACCCGGCCGCGAGGACACCGAGACGATCGACACGGGCTCGGCCGCGGCGGCGCTCGGCGGCTACACCGCGGTGTTCGCCATGGCCAACACCGACCCGGTCGCCGACAACGCCGTGATCGTCGAGCACGTGTGGCGGCGCGGGCAGGAGGTCGGCCTGGTCGACGTCCACCCGGTCGGCGCGGTCACCGTCGGGCTCAAGGGCGAGAAGCTGGCCGAGCTCGGCACGATGGCGAACTCGCAGGCCCGGGTCAAGGTGTTCTCCGACGACGGCCTCTGCGTCGCCGACCCGCTGCTGATGCGCCGCGCGCTGGAGTACTCGACGGCCCTGGACGTCGTCATCGCGCAGCACGCCGAGGAGCCGCGGCTGACCGTCGGCGCCCAGGCCCACGAGGGCGAGCGCGCGGCCCGGCTCGGCTACACCGGCTGGCCCGCCGCCGCCGAAGAGTCCATCGTGGCCCGCGACTGCCTGCTGGCCCTGCACGCGAACGCGCGGCTGCACGTCTGCCACGTCTCGACGTCGGGCACGGCGGACGTGCTGCGCTGGGCGAAGGACCGCGGCACCAAGGTGTCGGCCGAGGTCACCCCGCACCACCTGCTCCTCACCGACGAGCGCCTGGCGACCTACGACCCGGTGAACAAGGTGAACCCGCCGCTGCGCACCGAGTCCGACGCGGAGAAGCTGCGGGCCGCGCTGGCCGACGGGACCATCGACTGCGTCGCCACCGACCACGCGCCGCACGCGGTGCAGGACAAGGACACCGAGTGGAGCGCGGCCCGGCCGGGCATGCTCGGGCTCCAGACGGCACTGTCCATCGTGGCCGAGACGATGGTCCGCACCGGCCTGCTCGACTGGCGCGGCGTCGCCCGGGTGATGAGCGAGCGGCCGGCCGAGATCGGCAACCTGGCCGACCAGGGCCGTCCGATCGCGGTGGGCGAGCCGGCGAACCTGGCGCTGGTCGACCCGGACGCCGAGTGGACCGTCCGGGGCGCGGAGCTGGCCAGCATCGCGGCCAACACCCCGTACGAGGGAATGCGGCTGCCCGGCGTGGTGACCGCGACGCTGCTGCGCGGGCGGATCACCGCGCGGGACGGGAAGATCGGCTGATGGAGCGCTTCTGGCTCGTGCTGGCGATCGTCGCCTTCTTCCTGCTCTGCCTCTGGGGCATGTACGTGGGCTGGCGGCGCAAGTCGCGCTCGCAGAGCGCCCAGGTGCCGCCGTTCCCCGCCATTCCGGAAGACGCCGGCGAGGTGCTGCTGGAATCGACCGGCGTCTACCTGTCGACGACGATGGCGGGGGAGTGGCAGAACCGGATCGTCACCCGCGGCGCGGGACTGCGCACCGGCGCGGTCTGGCGCCTGCACGACGGCGGTGTCGCCGTCGAACGCGGCGGGGCGCCCGACTTCTGGATCCCGCGGGAGGCGATCACCGGCGCCCGGCGGGACACGAAGATCGCCGGGAAGGTGATGGGCACCGACGCCCTGCTGGTGCTCACCTGGCGGCTCGGTGACACCGAGCTCGACACCGGCTTCCGCGGCGACGACCTCGACGACTATCCACAATGGATCGAACAGCTCAAGATCAAGGGAGGTGCCCAGTGAACGCGCGCGCTCAGGCCGCACTGGTACTCGAAGACGGCCGGGTGTTCCGCGGCGCTGCCTACGGCGCGCAGGGGCGAACCCTCGGCGAGGCGGTGTTCTGCACCGGCATGACCGGTTACCAGGAGACGCTGACCGACCCGTCCTACCACGGGCAGATCGTGGTGCAGACCGCGCCGCAGATCGGCAACACCGGCTGGAACGACGAGGACGACGAGTCCTCGAAGATCTGGGTCAACGGCTACGTGGTGCGCGACCCCGCGCGCACGCCGTCCAACTGGCGCTCTCGCCGGACGCTGGATGAAGAGCTGGTGCGCCAGGGGATCGTCGGCATCGCCGAGGTCGACACCCGCTCGCTGACCCGCCACCTGCGCGAGCTCGGCGCGATGCGCGCCGGGGTGTTCTCCGGCGACGCGCTGGGCACGGTCGACGACATGGTCGCCGAGGTGCTGGCGAGCCCGAAGATGGAGGGCGCCGACCTGGCCGGCCAGGTCACCACGCCGAAGCCGTACGTCGTCTCGCCTTCCGGTGAGACGCGCTTCCGGGTGGCCGCCCTGGACCTGGGCATCAAGTCCAACACCCCGCGCCAGATGATCCAGCGCGGCATCGAGGTGCACGTGCTGCCCTCGACGTCGACGCTGGACGAGCTGCTGGCGATCGAGCCGGACGGCGTGTTCCTGTCGAACGGCCCGGGCGACCCGGCCACGACGACGCACGCGACCGAGCTGACCAAGCAGGTGCTCGGCCGCGAGATCCCGCTGTTCGGCATCTGCTTCGGCAACCAGGTCCTGGGCCGCGCGCTCGGGCTCGGGACGTACAAGATGCGCTACGGCCACCGCGGCATCAACATCCCGGTGATCGACGTGGCCACCCGCCGGGTGGCGATCACGGCCCAGAACCACGGGTTCGCCCTCGAAGGCGAGCCCGGGCAGCGCTTCGAATCCCCGTTCGGGGCGGCGCAGATCAGCCACTACTGCCCCAACGACGACACGGTCGAGGGCGTGCGGGCGCTGGACGTCCCGGCGTTCTCGGTCCAGTACCACCCCGAAGCCGCGGCCGGCCCGCACGACGCGGCGCCCCTGTTCGACGAATTCGTTTCGCTCATGGAGAAGAAGGCCTGATGCCGAAGAGGACGGACATCCAGCACGTGCTGGTGATCGGCTCCGGGCCGATCGTGATCGGGCAGGCCGCGGAGTTCGACTACTCCGGTACCCAGGCCTGCCGGGTGCTGCGCAGCGAAGGCCTGCGCGTGTCCCTGGTGAACTCGAACCCGGCCACCATCATGACCGACCCCGAGTTCGCCGACGCCACCTACATCGAGCCGGTGACGCCGGACTTCGTCGAGAAGGTCATCGCCGAAGAGCGCCCCGATGCGCTGCTGGCGACCCTCGGCGGCCAGACCGCGCTGAACTGCGCCGTCGCGCTGCACGAGCGCGGCGTGCTCGACAAGTACGGCGTCGAGCTGATCGGGGCCGACATCGACGCCATCCAGCGCGGTGAGGACCGGCAGAAGTTCAAGGACATCGTGCGCACCATCGGCGCCGAGGTCCCGCGCTCCCGCGTCTGCCACGACATGGACGAAGTGCGCGACACCGTGAAGGAACTCGGGCTGCCGGTCGTCATCCGGCCGTCGTTCACCATGGGCGGGCTCGGGTCCGGCATGGCGCACACGCCCGAGGACCTCGAGCGGCTCGCCTCCACCGGGCTCGCGGAATCCCCGGTCACCGAGGTGCTCATCGAGGAGAGCGTGCTCGGCTGGAAGGAGTACGAGCTCGAGCTGATGCGCGACAAGCACGACAACGTCGTGGTCGTCTGCTCGATCGAGAACATCGACGCGATGGGCGTGCACACCGGCGACTCGGTCACCGTCGCGCCGACCATGACCCTCACCGACCGTGAGTACCAGGTGATGCGGGACGTCGGCATCGCCGTGCTGCGCGAGGTCGGCGTCGACACCGGCGGCTGCAACATCCAGTTCGCGATCAACCCGCGCGACGGCCGGATGGTCGTCATCGAGATGAACCCGCGCGTGTCGCGGTCTTCCGCGCTCGCGTCGAAGGCCACCGGCTTCCCGATCGCCAAGATCGCCGCCAAGCTCGCCATCGGCTACACGCTCGACGAGATCCAGAACGACATCACCGGTGAGACGCCGGCCGCGTTCGAGCCCACTTTGGACTACGTCGTCGTCAAGATGCCGCGGTTCGCCTTCGAGAAGTTCCCGGGCGCGGACCCGACGCTGACCACGACGATGAAGAGCGTCGGCGAGGCGATGTCGTTCGGCCGCAGCTTCCCCGAGGCGCTCGGCAAGGTGATGCGGTCGATCGAGACCAAGGCGACCGGGTTCTGGACGCTGCCCGACCCCGAAGGCGCGACCGTCGAGTCCACTTTGGACTCGCTGCGCACGCCGCACGAAGGCCGGCTGTACGAAGTGGAGCGTGCCCTGCGGCTCGGCGCCACCGTCGAGCAGGTGCACGAAGCCAGTGGCATCGACCCGTGGTTCATCGACCAGATCGCCTACATCGGCGAGGTCGGCGCCGAGGTCCGCGACGCGCCCGTGCTCGACGGCGATCTGCTGCGCCGCGCCAAGCGCACCGGTCTGTCGGACCGCCAGATCGCCGCGCTGCGACCGGAACTGGCCGGCGAGGACGGCGTCCGCACCCTCCGTCACCGCCTCGGCGTGCGGCCGGTGTTCAAGACCGTCGACACCTGTGCGGCCGAATTCGCGGCCAAGACGCCGTACCACTATTCGGCTTACGAGTCCGACCCCGACGCCCAGTCCGAAGTGGCCGTCCAGAGCGAAAAGCCGAAGGTGCTCATCCTCGGCTCCGGCCCCAACCGGATCGGGCAGGGCATCGAGTTCGACTACTCCTGCGTGCACGCGGCGATCGCGTTGCGGGAAGCCGGGTTCGAGGCCGTCATGATCAACTGCAACCCGGAAACCGTGTCCACCGACTACGACACGTCCGACCGGCTGTACTTCGAGCCGCTGTCCTTCGAGGACGTCCTCGAGGTCGTGCACGCCGAGCAGGCGTCCGGCACGGTCGCCGGCGTCATCGTCCAGCTCGGCGGCCAGACCCCGCTGGGCCTGGCGAAGAAGCTCGCCGACGCCGGCGTCCCGGTGGTCGGCACGCCGCCGGAGGCCATCCACCTGGCCGAGGACCGCGGCGCGTTCGGCGAGGTCCTCACCGAAGCCGGGTTGCCCGCCCCCCGCTACGGCACGGCGACGTCCTTCGAGGGCGCCAAGCGGATCGCCGACGAGATCGGCTACCCGGTCCTCGTCCGGCCGTCCTACGTGCTCGGCGGGCGGGGCATGGAGATCGTCTACGACGAGGAGACCCTGGCCGGCTACATCCGCCGCGCCACCGAGGTCACGCCGGAGCACCCGGTGCTCGTCGACCGGTTCCTCGACGACGCCATCGAAATCGACGTCGACGCGCTGTTCGACGGCGAGGAGCTCTACCTCGGCGGCGTCATGGAGCACATCGAGGAAGCCGGCATCCACTCCGGCGACTCCTCGTGCGCGCTGCCGCCGATCACGCTCGGCCACACGGACCTGCAGGCCGTCCGGCGCTCCACCGAGGCGATCGCCCGCGGCGTGGGCGTGCGGGGGCTCCTGAACGTCCAGTACGCGCTCAAGGACGACGTCCTGTACGTCCTGGAGGCCAACCCGCGCGCGTCGCGGACGGTGCCGTTCGTGTCCAAGGCGACGGCCGTGCCGCTGGCCAAGGCCGCCGCGCTGATCATGACCGGCTCGACGATCAAGGACCTGCGCGAAAGCGGCGTCCTGCCGGCCGAAGGCGACGGCGGGCAGATGCCGGCCGACTCGCCGGTCGCGGTGAAGGAAGCCGTGCTGCCCTTCCACCGCTTCCGCACCCCCGAGGGCCACGGCGTCGACTCGCTGCTGGGCCCGGAGATGAAGTCCACCGGCGAGGTGATGGGCGTCGACGTCTCCTTCGGCAAGGCGTTCGCGAAGTCCCAGAGCGGCGCGTACGGCTCGCTGCCGACGTCCGGCCGGGTGTTCGTCTCGGTGGCCAACCGCGACAAGCGCTCGCTGGTGTTCCCGGTGAAGCGGCTGGCCGATCTCGGCTTCGAGATCCTCGCCACCTCGGGCACCGCGGAAGTGCTGCGGCGCAACGGGATCCCGTGCACCGTGGTGCGCAAGCACTACGAGGGGTCGACCGAAGCCGAGCCGAACATCGTGGACGTCATCCTCAACGGCGACGTCGACATGGTGATCAACACCCCCTACGGGAACAGTGGCCCGCGCGTCGACGGCTACGAAATCCGCACCGCCGCGGTGTCGCGCGACATCCCGTGCGTCACCACCGTGCAGGGCGCCGCGGCGGCCGTGCACGGCATCGAAGCGCTGATCCGGGGCGACATCGGCGTCAAGTCGCTGCAGGAGCTCCAGGCGGCGCTGAAGGCGAAGTCGTGAGCGGGCGGGAGCGGTTCGGGGCGCGGCTGGCCAAGGCCGTCGCGGCCCGCGGCCCGCTGTGCGCCGGGATCGACCCGCACCCGGGCTTGATCGAGGCCTGGGGGCTCCCGGTGGACGTCTCGGGCCTGGAACGGTTCGCGCTGTCCGCCACGGAGGTCCTGGCGGCGCACGCGGCGATCGTGAAGCCGCAGTCGGCCTTCTTCGAAAGTTTCGGGCCGGCGGGTGTCCACGTCCTGGAACGGGTGGTTTCGACCGCCCGCGACGCCGGCGCGCTGGTGCTCCTGGACGTCAAGCGCGGCGACATCGGCTCCACGATGGGCGCCTACACCGCCGCGTACGTCGCCGAGGGTGCGGCGATCGCCGCCGACGCGATCACCGTTTCGCCGTATCTCGGCTTCGGCTCTTTGGCCCAATGCGCCGGAACGGCCGTCTCCGCGGGGCGCGGCATCTTCGTGCTTGCCCGGACTTCGAACCCGGAAGCGGGCGAAGTGCAGAACGCGAAGCTGCCCGACGGGCGCACGGTCGCGCAGGCGATCGTCGATGCGGCGGCGGCATTCAACGCAGACGCGGAACCGCTCGGCGATGTGGGTGTCGTCGTCGGGGCCACCGTTCCGCCGGGAGAGCTCGACCTTTCGCGGCTGAACGGTCCGGTGCTGGCGCCCGGTTTCGGGGCCCAGGGAGCCACTGTGGCCGATTTGCGGGCCCTGTTCGGTGCGTCCCTGCCGGGCGTGCTGCCCGCGTCGTCCCGGGACATCCTGAAGCACGGTCCGGAGCAAGCGGCTTTGCGCCAAGCGGTCGAACGGGTCGCCGAAGTGCTGGCCGACCCGCAGGAAAACGGCCAATAGCAGGGGCCGGAACGGGCCCCCACCAGGCACCCCCGCATTGTGGCCGGTGCTCACGGGTGGGTACCGTCGCGTCACCCACCCAGTTTTGAGAACTACCGGAGGAAAACGTGGCACTTCCCCAGCTGACAGAGGAACAGCGCGCTGCGGCGCTGGAGAAGGCCGCCGCCGCTCGCAAGATCCGTGCTGAGCTGAAGGAGCGGCTGAAGCGGGGCGGTACCACTCTGGTCGACGTGCTGAAGCAGGCCGAGGAGAACGAAGTCCTCGGCAAGATGAAGGTTTCGGCTCTGCTCGAGGCCCTCCCGGGCGTCGGCAAGGTCCGCGCGCAGCAGACCATGGAACGACTGGAGATCGCCCCCAGCCGTCGCCTTCGTGGCCTCGGCGACCGGCAGCGCAAGGCGCTGCTGGCCGAGTTCAGCGGCGAGTGAACGGCGCCGGTCGTGACTACCCGGTGAACCGGGGCGCCGACCGCGGCAGTGAGCCGGTGACGGGGGACTTCCCCCGGCACCGGCTCACCGTCGTATCGGGGCCTTCGGGGGTCGGGAAGTCGAGCGTGGTGGGCGAGCTGCGGAAGCTGGAGCCCGACGTCTGGTTCAGCGTCTCGGTCACCACCCGCAAACCGCGTCCCGGCGAAGTCGACGGGGCGCACTACCACTTCGTCGACCGCGCGGAGTTCGACGCGATGGTCGCCGACGGACGGCTCCTCGAGTGGGCCGAGTTCGCCGGCAACTGCTACGGCACCCCGCGCGAGCCGGTCGAGAAGGCACTCGCCGAGGGCCGCCCGGCCGTCCTGGAGATCGAGCTGCAGGGCGCCCGCCAGGTCCGCGCGGCGATGCCGGAGGCCCGGCTGGTGATGCTGATGCCGCCGTCGTGGGAGGAACTGGTCGGCCGGCTCACCGGCCGCGGCACCGAGAACGAGGCCGCGGTGCAGGCCCGGCTGGCCGAAGCGGAGCGCGAGCTGGCGGCCGCGGGGGAGTTCGACCACCGCGTCGTCAACGCCGACGTGCGAGAGGCCGCCGAGCACTTGCTAAACTTGATTACTGATCAGTCTGCCGAAGATTCGGAGCCTCACGAGTGACCACCCAGGCGACCCTGCACGAAGAGCTCGAGGGCATCACCAACCCGCCGATCGACGACCTGCTCGAAAAGGTCAGCTCGAAGTACGCGCTGGTGATCTACTCGGCCAAGCGTGCCCGCCAGATCAACGACTACTACGCCCAGCTGGGCGAGGGGCTGCTCGAGTACGTCGGCCCGCTCGTCGAGCCGGGCCCGCGCGAGAAGCCGCTCTCGATCGCGCTGCGCGAGATCCACGGCGGCCTGCTCGAGCACACCGAGGGTGAGTAAACCCCGCGTCGTCCTGGGCGTGGGCGGCGGCATCGCCGCCTACAAGGCCTGTGAGGTCCTGCGCGGGCTGACCGAATCCGGTCACGATGTCCGCGTGGTCCCCACCGAAGCCGCGCTGAACTTCGTCGGCGCGGCGACCTTCGAAGCCCTCTCCGGGCACCCGGTGCACACGGGCGTGTTCACCGAGGTGCCGGAGGTCCAGCACGTCCGCGTCGGCAAGGAAGCCGATCTCGTCCTGGTCGTCCCGGCCACGGCGAACCTGCTCGCCAAGGCCGCCCACGGCCTCGCCGACGACCTGCTGACGAACACCCTGCTCACCGCCCGGTGCCCGGTCGCCTTCTTCCCGGCGATGCACACGGAGATGTGGGAGCACCCCGCGACCCGCGACAACGTCGCCCTGCTGCGCTCGCGCGGCGTGGTCGTCACCGAGCCGGATTCCGGCAGGCTGACCGGTGTCGACACCGGCAAGGGCCGCCTGGCGAACCCCGCCGAGATCGTCGACCTGGCCCGGCTGCTGCTGGCCCGCCCCGACGCCCTCCCGCGCGACCTCGAAGGCGTCCGCGTGGTGATCTCGGCCGGCGGCACCCGCGAACCCCTCGACCCGGTGCGCTACCTGGGCAACCGCTCGTCCGGCAAGCAGGGCTACGCGCTGGCCCGCGTCGCCGCCCAGCGCGGCGCCGACGTCACCCTGGTCGCCGCCCACACGGTCGCCCTGCCGGACCCGGCGGGCGCGGTCGTCGAGCACGTCTCGACGGCCGAGGAGCTGCGGCAGGCGGTGCACGCCGCGGCCCGCTCCGCGGACGTCGTCGTGATGGCCGCCGCCGTCGCCGACTTCCGGCCGGCCAGCCGGGCCGAGCACAAGATCAAGAAGTCCGACGACCAGCCGGACCCGGTGATCACCCTCGATCGCAACGCCGACATTCTCGCCGAATTGGTGCAGAACCGGCGTCCCGGGCAGGTCGTCGTGGGATTCGCCGCGGAAACCGGCGACGACCACGGCAGCGTCCTCGACCACGCCCGCGCGAAGCTCAAGCGCAAGGGCGCGGACCTGCTGGTCGTCAACGCCGTGGGGGACGGCAAGGCGTTCGGCACCGAGGACAATTCGGGCTGGCTCCTAGGGGCTGATGCCACGGAAAAACCCCTACCTCTCGCGCAGAAGGCTGAACTGGCGTCCACTCTGTGGGACGCTGTAGTGAGCTTCATGAAGCGTTGACCGCCTCCCGAGCGATAGTCAGTACGCTTGCACAGGTAAGGGGTGCCTAACTTTCGGGGCATCCGACGACAAGGTGAGGAAGTGACGGCCACCGTGACCGCGTCTAGCAGCAGATTGTTCACCTCGGAGTCGGTGACCGAAGGGCACCCCGACAAGATCTGCGACGCCATCAGCGACTCGATCCTCGACGGCCTGCTGTCGAAGGACCCCCGCAGCCGCGTCGCCGTCGAAACCCTGATCACCACCGGCCAGGTGCACGTGGCCGGCGAGGTGACCACCGAGGCGTACGCCGACATCCCGACGATCGTCCGCGACGTCATCCTCAAGATCGGCTACGACTCCTCCGCCAAGGGCTTCGACGGCAACTCCTGCGGCGTCAACGTCGCGATCGGCTCGCAGTCGCCCGACATCGCCCAGGGCGTGGACACCGCATACGAGTCGCGCGTCGAGTCGGACGAGGACGAGATCAACCGCCAGGGCGCCGGCGACCAGGGCCTGATGTTCGGCTACGCCTGCTCGGACACCCCCGAGCTGATGCCGCTGCCGATCGCGCTGGCCCACCGGCTGTCCAAGCGCCTGACCGCGGTCCGCAAGGACGGCGTGCTGCCGTACCTGCGCCCGGACGGCAAGACCCAGGTGACCATCGAGTACGCCGGCGACCAGCCGGTCCGCCTCGACACGGTCGTCGTGTCCTCGCAGCACGCCGACGGCATCGACCTGGACCGGATGCTCAGCGTCGACGTCAAGGAGCACGTCGTCGGCCCCGAGCTCGAGGGCCTGGGCATCGACACCTCGAACGCGCGCCTGCTGGTCAACCCGACCGGCCGGTTCGTCATCGGCGGCCCGATGGGCGATGCCGGCCTGACCGGCCGCAAGATCATCGTCGACACCTACGGCGGCATGGCCCGCCACGGCGGGGGCGCGTTCTCGGGCAAGGACCCGTCCAAGGTCGACCGCTCCGCCGCGTACGCGATGCGCTGGGTGGCCAAGAACGTCGTCGCCGCGGGCCTGGCCCAGCGGACCGAGGTCCAGGTCGCCTACGCGATCGGCAAGGCGGCCCCGGTGGGCCTGTTCGTCGAGACGTTCGGCACCGAGACGGTCGACCCGTCGAAGATCCAGCAGGCCATCGCCGAGGTCTTCGACCTGCGGCCGGCCGCGATCATCCGCGACCTCGACCTGCTGCGCCCGATCTACGCCCCGACGGCGGCGTACGGCCACTTCGGCCGTCCCGAGCTCGGCCTCCCCTGGGAGAGCACGGCCCGCGCCGGGGCCCTGAAGGCCGCAGCGGGCGCCTGACGCCCGAACGCTCCCGGCTGCCGTCGTGAGGCGGTGAAGCGGCTCAGAACCCGCTTCACCGCTCACGACCGGCCGCGGCGGCTTGCGTCGGTGGGGTCTGGTAGAGATCAGGGCGTGAGCAGTTCCGAGCCCGCAGCCCTCTGGGACCTCCCGGAGCAGCCGCCCGCACCTCGGGCGGCACCCTCGCGCGCCCGGAAGAAGCCGAAGCCGGGGGAGAAGGCGAAGGGCGCCCAGTCGCCCGCGCCCGAGCGGCCGGTCGCGCGGATCGTCGTCGACATCCCGCTGGCTCACCTGGACCGCACCTTCGACTACCTCGTGCCGGAGAAGCTGCACGAGACCGCCGTGCCGGGCTGCCGCGTCCGCGTCCGGTTCGCCGGGCAGCTCGTCGACGGCTACCTGATCGAGCGCGGCGAATCCAGCGAGTACGAGCGGAAGCTGGCCTTCCTCGACCGCGTCACCTCGCCCGAGCCGGTGCTGCCGCCGTCGCTGCACGCGCTGTGCCGGGCGGTCGCCGACCGCTACGGCGGCACGCTGTCGGACGTCCTGCGGCTCGCCATCCCGCCGCGGCACGCCAAGGCCGAGGGCGAGCCGCCGCTGCCCCCCGCGGCCGTCGCGGAGTCACCGGACACCACGGCCTGGGCGCGCTACCAGCGTGGCCCGGCGTTCCTGGAAGCCCTCGCCGAGGCCAAGCCCGCGAACGCCGTCTGGCAGGCCCTGCCGGGCGAGGACTGGCCCCGCCGGCTCGCCGAGGCCGCCGGGACGGTGGCCGCCCAGGGCCGTGGCGCGGTGCTGGTGGTGCCGGACCACCGCGACCTGACCCGGGTGCACGCGGCCTGCGCGGCGGTCGTGGGCGAGGACGCCGTCGTGGCCCTGATCGCCGGGCTCGGGCCCGCCGAGCGGTACCGGCGCTGGCTCGCCGTGCTGCGCGGCGCGGTGC
>NZ_MUMI01000123.1 GCF_002155975.1 Amycolatopsis kentuckyensis
TCCTGCGCGCGCAGGAACGGCCGGAGCCGCTGGAGCAGGTCCTCGAAGGCTTCCACGAGTTCGCCGACGAGAACGAGCACTTCGAGTTCTACTGGTTCCCCTACGGCAAGAACGCCCTGGTCAAGCGCAACAACCGGACCGACACGGCGCGACCGCTGAGCAAGGTCCGCGAGTTCGTCGACTACCGGATCATGGAAAACGTCGCCTTCGGCGGGCTCTGCCGGACCGGGCGTCTGATGCCGAGGCTCGTGCCGTCGCTCGGAAGCTTCGCCTCCAACGTCCTGAGCGCCCGCGAGTACAGCGACCTCTCGCACCGCGTCTTCGTCACCGCGCGCAATGTCCGCTTCACCGAAACGGAATACGCTGTTCCACGTGAATCAGTGCTGGACGTGCTCGCCGAACTACGGGCGGTAGTACCGACGCTGAAACACCCGGTGATGTTCCCGGTCGAGGTGCGGGTCGCCGCCGCCGACGACATCTGGCTGTCGACGGCTCAGGGCCGCGACTCCGCCTACATCGCCATCCACCAGTTCACCGGCATGCCCTACCGCGAGTACTTCAGCGCGTTCGAGAAGATCGCCGGCGCCGTCGGCGGCCGCCCGCACTGGGGCAAGATGCACGACCTCGACGCCGGCGTCCTCCGTACGCGCTACCCGCACTTCGACGACTTCCTGCGCGTGCGCAAGGAAACCGACCCCACCGGCGTCTTCCGCAACACCCACCTGGACCGGGTGCTCGGACCGGCTTAGAAGAGCGCCGAGACCGATTCGCCGTTGTGGATGCGGCGGATCGCCTCGGCCATCGCCGGGGCGATCGACAGGATCTTCAGTTTTTCGGTGCGATCTTCCTCCGGCACCGGGACCGTGTTGGTGCAGACGATCTCCAGCACCTCCGGCCGGCTGCCGATGCGCTCGATGGCCTTCGCCGCGAACAGGCCGTGCGTGCAGGCGACGCGGATCGAGCGCGGCTGCAGCTCGGCCAGCCTGTCCAGCAGTTCGAGCACCGTGCTGCCCTTGGCGATCTCGTCGTCGAGCACGATCACGTCCCGGCCGGTGATCTCGCCGATCACCGAGGTGATCTGGACGCGGTCGTCGGGGAAGCGTTCCTTCGCGCCGGCCGCGACCTGGACGCCGAGGAGCCGCGCGAAGTGCGACGCCTCCTTCGCGTTGCCCAGGTCGGGTGAGACGACGGTCGCGCGCGAAAGGTCGTACTGCCGGAAGTGCTTGGCCAGCTCCTGGAGCGCGTGCAGGTGATCCACCGGGACGCTGAAGAAGCCGTGGACCTGCGGCGAGTGCAAGGTCATCGCGAGCACGCGGCTCGCGCCGGCCGTCACCAGCAGGTCGGCGACCAGCCGGCCGCCGATGGAGATGCGCGGCGCGTCCTTCTTGTCCGAGCGCGCGTACGAGTAGTGCGGCATGACCGCGGTGATGCGGGACGCCGAGGCGCCGCGGGCCGCGTCGAGCATCAGCAGCAGCTCGACGAGGTGTTCCTGGACCGGCTTGACCAGCGGCTGGATGATGAAGACGTCCCGTTCGCGGCAGTTCGCCTGCAGTTGCACCTCGAGGCAGTCGTTGGCGAACCGCTGGATCTCGACCGGCCGCAGCGGCACGCCGAGGTGCTCGCAGATCTCTTCGGCCAGCTCGGGGTGCGCGCTGCCGCTGAAGACGGCGATCTCTCTCGATGCCTGCGTGATCACAGCGCGGAGATCGCTTCGCCGATCGCGGCCTCACCCGAGATCAGCGTCAAGGTGCGGTGCACCGAAGCAGGCGCCTCGAGCAGGGCGGCGAGCACCGCGGCGACGTCGTCACGCGGGATCGGGCCGCGGCCGGTGTTCTCGGCCAGCAGGACCAGGCCGGTGCCGGGGTCGTCGGTGAGCTGGCCGGGCCGGAGGATCGTCCAATCGAGGTCGCGGGCCTTGAGGTCGTCCTCCGCCGCGCGCTTGGCGCGCAGGTAGTGGCGGAATTCCTCGGTGACGTCGGGGTTCTCCGGGTTGTCGGCACCGATCGACCCGACCTGGACGTGCCGGCGGACGCCGGCTCGCTCGGCTGCTTCGGCGAACAGTGCCGCGGCGCCGCGGTCCACAGTGTCCTTCCGGGCGGTGCCGCTGCCCGGGCCCGCACCGGCGGAGAAGACCGCGGCGTCGGCACCCTTCAGCACTTCGGCGACGGCGTCCACATCGGAGTTCTCCAGGTCGAGCACGACGGCCTGGGCGCCGGCGGCTTCGAGGTCCGCCGCGTGGGCGGGATTCCGGATGATCCCGACCGCCTCGTCCCCGCGCGCGGCGAGCAGCCGCTCCAGCCGCAGCGCGATCTGACCGTGTCCACCAGCAATGACGACTCGCATGGAGCCGACCTTAGTGCGAAGCGGGCGCCTCTGCGGTCCGGAGCAGGTGGTCGTACACCAGCTCGTTGACCAGGCGGGAGACCGGGTCCTCGGCCAGCACGACGCGCTCGGTGCGGCCCTCGAGGTCGAGGTCGACGACCGCGTTCGGGTCGGCGGTCACGACGGCGAGGCCGTACGCGCGGGCGCGCGGCAGGCAGTTGCCGACGTAGTCCTCGGTCAGTACCGCCGGGGAGGGGAGGACCATCGCGGCCTCGCCGTAGCGGGCGAACGGAACCGCGGAGGCCATCGCGGTGCGCCAGTGGCGCGCGACGGCCAGGACGCCGACGATCTCGGCGGCCGGGGCGGGGGCGGTTCCGGCCAGCTCCGGCCAGGTCCAGGTGTCGACGGTGGCGCGGTCGGCCACCGGGCCGGCACCCATCGCGATGCGTTCGGCGTGCACGTCGGTGCGGAGCTTGGCGACCACGCAGACCTTGCGGCCGAGGATCGTGGTCTCGGGGAGGACGATGCCGTTCCAGCCCAGCTGGGCGGCGGCAGCGCGGGCGAGCTCGTCGACGCTCGCGGGGAGCTCGATCGGCGGCACCACGCGGCTCGGCATCGACCGGCTGCGCTTCGCGCCACCGGCGACCGTCGAGCGCTCGGTGTTCTGAGGTGTAGCCGCCACGAGTCCGCCTCCTTCTAACCTGCACCGCTTCGTGACCGGGGGAAACCGGCACCTCACTTGTCTAACAGCGCGGCGGCGCGGCGTCGCCGGGTAGTGCGAGTGGCTGCGATCGGCGGCGCCCAGCGGTCGATGACCGGTCGGTAGGCGGTCATCGGACTTCGGTCGAACGGTGCGGCCAACCGAGTGATCGCGGGGTGAGTGGCATTACGGTCCGGCTACGGGCGATTACCCGGGGCGGATTCGGTCAAACCCGGTCCGGCTAGCCCATCCGGCGCAACCACGGCAAAATCCACAGTGGACGCGGGTCCCTGAGCTGCGGATGTCCGCCGTCACCCACATGGCGGTGACTTGCACCGCAGCGGTCCCGCGCGCGCGGGACTAAAGTTACCGACCAGTCACTTAGCCGCCGCCGTGGAGGACCGATGCGCTCCCCGAAGGACTTCTTCGCCCCGCTCGCCCTGGGCGCGCCCGCGCCCGTGCGGGAGATCCCGGTGACGCCGTCCCGGATGATCCACTTCTTCGACCCCGGCAACGAGAAGATGGCGGCGAAGGTGCCGGACATCGCGAAGAAGGTCGACGTCCTGCTCGGGAACCTCGAGGACGCCGTCCGCGCCGACCGCAAGGAGGCCGCGCGCGCCGGGCTGGTCGCGATCGCCAAGGCGAACGACTTCGGGAAGACGCAGCTGTGGACGCGCGTCAACAGCCTGGACTCGCCGTGGGTGCTCGACGACCTGGTCACGCTGGTCACCGAGATCGGCGACAAGCTCGACGTGATCATGGTGCCGAAGGTCGAGGGCGCGCAGGACATCCACTACGTCGACCGGCTGCTGGCCCAGCTGGAAGCGCGGGCGGGCCTCACGAAGCCGCTGCTGGTGCACGCCATCCTGGAGACGGCGAGCGGGGTGGCCAATGTGGAGGAGATCGCCGGCGCGAGCCCGCGCATGCAGGGCATTTCGCTCGGCCCGGCCGACCTGGCCGCGAGCCGCCGGATGAAGACGACCCGCGTCGGCGGCGGGCACCCCGGCTACCTGGTGCGCACCGACCCCACCGGCGACGACCTCACCGAAGGCCGGACGACCTACCAGCAGGATCTCTGGCACTACACGGTGGCGCGGATGGTGGACGCGTGCGCGATGCACGGGATCCTGCCGTACTACGGGCCGTTCGGGGACATCCGCGACGTCGTCGCGTGCGAGGACCAGTTCCGCAACGCGTTCCTGCTCGGCTGCGTCGGCGCGTGGAGCCTGCACCCGGTGCAGATCGACATCGCGAAGAAGGTGTTCTCGCCTTCGCCGTCCGATGTGGCCTGGGCGCGCCGGGTGATCGCCGAGATGGGCGACGGCACGGGCGCGGTGATGATCGACGGGAAGATGCAGGACGACGCGTCGGTGAAGCAGTGCCGCGTGGTCGCCGAACTGGCCGACGCGCTCGCGGCGGACGACCCCGAACTCGCCGCGGCCTACGACGCGGCCACCAAGGAGGCCCTCGGATGACCGAAGTGAAGCCGAGGCGTTCCGTCCTCTACATGCCCGGCGCGAACGAGCGGGCGCTGGAGAAGGCCAAGACGATCCCCGCGGACGCGCTGATCCTCGACCTCGAGGACGCCGTCTCCCCCGACGCCAAGGAAGCCGCGCGGGAACGCGTGTGCGCGGCGGTGGGCAACTACGGCGAGCGCGAAGTGACGATCCGGGTCAACGGCCTGGACACCGAGTGGCACGACGCCGACCTGCGCGCGGCCGCCTCCGCCGGCCCGGCCGCGGTGGTCGTCCCGAAGGTGAACTCCGCCGCCGAGGTGCACAACATCGAGCGCGCGCTGGAGCTCGGCGGGGCGCCGGACCACACGAAGATCTGGGCGATGGTCGAGACGCCGGTCGCGATGCTGCACGCCGAGGAGATCGCGGCGGCGTCCGAGCGGCTGACCGTGCTGGTGATGGGCACGAACGACCTCGCCAAGGAGCTGCACGCGGAGTTCGTCCCGGGCCGCGGGCCGCTGCTGGGCGGGCTCTCGCTGTGCCTGCTGGCCGCCCGGGCGACCGGCAAGGTGATCCTCGACGGCGTCTACAACGACGTGAAGGACCTGCCCGGGTTCGAGGCCGAGTGCGAGCAGGGCCGGCAGTACGGGTTCGACGGCAAGACGCTGATCCACCCGGCGCAGGTGGACCCGTGCAACCGGATCTTCGCACCGTCCGAAGAGGAGATCGACCGGTCGCGGCGGATCATCGAGGCCTTCGAGGACGCACAGAAGGAAGGCCGCGGGGTCGTCACCGTGGACGGCCGGATGATCGAGAACCTGCACGTCGACAACGCGCGGCGGGTGCTGGCGCTGGCCGAGGCCGTCAAGGGCTGAACCCCGGTGGCCGGGCGCAGGCCCGGCCACCGGTTCGGCTCACTTCGGCAGTGAGTCCGTCCACTCGGAATCAACCTGCGCGCCCGCCGGGCCGGCGAACCCGTAGATGGCGCCGTCCGCGCTCACGTACATCGACGTCCGGTTGATGCGGCCGGTCGCCGGGTCGACCACCAGGCGGTACTCGCCGGGCAGCAGGAAGCCGCGACCGCCGGGGACGGGGCCGAGGTCCTTGACGCCGGGGTACGCCGCGATCGAGCGGAAGGCCGTCGCCCGCACGGCCGGCGGCGCGGGCAAGGTCGACACCAGCGAAACCAGCGACAGCAACAGCTCCCGTTCCCGCTCCTCCGCGGTGAGCGGGCCCGCGCTCGTCCGGGCGCCGCTGTGCGCGATCGCGTTCACGAGCCAGTCCCGCAGCGCCGCCGCGTCGGTCGGCAGGGTCCGGAGCTGCTCGAAGGTCACGTCGGTGGCGGCCAGCCGCAACGGGAACACCCCCAGCGACTGGACCCGGCCACCGGTCTTCGCGCCGCGGAACCACATGTGGCCGTCGGCACTGAACCAGTACTCGTAGACCTCCGTTTCCGAGGTCTTGATGTGCCAGTACTTGCCGGTGCCGTCCGGGGCGTGCTCGGCCACCGTGGCCGCCGCCAGCAGGACCTGCGTGCCGGTGACGACCGGGGCCACGGCCTGTGGCTGCGGAGAGGACGCCGGGGTGCCGGGCAGGGTGGCCACCACGACGGCGGCCGCGGTCGCGGCGGCCACCAGTCCGGCCCCGAGCGCCAGTGGGCGCGCCACCCGGCGACGGGGGCGCGCGAGCATCCGGTTCTGCAGCCGGTGCCGGCTCCGGTCGACCACGTCCTGGGGCACTTCGCGGGGTGCCAGCGCGGCTCGCAGCGTCTGCAGGTCATTCATCGGAGGCCTCCTGGGCGAGGACGGGGGTGAGCTTCTTGCGGGCCCGCGTCAGCCGGGAGCCGACCGTGCCCGGGGAGATGCCGAGTGCCTCGGCGACTTCCGCGTAGCCGAGCTCGCCGAGGGCGACGAGCAGCAGGACGTCGCGTTCGCCGGCGGTCAACCGGGTCAGCGCCTTGCCCAGCTGCCCGGCCGCCATCGCCGAAACGACGCGGTTTTCGTGGCCTTCCGCGGCCACGGGGACGTCGAGCCGCGAGAGCGCGCGGTAGTGGCGGGCCTCCTTGCGGCGGTGCCGGGAGACCAGGTTCGTCGCGATGCCGAACAGCCAGGCACGCAGGTCGCCGCGGGTGGCGTCGAACGTCTTCCGGCGGTCGAAGGCGACGAGGAACGTCTCGGCGGCGACGTCCTCCGCGGCCTGGGTGCCGAGGCGGCCGGCGACGTACCGGTAGATGACCGCGAAATAGTGGTCGTGCACCTCGGTGAAGTGCTCGCTGTCGAGCACCGGAGCCGCCGTCATGGGGCTGCCTCTGTCATGGGGTTCCTTCCCGTCGGCGACAGCTTCACCCCTGCTTCGCCGAAGGTCCGGAACTTCTTCCCTACCCCACCGGCCAGGGCCGCTGCGGCGGGCGGAGCCGCTCGTACGCCGCCGCGACGCGGAGGACGCCGAGGTCGTCGAAGCGGCGGCCGGCGACCTGGAGGCCGATCGGCCGGCCGTCGTCGGTGTAGCCGCAGTTCAGCGACACCGCGGGCTGGCCGGACATGTTGTACGGCACGGTGAAGGGGATGTGCTCGAACGGCCGGGCCGGGTCGTTCGTCGGGGACGCCCACTCCGCCGGCGGCGCCGCGACCGGGCAGGTCGGGGACAGCACGACGTCGAACGCCGAGGTCGCGCGCAGGGCCGCCACGCTCATCACGTCGATCCGGGCGAAGCCGCGGTAGACGTCCACTCCGGACGCGTTCGCGCCGCCCGCCGCCCAGTCGGCGATGTACGGCAGGACCTTCGCGCGGCGCTCCGGCGGCAGGTCCGTCAGGTCCGACCAGGCCCGCGTGCGCCAGAAGACGTCGAGACCTTCGAGCATGGCGCGCGTGAGGAACGGCTCGACCGGCTCGACCACCGCGCCCGCCGCTTCGAAGGCCCGGGCCGCCGCGGTGACGGCGTCGCGGATCGCCGGGTCCACCGGGAGGCCGACGCCGGCGTCGAGCTGGAGGCCGACGCGCAGGCCGGCCACCGGAAGGTCGAGCGAGGCCCAGTCGAGCTCCGACGGCGGCAGGCACAGGTGGTCCCGCGCATCCGGGCGGGAGAGCACGCTCATCAGCAACGCCGTGTCGGCGACCGTGCGGGTCATCGGGCCGGCGACGCGGCCGAGGAACGGCGGGACGACCGGCACGCGGCCGAAGCTCGGCTTCAGCCCGGCCAGGCCGCACCAGCCCGCGGGCAGCCGGATCGAGCCGCCGATGTCCGTGCCGATGTGCAGCGGGCCGTACCCCGCGGCGGCCGCGGCGCCGGCCCCCGCGCTGGACCCGCCGGGGGTGGCCGAGAGCTGCCAGGGGTTGCGGGCCGTGGTGTGGAAGCTCGACCGCCCGGACGTCAGCATCCCGTAGTCCGGCATGGTCGTCTTGGCCAGCAGGACGCCGCCGGACTCGCGGACCCGGGCGGCCGCCGGGGCGTCCTCGGTGGCTGGTTTCAGGTCCGTCACCGCCGTGCCGAGCGGCACCGGCGTGCCGCGGGTCGCGATGTTCTCCTTGATGGTGAGCGGGACGCCGTCGATCGGGCCCAGCGGTTCACCGGCCGCCCAGCGAGCTTCGGACGCCTTCGCGTCTTCGCGAGCGCCTGACGGGTCGTACGCGTACAACGCGTGCAGCTCCGGCTCTCGCGCTTCGATGCGCGCGACAACGGCTTCGGTCACCTCGACCGGCGAGAGCGTCTTCGCGCGGTACTGCGCGACGAGTTCGACGGCGGTCAGGTCAGGCAGCTCGGTCATGAACGCTCCTCACGAGGCAGGCGGGTCGAAGCGGCCGTCGACGGCGGTCCAGCCGCCGTCCACCGCCAGCACAGAGCCGGTCACGAACGACGAAGCGTCCGAAGCGAGGTACACGACGGCTCCGGCGAGCTCGTCCGGACGCGCCCAGCGGCCCAACGCGCTCTTCGCCGCGTACGCGTCGTACCACTCGGGGTTCGCCTTGATCTGCGCGGTCAGCGGCGTCTCGACGACGCCGGGGGCGATCGCGTTGACCCGCACGCCGGCCGGGCCGAACTCCGCGGCGGCCGTGCGGAACAGCTGGACGAGCCCGGCTTTCGTCGCCGCGTACGGGCCCTGGCCGGGCTCGACGGTCGTGCCGCGGATCGACGAGAAGCCGATGATGCTGCCGCGCCCGCGCGCGACCATGTCGGCGCCGAACACGCGGACGACCTCGAACGTCACGCCGAGGTTCAGCGCGAGGACGCGGTCGAACTCCTCCCGCGTGTAGTCGAGCAAGCGTTTGCGGACGTTCGTCGCGGCGGTCAGCACCACGACGTCCTGCGGCCCGAGGTCGGACGCGGCCTTGTCCAGGGCACCCGGTTCGAGCAGGTCGAGTTCGTACGGCTCCCCCACGCCCGCCTCGCGCGCGGCTTCGAGGTCGCGGTCGGCGCAGACCACGGAAGCACCGTGTGCGGCCAACGCCCGGGCGGCTTCGCGGCCGATGCCGCCCGCGCCGAGCACGACGGCCCGCCGCCCGTCGAGCCGGAACAACGTCGAGTAGTTCACGGGCGCAGCACCGCCATCCTCGTCACGGTCAGCTCTTCGACGGCGAAGCGCGGCCCCTCGCGGCCGATGCCGGAGTCCTTCACCCCGCCGTAGGGCATGGTGTCCGACCGGAAGCCGGGCACCTCGTTCACCACGACCCCGCCCACTTCGAGCTCGTCCAGCGCGCGGAACGCCGTCTTCAGGGACTTGCTGTAGACGCTGGCGTGGAGCCCGTAGCGGGACGCGTTCACCGCGGCGAACGCTTCGTCCACATCGGACACCGTGCGCACGCAGACGACCGGGCCGAAGATCTCCTCGTCCCAGGCTTCGACGCCGTCCGGAACGTCGAGGAGGACGGTCGGGCGCAACACCGTGCCGTCGACACCCCCGCCGACCCGGCGGCCGCCGGCCTTCTCGATCCACGCGGCGACGCGTTCGGTGGAGGCCGGGTCGATCAGCGCGGACACGCGCGTCTTCTCGTCCCGCGGATCGCCGACGACGACCTCGTCGAGGCGTGCCAGCAAGCGATCGGTGAACTCCTCGGAGACCTGCGAGACGACCAGGACCCGCTGCACCGAGATGCAGGCCTGGCCGGACGCGTAGAACCCGCCGCGCAGCACGGCGTCCACGGCGGCGTCGAGGTCGGCGTCCTCGGCCACCACCAGCGCCGCGTTCGAGCCCAGCTCCAGGAGGGTTTTCGTGGGCGCCGCGGCACGCGCGATGCGGTGACCGACGGCGGCCGAGCCGGTGAACGAGACCGCGCCGATGCGGCGGTCGGTGGTCAGCGCGGCGCCCACGGCCGCGTCCCCGGTGACCAGCTGGACCATGGCGGGCACGGGCGCGAGCGAGCGCACGAGGTGGACCAGCCACAGCGTCGCCAGCGGCGTCTGCGGCGCGGGCTTGACGATCACCGGGCAGCCCGCGGCGATCGACGGCGCGATCTTGTGCGACGCCAGCAGCAGCGGGTAGTTGAAGCCCGCGATGCCGACGACGACACCGATCGGCTTGCGCTTCCAGAACCCGACCAGCCCGTCACCCGAGGGCAGCAGGTCGAGCGGCACGGTCTCGCCGTGCAGCCGGGACACCTCTTCGGCGGCGGCTTCCCAGGTGACGATCGTGCGCGCGACCTCGACGCGGCAGTCGACCAGGGGCTTGCCCGTCTCCAGCACGAGCAGGTTCTCGAACTCCTCGCGACGAGAGCGCACCGCGGCGGCGACATCGTTCAACAAGGCACGCCGAACCCGCGAAGGCAGCGAAGCCACTTCGCGCGCGACGGCGACAGCCTCGTCGACGGCCCGGCGCGCAAGCGACGGCGTCCCGGCCGGCGCGGTGCCGATCACGCTCCCGTCGTACGGGAAAACGATTTCTTCGACATTCGCAGTGGACACCCAGCCGTCGCCGATCGGCAGGCCTTCGGGGTAGTCAGCCATCGTCACCTCCGCGCAGCCGGGCCAGCTCCGCGCGCAGGTTCGGCGCGGCCGCCAGCAATTCCCGCGTGTACTCGTGCTCCGGCGCGTCGTAGACCTGCGCCACGTCGCCGAGCTCGACGATCTCGCCGCGGCGCATCACCGCGACCCGGTCGCAGACGTGCCGGACGACGCCGAGGTCGTGCGACACGAAGATCAGCGTCAGCGCGAACTGGTCCACGAGCGAGCCGAGCAGGTCGAGGATCTGGCCGCGCACGGAGACGTCGAGGGCGCTGACCGGCTCGTCGGCGATCAGCACGCTCGGGTTCGGCGCCAGCGCGCGGGCGATCGAGATCCGCTGCCGCTGGCCGCCGGAGAACTGGTGCGGGTACCGCCCCGCCGCGTCCGCGGGCAGGCCGACGGCGGCGAGCAGCTCGGCGACGCGGTCCGGTTCCCGGCGGCCGATCGGTTCGGAAACGATGTCCAGCACGCGCATCCGCGGGTCGAGCGAGCCCATCGGGTCCTGGAAGACGATCTGCAGTTCCGAGCGCAGGAAGCCGAGGCGGCGTTCCGGCAGGTGGTCGATGCGCCTGCCCTGGAACGAGACCGTGCCGGCGGTCGGCTTGTCGAGCGCCGCCAGCAGCCGGACCAGCGTCGACTTGCCGGAACCGGACTCGCCGACGATGCCGAACCGCTGCCCGGCTTCGACGTCGAAGCTGACGCCGCCCAGCGCGTGGACGTCCCGGCGGGCGTACCGGCGTTCGAGGTCGCGGACTTCGATGATCATCGCCGGGCCTCCAGGTCCGAGGCGGCCAGCAGCTTCCGCGTGTAGGCGTGCGAAGGCGACGTCAGGACTTCCCGCGTCGAACCCGCTTCGACGATCTCGCCGTCCAGCATCACCAGCACGCGCTCGCACACCGAAGCCACGACGGCGAGGTCGTGCGTGATGAACAGCAACGCGCTTTCGGCGGGCAACGACGTCTTGATGAGCGAAAGGATCTGGGCCTGCACGGTGACGTCGAGGGCGGTCGTCGGCTCGTCGCAGATCAGCAGCGACGGCTCGTTGGCCAGCGCCATCGCGAGCACCACCCGCTGCCGCTGCCCGCCGGAGAGCTGGTGCGGGTACGCGCGGGCGGTGCCCGGCAGGCCGACCGCGTCGAGGAGTTCTTCCGCGCGGTGCCGGCGTCCGTGGACGCGGCCGGGCTCGGTGACCTGGCGGCCGACGCGCATGGCCGGGTTCAACGCCGTCATCGGTTCCTGGAACACCATGGCCAGCTCGTCGCCGCGCAGCCGGGACAAGTCCTTTTCGGACATTGCCAGCAGCTCGCGCCCGTGCAGGGCGACCGAACCCGACGCGCGCAGGTCCTCGGGCAGCAGGCCCATGATCGACAGCGCCGTCAGCGACTTCCCGGACCCGGACTCCCCGATCAGGCCGACGCGCTCACCGGCACCGATTTCGAAGGAGACGTTCCGGACCAGGTCGTCGACCCGGAGTCCGGTCACCGAGAGCGTCATACGCGCGCCGCCAATCGGGGGTCCAGGCGGTCGCGCAGGCCGTCGCCGAGGAGGTTGAAGCCGAGGACGGCGACGGCGATCGCGATGCCCGGCACCAGCGCCAGCCGCGGCTGCACGGTCAGCAGTTCCTGGGATTCCTGCAGCATCCGGCCCCACGACGGCGTCGGCGGCCGGGTGCCGAAGCCGAGGAACGACAAGGCCGCCTCGGCGAGCACGGCGATCGCGAACGACACCGACGCCTGCACGATCAGCAGGCCGGAGATGTTCGGCAGCACGTGCCGCAGCGCGATGTTCGGCCGCGACCGCCCGCCCGCCCGGGCGGCGAGCACGAACTCGGTGCTCATCACCTGCAGCGTCCCGGAGCGGGCGATCCGCGCGAACGACGGGATCGTCGCGATGCCGATCGCGACCATCGCGGTCAGCGTGTCCGCCCCGAAGACCGCGCCGAACATGATCGCCAGCAGCAGCGCGGGGAACGCGAGCACGAGGTCGTTGACGCGCATGACGAACTCGCCCAGCCACCGCGGCGACATGCCGGCGAGGATGCCCAGCGGCGTCCCGATCACCGCCGCGATGCCGACGGCGACGACTCCGACGTACAGCGTCGTCCGGGCGCCGACCATGAGCTGGCTCAGCAGGTCGCGGCCGAACTTGTCGGTGCCGAACCAGTGGGAGCCGGTGAAGCCGAGCAGCCGGTGGGTCGCGTCGACCTTCACCGGGTCGAACGGCGTCCACACGAAGGACAGCACCGCGGCCAGCACGACCAGGCCGACGAGCACCCCGCCCAGGACCAGATTGCGCATCACGAACCTCGCAATCGCGGGTCGAGCACGGTGTAGAGGAGGTCGACGACGAAGTTGACCAGCAGCACGCCGACCACCAGGACGAGCACGATCCCCTGCACGGTCAGCAGGTCGCGGGACCCGACGGCGTCCAGCAGCATCGAGCCCAGTCCCGGCAGCACGAACACGCGCTCGACGACGACCGCGCCGATCAGCAGCGTCGCCAGCTGGAGACCGAGCACGGTGACCACGGGTACCGACGCATTGCGCAAGCCGTGGCGCACCAACGCCTGCCCGGGCCGCAGCCCCTTGGACCGCGCGGTGCGCAGGTAGTCCTGGCCGAGCGTGTCGAGCACGGCGGACCGCACGTAGCGGGTGAGCACCGCGCCCTGCACCAGGCCCAGCGACAACGCCGGGAGAACCAGCCCGCGGAAGAACTCGCCGAAGTCCTGGTTCGGCGGTGTCCACCCGCCCGAGGGCAGCCAGCGCAGCTGCACCGCGAAGATCTGCACGAGGATGATCCCGGCCAGGAACGCGGGGATCGCGACGCCGATCTGCGACAGCCCGGAAACACCCGCGCCGGACGCCTTCCGGTGCTTCACCGCGGCGAACGTCCCGGCCGGCACCGCGATCACCAGTGCCACCAGCATGCCCGCGCCGACCAGCCAGAGCGTCACGCCGAGGCGGTCGAGCAGCTGCGGGCCGATCGCGTCCCGCGTGACGTACGAGCGGCCGAAGTCGCCGTGCAGCACGCCGCCGATCCAGTCGAAGTACTGCGTGAGGAGCGGCCGGTCGATGCCGAACTCCGCGCGCGTCTTGGCCAGCAGCTCCGGCGTCGCGTTGACGCCGAGCGCGACCTGCGCCGGATCGCCCGGCAGCACCGCCATGAACAGGAACACCACGATCGACGCGGCCAGCACGCTGACCACGAAGATCGCCACCCGGCGCAGCACCCTGGCCGTCATCGCGGCGCCAGCCCGGTGAGGTCGAAGGACTCGCTGACCTGGTTCTGGACGAATCCGCCCACCTTGGCCTTCGCGACGATGACGTTGGGGAACAGGAACAGCCAGTCCGCGGCCGCGTCCGCGTTCAGTTGCCGCGCCACCTGCTTCATGTCCGCGACCTGCTGCTCCGGCGTCCCGCTGTCGGCCTCGGCGAGCAGCTGCTGGACACGCTTGCTGTCGTAGCCCCAGTAGTACTTCGGCTTTCCGAACGTCGTGATGTCCCGGGCTTCGACGTGCTGGATGATCGACAGGTCGTAGTCGTGGTCGGTGAACACCTGCTTGAGCCACACCGCCGGGAAGTCGAGGGGCTCGATCGTGGTCCGGACGCCGACGTCGGCGAGCTGCGACTGGACGACCTGCGCGGCCGACACCGCGTACGGCAGGTTCGGGATCCGCAGCCGCAGGTTCAAGTTCGTCGCGCCGGCTTCGGACAGCAGCGCCTCGGCCCGCGCGGGATCGAACCGGTGGACGTTCGAAAGGTTCTCGTACCAGGGGTCGGTCGGCGGGACCATGCTCCCGATCAACGTGCCGCGGCCCGCCCACGCCGTGTCCAGCAACGCCTTCCGGTCGATCGCGTACGTCAGGGCCTGGCGCACCCGGACGTCGTCGAGCGGCGCCCGCGCGTTGTTCATGGCGAGGGTGACTTCGGAGTTCGTCGTGCCCTGGACGACCCGGAACCGGTCGTCGGCCTGGAACTGCGGGATCGAGTCGGGCGCGGTGATCGCGGAGATGACGTCGATGCCGTTGCTGAACAACGCGTTGTTCAG
>NZ_MUMI01000124.1 GCF_002155975.1 Amycolatopsis kentuckyensis
GGTCCGGCAGCCCGCCGCGCCGCCGAAGGGGCCGCACCCCAGCGCACAGCCGACAACTCGGCAGGCCGCCGCACCGCCGACGGCGCCGCAGCTCCGCACCCCGCCGCGGACGGCCCGGCGCCCCGGCGCGCTGCCGAAGGGACCGCAGCTCCGCACCTCGCCCAGGACGGCCCGGCGCCCCGCCGCACCGCCGAAGGGGCCGCGCCCCAGCGCGCAACCGACAACTCGGCAGCCCGCCGCACCGCCGACGGGGCCGCAGCTCCGCACCCCGCCCCGGATGACCTGGCGGCCCGCCGCGCCGAAGGTGTTCCCCCGCGTGCCGCGGGTGAAGGTTCCGCCGTTCCTCCGCGGGCCGCTCTTGATCCGCTGACCATGACCGACGAGATGGAAGCGATCGACGAGGCGACCCAGTACCGGCGCAAGATCGATCACACCCTCGCCCGGTTCTCCGCCGCCCACGATGAGATGGAAGCCGAGGAAGCCAAGCGGCGGGAACGGCGGGAACGGCTCTCGCCCGCCTCCATCCTCGAGAGCACCCGGACCGCCCTGCAGCGCGTTGTCACCGCCGGTCCCTCCGCCGAAGAAGAGGCCGTGCAGGCCGAACTGAGCCGGCAGCAGGAAAACCGGCAGCAGGAAAAGAAGCGGCGAACGGCTCTGGCCGGGCGGATCGCCGCCGCCGTGGTGGCCGGGCTCGTCTTCCTTGGGATCGGGGGTGCCTGGGGCGCCCAGACCTACTTCGACGCCAAGTTCACCCAGGTCTCCGCGCTCGACGAGAACTCCTCCGACATCCAGGACGCCGAGGCGCAGGCCAACGACGAGAACTTCCTGATGGTCGGCTCCGACACCCGCGACGGCGCGTCCGCCGAGGAAGGCGTCGGCACCGCCGACAGCACCCCCGGAGCCCGCAGCGACACCGTGATGGTCGCGCACATCCCGGCCGACCGGAAGCGGGTCGTCGTCACGTCCTTCCCGCGCGACCTCGAGATCAACCGGCCGGACTGCCAGAAGTGGGACCCGGCGCAGAGCAAGACCACCGACGAGGTCTACAAGGGCGCGAAGTTCGCCAAGCTCAACACCGCCTACGCGGTCGGCGGGCCGGCCTGCGTCACCAAGGTGATCCAGCAGATCACCGGGCTGCGGATCAACCACTTCGTCGGCATCGACTTCAACGGCTTCAAGGAGATGGTCGACGCGGTGCACGGCGTCACCATCCACAACGAGATCCCGATCGACGACACCATCCTCGGCAAGGTGCTGCTGCAGACCGGCGACGTCACGATCTCCGGCGACCAGGCGCTGAACTTCGTCCGCGCCCGGCACGTCAAGGGCGACCCGACGTCCGACTACGGCCGGATCAAGCGGCAGCAGGAGTTCATCGGCGCGTTGCTGAAGAAGGTCATGTCCTCGGACGTCGTGCTCGATCCCGGCAAGCTCAGCGACTTCATCAACGCCTTCGCGAAGGCGACCTTCGGGGACAACCTCGGCGTCAAGCAGATGATGACGCTGGCGCAGTCGATGAAGGGCCTGGACCCGGCGAAGATCGCGTTCCTGACCGTCCCGACGGTCGGCATGGCCAACAACCGCGGCAACGAGGTCCTCGTCGTCAGCAAGACCAAGGCCCTCTTCGACGCGCTGCGCAACAACACCCCGCTGCCCGACCCGAACGCGCCGGTCCCGGTGAGCGAGCAGGCGCCGCCGACCAGCACGTCGAAGTCGAAGAGCAGCGGCAGCTCCAAGTCGACGACCACCCGGAAGAGCACCAGCAACGGCTGATCCGCGAGGATCGTTAGTCCGGGTTCACGTGCGGTTCACCCGGCGATGCGGTATTTGGCCACGGTTGGCCGTAGGGTTGGGCCATGCGTGAGGCTTACCATGTCGAACTCGAACAGCTCGCCGACAACCTGGCCGCGATGTCGGTCCAGGTCGCCGACGCCATGGAGCGCGCCACGCGCGCCCTCCTGGAGGCCGACCTCAGTCTCGCCGAGCAGGTGATCAGCGACGACTCGAAGGTCGACGACGCCCGCGCCCAGTGCGAGGAGCAGGCGTACGCCCTGCTGGCCCTCCAGGCGCCCGTGGCGACCGACCTGCGCACGGTGCTCGCGGCGATCCACGCCGCCGAAAGCCTGGAGCGCATGGGCGACCTGGCGCTGCACGTGGCCAAGGCCGCGCGGCGCCGCCACCCGGATCCGGTGCTGCCGGAGTCGGTGCGCCCGTACTTCTCCGAAATGGGCGAGGTCGCGGTCAAGCTGGCCCACCAGACCGAGCAGGTCATCAAGTCGAAGGACGTCGAAGCGGCGAAGACGCTCGAGTCCGACGACGACCAGGTGGACGACATCCACCGCCACCTGTTCACCGTCATCATGGACCGCGAATGGCCGTACGGCGTGGCCTCCGCCGTCGACGTGACGCTGCTGGGCCGGTTCTACGAGCGCTACGCCGACCACGCGGTGTCGGTCGCGAAGCGGATGATCTTCGTGGTCACCGGCAAGATGCCGGGCTACGGCTCCGACGACGACATCTGAGTCACCCCAACGAAAAAGCCCCCGGCCGCGGCCGGGGGCTTTTTCCATTCCACTGTGGACTCAGCCGAAGCGGCCGGAAATGTAGTCTTCCGTGGCCTTTTCGTCCGGGTTGGAGAAGATCTTCTCCGTGTCGTTCAGCTCCACCAGCCGGCCCGGCTGCCCGACGCCGGCGAGGTTGAAGAACGCCGTCTGGTCGGAAACCCGCGCCGCCTGCTGCATGTTGTGCGTGACGATGACGATCGTGTAGTCCTTCTTCAGCTCACCGATCAGGTCCTCGATCGCCAGCGTGGAAATCGGGTCCAGGGCCGAGCACGGCTCGTCCATCAGGAGCACGTCCGGCTGGACCGCGATCGCGCGGGCGATGCACAGCCGCTGCTGCTGACCGCCCGAGAGCCCGCCGCCCGGCTTGTTCAGGCGGTCTTTGACCTCGTTCCACAGGTTCGCGCCGCGCAGGGCGCGCTCGGCGATGTCGTCGAGGGTCTTCTTGCCCTTGGTGCCGCCCAGTTTCAGGCCCGCGACGACGTTGTCCTTGATGGACATCGTCGGGAACGGGTTGGGGCGCTGGAACACCATGCCGATCGTGCGGCGCACCTGCACCGGGTCGACCGACGACGCGTAGATGTTCTCGCCGTCCAGCAGGACGTCGCCCTCGACGCGGGCGCCGGGGATGACCTCGTGCATGCGGTTGAGCGTGCGCAGCACCGTCGACTTGCCACAGCCCGACGGGCCGATGAACGCGGTGACGTTGCGCGGCGGCACGGAAAGGGTGACACCGTCCACGGCGTGGAACTTGCCGTAGTAGATGTCGACGTCCTTGACATCGAGTCGTTTGGCCATCAGGAACAGCTCACTTCTTCTTCGGGGCGACGAGGCGCGCGAACACGGTGGCGAGGAGGTTGATCAGCGCGATGATGAGCACCAGGGTCAGTGCGGCGCCCCAGATCCGGTCGAAGCCGACCGAGCCGGGATCCATCGAGTTGGTGACGCGCTCGTTGTTCATCAACAGCGGGAGCGCGGCCTGCTCGCCGCTGAAGATGTCCCAGTTCGTGTAGGCGGAGTAGCCGACCAGGACCAGCAGCGGCGCCGTCTCGCCCATCACGCGGGCCAGCGCCATCATGATGCCGCCGATGATGCCGGACATCGCCGTCGGCAGCACGATCTTCATGATCGTCTTCCACTTCGGCACACCCAGTGCGTAGGAAGCCTCGCGCAGGTCGTCGGGGACGATCCGCAGCATCTCCTCCGACGAGCGGACGACGACCGGGATCATCAGCAGCACCAGGGCCAGCGACACGGCGAAACCGCTGCGCGGCAGGCCGAACGTGGTGATCCAGAGCGCGTAGATGAACAGCGCGGCGACGATCGAGGGGACACCCGAGAGGATGTCGACCATGAACGTCGTGGCCTTCGCGAGCTTGCCACGGCCGTACTCGACGAGGTAGATCGCGACGAGCATGCCGATCGGCACCGCGATGATCGCGCAGACGAGGCCCTGCAGCAGGCTGCCGATGATCGCGTGCAGCACGCCGCCGCCGACCTCGTCGGACAGGAAGTTGCCCAGGTCCTGCGACCACCAGTTGGAGTACGGGATGCGCTTGATGCCGTTCGCGACCACCGTGTAGAGCACCCACACCAGCGGGACGACGGCGATCAGGAACGACAGCCAGACCAGCGTGGTCGCCAGCCCGTTCTTGACCTTGCGGCCCAGGCTGACCTGCTGGAAGGCGGGGGTCGACGCGGGCGCTTCGAGCGAGGTGGTGGTCATGCTCAGTCCCCCTTCTTGCCGATGATGGACCGCGCGAAGAAGTTGACGACGAAGGTGAGCACGAACAGCACCAGGCCGGCCGCGATGTACGCGCCGGCCGAGACTTCGTTGTTGAACTCGCTGTAGTTCGCCGCGATCTTCGACGCGAACGTGGCGCCGCCGTCGAAGAGGCTCCAGTCGAAGTTCTTGCCCTGCGGGATGAGCAGGATGACGGCCAGCGCGATCGTCTCGCCCAGCGCGCGGCCGAGGCCGAGCATGGACGCGCCGACGTACCCGGCCTTGCCGAACGGCAGCACCGTGGTGCGGATGACCTCCCAGCGCGTGGCGCCGAGGGCCAGCGCGCCCTCGATGTGCGGGGTCGGCGTCCGCTCGAACACCTCGCGGGACAGCGACGTGATGATCGGCAGGATCATCACGGCCAGCACGATGCCCGCGGTGAAGATCGTGCCGCGCACGCTGGGCGCGACGTTGCCGGGGGCGAGGATCGGGAACCACGAGAACGTCTCGTTGATCCACTGCGCGAACGGCTCGATCGCCGGGGCGAACACGAGGATGCCCCAGAGGCCGAAGATGATCGACGGCACCGCGGCGAGCAGGTCGATGACGTACGCGAACGGGCGCGCCAGGCGCGGCGGCGCGTACTGGGTCAGGAACAGCGCGATGCCCAGCGAGACCGGCATCGCGATGATCAGCGCCACCACCGACGTCGCCACGGTGACCTCGAGCAGGTCGAGGATGCCGAACGACATGTTCGCCGGGTCACTGGTCGACCAGCCGTGGTTGGTCAGGAAGTTGACGTTGTCGGCCTGCAACGCCGGGATCGCCTGGATCAGCAGGAACAGCCCGATCAGGCCGATCAGGGCGACGACGAAGATCCCGGCCCCGGTGGTCAGGTTCTGGAAGATGCGGTCACCGGGCCGCACCTTCTTCGGTTTCTCGCTCGCGGGCGGCTGCGGCGCCGCCGGGGAGCCTGGCTGTTCCGAAATCGGGACCTCCGGGGGCGTCGTGACGGACGACGAACGCCCACCGGGGTCGCCGGTGGGCGTTCGCGTCGAGGATGACTCGCTCATCAGCTACTTCTGACCAGCCTCTATCACTCGGATGTCAGTCGCAATGCCAGGTCAGGAGATCGCCTTGACGGCGGCCAGGACCTTGGTCTGCAGCGACTGCGGGATCGGCACGTAGCCCTTGGCGGACAGCGGCTGCTGACCGTCGGTGGCGGCCACCGTCAGGAACGCCTTGACGGCCTTCGCGACGTCCGGGTTCGCGTACTTCGAGCAGACGATCTCGTAGGTCGTCAGCAGCAGCGGGTAGGCACCCGGGGTGTTGCTGGCGTAGATGCCGTTGAGGTCGAGCGCGAGGTCGTTCGAGCCGTCCTTGAGGAACTTCGCCGCGTCGAGGGACTTCGCCACGTTCGCCGCGTTGAGCTCGACGCCGCCGGAGCCGCTGTCGATGAGGGCCGGGGTCAGGCCGTCCTTGGCGAACGCGCCCTCGACGTAGGTGATGCCGCCGTCGGAGGCCTTCACCGCGGTCGCGACGCCGTTGGAGCCCTGCGCACCGTTGCCGACGCCACCGTTGAACTTCTTGCCGGCGCCCTTGGTCCAGTCGGCCTTCGCCGCGGCGCCCAGGTACTTCTGGAAGTTGTCGGTGGTGCCCGACTCGTCGGCGCGCGAGACGACCTGGATGGCCTTGTCCGGCAGGTTCAGGCTCTCGTTGCCCTTGACCGCCTTGATCGCCGGGTCGTTCCACTTGGTGATGGCGCCGCTGAAGATCTTCGCCGTGACCGACGGGGTCAGCGTCAGCTTGTCCACGCCGGACAGCTTGTAGGCGACCGCGATCGGGCCGACCACGAGCGGGATGTTCCAGGCGTCGCTGGCGCAACGGGCCTTCGCGGCCGCCGCGTCGGCGTCCTTGATCGGCGAGTCCGAGCCGCCGAAGTCGATCTGGTTGGCGTTGAACTGCTTGACGCCCGCGCCCGAACCGCTCGGGTTGTAGTTGACCTGCTGGCCGGCGCACTTCTTGCTGTACTGCTGCGTGAAGATGTCGATCGCGTTCTTCTGCGCCGACGAGCCTTCGGCGGAGAGCGGGCTCTTGCCGCCGCACTCCACATCGGCGGTGCCGGTCGCAGCGGGCGCCGAAGCCGAGTTCGAGCCGCTGCTGTTGGACGCCGCGGGGTCAGTGCCACAGGCGGCGAGCACCAGAGCGGCGCTCGCCACGATGCCGACCGCGCTCAGGGGCCGCATGATCTTCACTGCTGTTTCCTCCATCAGGAGCTTCGCCGTTCGGCCGCGGCGGTGGTCGCCGTGCCGGATCCGGACATTAGGCAGCGCTGATGGACGGTCGGCCGTGAACAAATGAACGGAAAGTGAACAGACCTCCGGATGTGAGCAGTGCTACTCCTCCGAGAGGCCGCCGTGTCCGGGCCGTGACCTGCACGTATGCCGTCAGTGACGACGTGCTCGCACGGCGTCGACCGTGGTCACCGACCGTACTGGACGTCGGTTTCGTGACGCGCGAACCCGAGCTTGGTGTAGACCGCCAAAGCCGGCGCGTTGTCACCCTCGACGTACAGGATGATCTGCCGCAGACCGCGGCTCGCGAGGTACCGCAGCCCGGCCAGGGTGAGCGCCCGCCCGAGCCCGCCGCCCTGCGCGGCGGGGTCGACGCCCACGACGTACACCTCGCCGACGCGCTCGCCGCCGAACCGGCCGGGGGCCGGCTCGTGCACCTTCGTCCAGTGGAAGCCGATGACCTCGCCGTTCTTCTCGGCGAGGAAGAAGCCGTCCGCGTCGAACCACGCCCGCCGCTCGTCGGCGCGGATGTCCTCGGCGGTCAGCGCGCCCTGCTCGGGGTGCCAGTCGAAGGCCAGCGCGTTGACCCGGACCACGGCGTCCTCGTCCTGGCCCGGCACGAACGTCCGCAGCGAGACGCCGTCGCGCAGGACCGGCTCCGGCCAGTCCGAGCCATCGACGTCCACGTGCAGGATGAGCAGCTCGCGCTTGCGCTCCAGGCCCGTCTTCACCGCCAGCTTCTGCGCGGCCGGGTGGTCGCCGTGCGCCCAGACGCGGAAGCCGACCGCGGCCCGCTCGTCGATCGCCTGAAGCAGCTTCGCGCCGTAGCCGCGGTCTCGGTGGGCGGGGTGCACGAACAGCTCGGCGACCTGGTGCCCGAAGGAGTCGCCCGTGGTGTCGAGGTGCGCGTAGCCGACGACTTCGCCCTCGACGCAGGCGACGAGGTGCTCACCGCCGTCGAACTCGCCGGGCAGCGCGCCCGCGGGTTCGACCTCGGGACGCCCGTCCGCTTCGCGCACGGCCAGCAGCAGGCCTCGCACGTCCTCGAGCTGCCGTCCGTCCAGTTCCTGGCGCCACTCGCCGTCTCCGCTCACCCTGCGACCGTACCCGTGACGGACGCAACGCGACGGTTGTGCGAGACGTCTTCCGTGTGCGGAAGGGGGATCAGTGGGTGAGTTCGGGAGTCTCGGCCGAGGGCTCGGCGCTCGCCTGCGCGGGCACGCCCGGCCGCGGGCCGCCGCTCTTGGCCGGCCGCTCGAACTTGTAGCCGACGTTGCGCACGGTGCCGATCATCTGCTCGTGCTCCGGGCCGAGCTTCGCGCGCAGCCGTCGCACGTGGACGTCGACCGTGCGGGTGCCGCCGAAGAAGTCGTAGCCCCAGACCTCCTGCAGCAGCTGGGCACGGGTGAACACCCGGCCGGCGTGCTGCGCGAGGTACTTGAGCAGCTCGAACTCCTTGTAGGTGAGCTCCAGGGTGCGCTTGCGCAGGCGGGCGGTGTAGGTCGCCTCGTCGATGACCAGCTCGCCGACCCGCAGTTCGGCGTCGACCTGCTGGGAACCACCGTCGCGGGTCGTCACCAGCCGCAGCCGGGCGTCGACCTCGGCCGGGCCCGCGGTGGGCAGCAGGATGTCGTCGGTGCGCCACTCGGCGCTCACGGCGACGAGCCCGCCTTCGCCGACGACCGCGATGATCGGGGTGGCCGCTTCATCCTCGCCGGTGCCCTTGAGCAGGCGGCAGAGGCTCTTCGCCGAGGCCAGGTCGCTGCGGGCGTCGAGGAGGATCACGTCACGGTGACCCGCGTCGAGCAGGGCCGTCACCTCGGGAGCGCGGACGCGTACGGTGTGCGGCAGCAGGTCCAGTGCGGGAAGCACCGAGGTGGCGTCGGCCTCCGCAGTCAGTACCAGAAGGTCCAGGCTCATCAGCCGCACCGCCTTCTCGAGTCGTCGCCGCAGAGCGGCGTTGGTCGGTGCTAAGTGAGAATAGCGGCTGAACGGCCGGGCACCTAACCCTTGCTGGATCGATCACACCTGGAGGAATCCGGGTGTCCCCGACGAACAGGAGTACGGACGCGATGGTGAGCAGGCCCGTGACCCGGGACGACCGACCCGCACCGAGGCCCGACGCCCGACGCCGCGGCCGCCGGGCCCGGCGCTGGGTGATCGCCCTGATCGTGCTGGTCCTGCTGCTGGTGGGTGCCGATTTCGGGGCCGCCGCGTACGCCGAGCACATGATTTCGCAGAAGGCCCGCACGCAGCTGCAGCTGAGCGACGACCCGTCGGTGACGATCCACGGCTTCCCGTTCCTCACGCAGGCGCTCGGCGGTGACTACAGTCACATCAGCGTGTCCGCCGCGGGGGTGCCGGTCGCGGGCAAGCTCCAGGACGTCGCGGTGAACGCCGAGCTCGAGAACGTCAAGGCGCCGCTGTCCGACATCACGAACGGCAACACGAAGGCGATCACCATCGGCGAGCTGACCGGCTCGGTCACCATCAAGGCCGCCGACCTGGCCCGCCTGGCGCCGCTGGACAAGATCAAGGACCTGCGGATCGAGCCCTCGACCACCGAGTACGTCGAGAACGGCGACGCCGGGCAGAGCGAGCCCACGCCCACCACGACGAAGACCACCGAGGGCCAGGCCGACCAGGACGAGTCGCGCACCGGTGTCCGCATTTCGGGACACCTTCAGTTCGCGGGCAAGGATCTGGAAATCTTCTGTTTCGCGATGATCGAAGCCGACGCCGCCAAGGGAACGATCAACTTCGTCCCCAAGCGGCTGCAGTTCGGGAACGACCAGGAGACCACCGTGGTCCCGGCGGCGGTGCAGAAGGCGCTGATGCCGAACTTCAACGCGTCGATCAGCACGAAGGACCTGCCGCTGTCGGTCACCCCGACCGGCGTGCGGGTGCAGAGCGGATCGGTGACGATCAAGGGCAAGGCGGCGAACGTGTCCTTCGCGGACCTGAGCAAGTAGAGGAGCGGCCGGTGACGGGACTGTGGGTGCTCGTGGCGACGCTGGTGGCCGCCGCGGCCGTCGGCGCGCTGCTCAAGGCCCGCAACGGCCGGGTGCGGGCCGCCAAGCCCGCCGCCCGGGAGCTGCCCGCCCCCGTCACCGCCGCCCTCGACCCGGCGTCCGCCGTGACGCTGGTCCAGATCTCCACCACCTTCTGCGCGCCCTGCCGGCACGCGAAGGCCGTGCTCGCGCCGCTGGCCGAGCGGACCGACGGCCTGCACCACGTCGAACTCGACGTCACGAACCAGCCGGAGGTCGCGCAGTCGCTGTCCGTGCTGCGGACGCCGACCACGATCGCGCTGACCCCGGACGGCCGGGAGCTCCTGCGCGTCGGCGGCGTTCCCAAGGGCGCCGAGCTGCTCGCCGCCCTGCGCCCGCATCTCACAACGCGGACACCCTGACCAGGGTGTTGTCCCAGAAAACGGGAATCGTCCCAAGGTATGAACGTGGTTCCCACTCTGAGGGAGCTCTGGGTACCCTCGCACCCGTGACCGGGCTGACCAGCTTCTTCCTGACGCAGCGGCGCGCAGTCGACCTCTGCCGCGTCCGCAGCAGCCTGTGTCGCGTTCAGTCCGACCGGCACTGAACCCTTTCGATCCGGTCCCCGCCAGCCCTGATGCCGCTGACGCGTGCCGTTCGCACGCACCCCTTGCTCCAGCTGGAGGCACCATGTCCGCCGGACCGGCCGTCGACCCGCGAGGCCCGCGGTTCGCCGCCATCCTGACCACGATCGTGCTCGCGGTCGTGCTGGTCACCGAGTGGTGGCCGCTGCTGGCCGTCCAGACCGTCGTGTTCGCGATCGGCGCCTTCGTCGGGTTGAAGCAGGCGCCGTACTCGATCGTCTACCGCGCGCTGGTGGCCCCGCGCCTCGGCCCGACCTCCGAGCGGGAGGACGCGGCGCCGCTGCGGTTCGCCCAGGCCGTCGGGTTCGTGTTCGCGCTGATCGGCACGGTCGGGTTCGCGCTCGACGTCACCACGCTCGGCATCGTCGCGACGGCGTTCGCGCTGTTCGCGGCCTTCCTCAACGCGGCTTTCGACTTCTGCCTCGGCTGCGAAATGTACTTGCTGATCAAACGCTTCAGTCCCGCCCGCGCGTCGTCCTGAAGAACAACCCAGAAAGAGAGTTCTGTCCCATGAGCCGTGAAGACGTCCTGGTCACCACCCAGTGGGCCGAGGAGAACCTGGACACCCCCGGCGTCGTAGGCGGTGGTGTCCTCGTCGACCTCGGCGAACACGACGCCGGGGGTGTCCAG
>NZ_MUMI01000125.1 GCF_002155975.1 Amycolatopsis kentuckyensis
GGCTGATCATGATCAGCCACGACCTGTCCGTGCTCGCCGCCACCTGCGAACGCATCGCCGTCATGTACGACGGGCGGATCGTCGAGGAAGGCCCCAGCGCCGAGGTGATGGGCTCGCCCGAGCACGAGCACACGCGAGCGCTCGCCGCGGCGTTCCCGACGGTCGGCGACCCCGTGTCCCGCTTCGCCCCGGCCACCAGCAACCCGCTGCCGCCCGAGCCCCCGGACCGGGTGGCCGGAGAGCCGCTGCTGGCCGCGGAGAACCTGCGCGTGTCCTTCCGCGACCGCACCGGCAAGCGCATCGACGCCGTCGCCGGCGTGGACCTCACCGTGTCCCGCGACGAGATCGTCGCCCTGGTCGGCCAGTCCGGCTCCGGCAAGACGACCCTCGCCCGGACCCTGCTCGGCCTGCAGAAACCCGACTCCGGCGTGGTCCGCTACGCCGGGAAACCGGTACCCACCGGCGGTGCCGGGCTCAAGGCCTACCGCCGTCAGGTCCAGCTCGTCCTGCAGGACCCCACGAGCGCGCTGAACCCGGCCCACACCGTGTACGAGGCCGTCGCCGAGGGCCCGCGGATCCACAAGCTCGACGACGAGCGCGCGGTCGTCCACCGGGCCCTGGAGGCCGCGGAACTGCGGCCGGCGGAGAAGTACGCCGACCGGCTCCCGCACCAGCTCTCCGGCGGCCAGCGCCAGCGCGTCGTCATCGCCGGCGCCCTGGCGCTCGAACCCTCGGTGGTGGTGGCCGACGAACCGGTCGCCTCGCTGGACGCGTCCGTGCGCGGCGAGATCCTCGGGCTGCTGCTGCGGCTGCGGCGCGAACTCGGCCTCGCCGGCCTGGTGATCACCCACGACCTGGGCCTGGCCTGGAACATCGCCGACCGCGTCGCCGTGATGTACCGCGGCGAGCTCGTCGAAACCGGGACCGTCGAACAGGTCCTGCTCGACCCGCAGCACGAGTACACGAAGTCCCTGCTGGCCGCCCTGCCCGGCGGCACCGCCCAGCGCCGCACCGTCGAAACCTGATACTGCGGGAACTCCGCACGAGCGCGGTGTGTAATCTCCGAACGGAAATGGCGACCACCACCGACCCCGCACAGACGCCCTCGACCGGACTGGCCGAGCGGCTCCGCGTGCCCTCGCGATTCCCCTACCGCACGATCGCGATGGGCACCGTCGGCAGCACCCTGCTGATGATCGCCGCCCTCGGCGCCGGCGGCATCCTGATCAAGGACCCGGTGCTCGGCCACGGCCCGCTGTCCTGGGTCCGCTACGGCCACGGGCGCATGCTCGCCAACGCCGTCCTCTACACCGGCTTCGGCATGGTCGTGTGGGCGTGGGTCCGGCTCGGCCGTTACGTGCTCGCCGGCCGCATCGGCAGCCGCCCGATCCTGGTCGCCGCGGGCTGCTGGATGGCGCCGCTGCTGGTGTCACCGCCGCTGTTCACCCGCGACGTCTTCTCCTACCTCGGCCAGGGCGCCCAGCTGCTCTACGGGCTCGACCCGTACGCCAACGGCCCCGCCGAGCTCGACGTGCTGCCGAACGTGGTGCAGAACGTCCACCCGCTCTGGCAGACCACCCCGGCCCCGTACGGGCCGCTGTTCCTGCTGATCTCCAAGGGCGTGGTCGCCACCACCGGCGACAACATGATCCTCGGCGTCATCCTCATGCGCGTCGTGCTGCTGGTGGGCCTGGCGGGAACGCTGTGGGCGCTCCCGCGGCTGGTCAAGCACCTCGGCGGCAAGCTGCCGGTCGCGCTGTGGCTCGCGGTCGCCAGCCCGATGATGGTCATCCACCTCTTCGGCGGCCCGCACAACGACCTGATGATGCTCGCGTTCCTCACCATCGGCGTCCTCGCCGCCCTGGAACGCAAGCACGTGCTCGCGGTCGTCCTGGTGACGATCGGCATGCTGATCAAGCCCACCGCGGCGATCGCCCTGCCGTTCATCGTCTGGATGTGGGCCAACCACCTCACCGGCGAGTCGAAGGTCCGCAACTTCCTGCGCGCCGGCGCGGCCTCGGTGGGGCTGTTCCTGCCGGTGTTCGTCGCGGGCACGTGGATCTCGCTGGGCTCGCTCAACCTGGGCTGGTGGTCCGGGCTCAAGGCCCCCCAGCTGATCGCGAACTGGCTGAACATCCCGACGGGCATCGGCGAGGTGTTCTACAACCTCGTCCACCTGATCGTGGACGTCCAGGTCTCCCCGTTCGTGACGGTCGCCCGCGCGGCGGGCATGCTCCTGCTGATCGGCTTCGGCGTCCGCCAGTGGTGGCTCGCCCGCGGCGGCGGCACGGAGGCGGTCTACCGGGCGGGCATCTCGCTGCTGGCGGTGGCGATCCTGATGCCGCCGACGCTGCCGTGGTACCTGACCTGGGGCTTCGTGCTCCTGTCGGCGTTCAAGTGGCAGCCCCGCCACCTGGCGCTCGTGGTGGCCGTATCGGTGTTCGTGACGCTGGTGTACTACCCGACGGGCGAGCAGGCCCTGTACGACTGGTGGTTCATCGCCGGAGTCGTGCTGGCGAGCCTGTACGCGGCGGCTTCACTGCTGCGGCCGGACCCGCTGGGCATCATCGACGCGTGGCGGCGGCCGGAGAAGTTCCTCCGCGACTAGAGCATGTCTGACAATGTCTTGGTCCAAGTGACCACGGCATGCAGGACGACCGCTGATCGGTAGACGATGGCGAGCTTGTCGTAGCGAGTAGCCAGGCCACGCCATTGCTTGAGCAGGTTGAACTGTCGTTCGACGACGTTGCGGCCGCGGTAGTCAACCGCGTCGAAGGCGGGCGGGCGGCCGCCGCGGGAACCGCGGCGTTTGCGGTGCCCGACCTGATCGGCTGGTTCAGGGATCACCGCGATGATGCCGCGGTCGTGTAAATGTCCGCGGATCGCGCGCGAGGAGTAGGCCTTGTCGCCGCGGACACGGTCGGGCCGGGTCTGGGCCCGACCGTGTCCGACCCGACGGATCGCCAGATGCCGCATCAGGTGCGGGAACATCGGCGCATCCCCGGCCTGACCGGGACCGACCAACGTCACCAGCGGGCGGCCGTTGCCGTCGACGAGGTGGTGCACTTTGGTGCTCCAGCCGCCGCGGGAGCGGCCGATCGCATGGTCAGGCGGCTCGGTCAGCAGATCCGTGTAGTTCGACCCAGCCCCCTATGCGGCGGGTGATGTTGGTGGCGTGCTGATGCGCCCGCGCAATCGTGGAATCCACCGACACCGACCAGTCGACCAGGCCGGCCGCGTCGGCGTCGGTGAGCAGGCGCTGTAGCACCGTGTCCCAGGTTCCGTCACCGGCCATCCCCGGTACGGACCGGAAGCAGGTCCTCGATCAACGCCCACTGAGCATCCGAGAGCATCTGAAACCGCGACACGACAGGCAGCATCCCAGCCACCAGCCGAACCTTTGTCAGACACGCCCTAGGCCCCGGCCCAGCCACGCCAGGTGTGCACCTCCGTGACGACCACGGCGTGCTCCGGCGGCCGCGCCGCGTACTGCTCGTACTTCGCCACCAGCCATGACACCGGCCCGGCCCGCTCGTCGTCCGGCAGCACCCGCGCGACCCCGTCCGCCCGCGCCCACCACAACCGCGACCAGTCCTCGTCGTAGCCGTCGGCCAGGAAGCACACCGCGGGATTCGCCGCGATGTTGCGCAGCCGCCGCAGGGCCGTCGTCGACTTCGGTTTGTGGTCCACCGCGAACGCCACCACGTCGCCGTGCACCGCGAACGTCACCGGGACCAGGTGCGGCACCCCTTCGGCCGACACCGTCGCCAGCCGCGCCACCCGGGCCGCGGCGAACCGCTCCCGGGCCTCCGCCGGCGTCATGTCAGCGCGGGGGCGTCGAACGTCAACGTCCCCAGGTCCGCGTCCAGCGTCACCGGCACCCCCAGCGGCAACGTCGGCGACGACGCCACGTGCCCGAACCCGAACTCCTCCACCAGCGGCACCCCCAGCGGCACCAGCCGGTCCACCATCAGCGCCCGCACCTCCGCAGCCGCCCCGCACGCCGCCCACGAACCCAGGACGATCCCGCGGACACCGGCGAACCAGCCGCTGCGCAGCAGCTGCGTCAGCAGCCGGTCCAGGCGGTACACGCTCTCCGTCACGTCCTCCAGCAGCACGATCGCGTCCCGCGCCGAGCCGTGTTCCGGCGTGCCGATCCCCGACGCCAGCATCGACAGGTTGCCGCCCGTCAGTACCCCCGACGCCCGGCCCGGCACCAGCGCCGACCCGCCGCGGACCACCCGGTTCAGCTCCGGCTCGAACAGCGACCGCCGCAGGTGCTCCACCGCGAAGTCGTCGAACAGCACGCTCGCCGGCATCGGGGAGAACAAAGTGGACAGTCCCAGGTGGACGTCCACCGCCCGGTGCAACGCCGTGATGTCCGACGACCCGGCCAGCACCTTCGGGCCCGCCGCCCGCAGCACCGGCCAGTCCACCAGGTCCAGCATCCGCTGCACGCCGTACCCGCCCCGCGCGGCCAGCACGCACCGCACCCCGGGGTCCAGCCACGCCTCGGTGAACTCCGCCGCCCGCGCCGCGTCCGTTCCGGACAGGTACGGCGGCACCCCGGGCGAAGAACGCACGCACGGCCCGATCCGCACCTCCACGCCCCAGCCGCGCAGCACCGGCAGCGCCTTCTCCAGCAGGTCCGCCGGCACCGGCCCGGCCGGCGCCACCAGGGCCAGCGTGTCGCCGGCCCGCAACCGCGGCGGCCTCACCGGGACAGCTCCAGCCGCGCCACGCCCGGCGTCTCGAAGCCGAACACCTGGCCGTAGAACGACAACTCCGCCTCCAGCGCCGCCACGATCGTCCCCGCCTGCCGGAAGCCGTGCTGCTCGCCGGCGAACCGCTGGTAGGCGTACGGGATGCCGCGCCCGGCCAGCTCGGCCACGAACCGGTCGGCCTGCTCCGGCGGGCAGATCCGGTCCTCCAGCCCCTGCTGGAACAGCACCGCCCCGGCCAGCCCGCCGACGTTCGACAGCGGCGAGCGCTCCCCGTACCGTTGCTCCGCCGAGGGCAGCGGCCCGACGAGCCCGTCCAGGTAGCGCGACTCGAAGTCGTGCGTGTCCGCGACCCACCCGGCCAGGTCCAGCACCGGGAACATCACCGTGCCCGCCCGGTAGGTCTTCGTCGTCGTCAGCGACGCCGCCGCGGTGAACCCGCCCGCGCTGCCGCCCCGGATCCCCAGCCGGTCACCGTCGGCCAGCCCGGCCGCCACCAGCGCCTCCGCCACCGCGACGCAGTCGGCGACGTCCACCACGCCCCACTGCTCCCGCAGCCGCTCGCGGTAGGCGCGCCCGAAGCCGGTCGATCCGCCGTAGTTCACCGTCACCACGCCGATGCCGCGGCTGGTGAAGTACGCGATCTCCAGGTCCAGCTCGGCGAAGTGCTGCCCGGTCGGGCCGCCGTGGACGTTCACCAGCAGCGGCGGCCGCTCGCCCTCGGGCGCCGCGAAGTCCGGGTTCCGCGGCGGGTACAGCACCACCGGCACGGCCTCGCCGTCCGGCGTGCTGAACACCCGCTCCTGCGGCACCGGCAGGAACGTCGCCGGCAGCTCCGGCTGCGGCGTCAGGTCCGTCACCGCGCCGTCGGGGGCAACCCGCACGACGGCGGACTCCCGAGCCGGACCGCCCGCGACGCCCACCACCGCGTCACCGAGGACGGCGAATCCCGTCGAAGACCAGGCCGTCAGCTCGTCGGCCACCGGCGTCACCGAGCCGTCCGCTTCGTCGAGCACCGCCAGCCGGCCCGCGGACAGCACCGCGTGCCGTCCGCCGCCCAGCGGGGCGAACCACCGCGACCCCGCCTTCCACAGCGGCCCGCCGAGCTCCTGCTCCACCGGCGCGAGGTTCACCACCGCCCCGTCCAGGCCGACCCGGTGCAGGTTCCACCAGCCGCCGGGATCCATGAGCGCCAGCAGCGCCGACGGCGTCTCCCACTCGACCTGGCACACCGAGACGTCCGCACCACCGGCCAGCACCCGGTGCGGCCCGAACGAACCGTCCCCGGCGACCGGAGCCACGCACAGCTCGGTGCCGTCCCACGGCATCAGCGGGTGGTCCCACCCGAACCAGACCGCGTGCCGGCCGTCCGGCGACAGCTTCGGCACGGTCAGGAACCGGTGGCTCGCGGCCAGCACCCGCTCGCCGCCCCCGTCCACCGCGATGGCCACCAGCTCCCGCTCGACGTCGGTGGGACGCGGACCGGTGCTGCGCTCCCGGACCGCCCACACCTCACCCGGCCGCCCGGCCCGCAGATCGCCGTAGCGGACCCCCTGCGGCTGCGCGGGGGACGGCGTGAGCGCCACCACGCCGATTTCGCTCTGCGCGTACACGCGCTGATCGGGCCAGTGCGTGAACACCACGACACCATCGGCCACCGCCCACGGCCGGCCGCCGTACTCGTGCAGCCGGTTGCGGACGTTCCACGGGGCCGGCAGCACGTCCTCGGTACCGCCCGGCACCGCCCGGACCAGCGCGACCCGGCCTTGTTCACCCGGCCGCCCCTCGGCCCACCACACCTCGTCCCCGACGACGTCGAGCCACTGCGGGCCGCCGCCGGCGGCGGCCACCTCGGCGGCGGTGATGGGCGAAGACCAGGTTCCGTACGGGGAGATCCGAGACACCCCCCGAGGCTAGCGGCCCGCGAACGGTGGGGCGGCGGATGCCGATCATGCGCCGGTGGCCTAGGGTCGTCAGTGCTATGTCTCGCGTAATCCACGTCTTCCGCCAGCCGGATCGGTTCGTCACCGGCACCGTCGGCGAGCCCGGCGATCGCACGTTCTACCTCCAGGCCTCCGAGGACGTGCGCACCATCAGCGTCGCCATCGAAAAACAGCAGGTCGTCGTCCTCGCGGAGCGCCTGAGCTCACTGCTGGAGGAAGTCGCCAGCCGGTTCGGCGCCGACGTCCCCGACGACGCCCCCGAGGACCTCGTCGACCTCGACCCCCTCACCGTGCCGGTCGAGGAGGAGTTCCGCGTCGGCACCATGGGCCTGGGCTGGGACGCCGACAGCAGCGCGGTCGTCATCGAACTGCTCGCCATCACCGAGGGCGAGGTCGACGAAACGGTCGTGCTCGACGACACCGAGGAAGGCCCGGACGCCGTCCGCGTCTTCCTGTCCCCGGCCGCCGCCCGCGCCTTCGCCGAGCGGGCCGACCGCGTCGTCAACGCCGGCCGCAAGCCGTGCCCGCTGTGCGCCGAGCCGCTCGACCCCACCGGGCACATCTGCCCCCGGCAGAACGGCTACCGGCGCGAGACCGACGCGGGCGAAGACTGACCATGACGCCCGCCCCGGCCGACCCCGCCTCCCGCGAACTCGTCACCCACGGCCGCATCGACGTCGAAGGCCGCCTGGTCGACGCCTCCAACGTCACGCTCTTCTGCGCCATCGAGCTCGACGGCGTCACCGGCCGGGTCGTCTACAAGCCGGTGTCGGGGGAGCGGCCGCTGTGGGACTTCCCCGACGGCACCCTCGCCGGGCGCGAGGTCGCCACCGCGATCATCGCCGACACGACCGGCATCGGCGCGATCCCGCCGACCGTGCTGCGCGACGGCCCGTTCGGCCCCGGCATGGTCCAGCTGTGGGTCGAAACCACCGAGGACGACCTGGTCGAAGTCCTGCCGCCCGACGAGGTCCCCGACGGCTGGCGCCCGGTGCTCAACGCCCACGACCGGTTCGGCGAACCCGCGGTGCTCGCCCACGCGAACCACCCCGGGCTGCGCGACCTCGCCGTGCTCGACATCATCGCCAACAACACCGACCGCAAGGGCGGGCACCTCCTGCCCGGCGTCGACGGCCGCGTCTACGGTGTCGACCACGGCATCTGCCTGCACACCGACCCGAAACTGCGGACCGTGCTGTGGGGCTGGATCGGCGAGCCGCTGCCGCCGGACACCGTCGAGAAGCTGCGCAAGCTGCGCTCGGAGCTCGACGGCGGCCTCGGCAAGACCCTCGCCGAGCACATCACCAAGTTCGAGGTCCGCGCGCTGGCCGAACGCACCGACGTCCTGCTCGCCGAGGGCATCTTCCCCGAACCGGGCGACGACTGGCGGGCGATCCCGTGGCCCCTCTTCTGATCGACGACGCTGCGCGCGGCCGGCTCGTCGGCCGCTTCGGCGCGGAACTGGCCGAACCCTGGTGCGATGGCCTCCCGGACCTGGTCGCCCGGCTGACCGCGAAGTGGCGGCTGACCGTCCGCGAGGCCCGGCCCGGGAACACCGGCCGCACGTTGCTGTGCACCGGCCCCGCCGGTGACCTGCAGGTTCTGAAGCTCACCCCGGACCCCGAGGTCGCCCGGCTCGAGTTCGCCGGGCTGCGTGCCTGGCGCGGCTGCACCCGGGCGGTGCAGGTGCTGGACACCGACCTCGGCGCCGGGGCGATCCTTCTCGAAGGCCTCGTGCCCGGCACCGAACTGCGCGGCCGGCCGGTCCCGTGGCCGGAGATCGGCGCGCTGCTCACCGAACTGCACGCGGTCGCCCCGCCGCCCGGCCTGCCACCGCTGACCGACCGCGTGACCTTCATGTTCGACATCACCGAACGCACCGTCCCGGGCTCAGCGGCCGAAGCGAACCTGACCCCCGGACTCCTGGCGCGGGCCCGGAGCCGGGCACTCGCCCTCGCCGAAGACGGACCGGTCGCGGTCGTGCACGGCGATCTGCACCCCGGCAACGTCCTGGACGCCGGCCCCCGCCGCGGCGTGGTCGCCATCGACCCGCGGCCGAGCGCCGGCGACCCGGCCTTCGACCTCGCCGACTGGCTCTACCTGCCGTTGGCCGCCGGCGGCACCCTCGACGAGGGCCTCGAGGCGCTCCGGCCGCACCTGCCCGGCCTCGATGCCGGCCGCGCCCGCGCGTGGTGCGCCGCGCTGGCTCCGCTGGCCGCCCACCCGCCACTGCGCCGTGGTGAGCGCACGCCGTTCACCGATGCCCTGCTGGAGATGGCGCGCTGACCGGCGTGGCATGACGCTCCCGAGCGTCCGAGCGCACTAGGTTGCCTGGTCGTGCGCCCCCATTCCTATGACGACGTGCTCGCCGGCCCGCGCCGCAAGAAGGTGCCCGAGGTCCCCGCCGAACCCGGTCTCGTGGTCGAGGACGCGGCCGGCGGCTACTGCGGCGCGGTGGTGAAGATCGAGTACGGCAATGTCGTGCTCGAGGACGCCAAGGGCCGCCACCGCGTGTTCCCGCTCCTTCCCGCCGGGTTCCTCCTGGAGGGCAAGCCGGTGACGCTGGTGCCGTACCGGGCCCCGGCGAAGGCGGCGGCCCGGCAGGTCTCGGCGTCCGGGTCCGTCCGCGTCGAAGGCCTGAAGGCCCGCGTCGCCCGCGACTCGCGCATCTGGGTCGAAGGCAAGCACGACGCCGAGCTCGTCGAACGCGTCTGGGGCCACGACCTGCGCGTCGAAGGCGTCGTCGTCGAAGCCCTCGACGGCGTCGACGTGCTCGCCGACCGGATCGCCGAGTTCGGCACCGGCCCCGGCCGCCGCCTCGGCGTCCTGGTCGACCACCTGGTGCCCGGCAGCAAGGAATCCCGGCTCGTCGAGGCCGTCCACGACGCCAACGTGCTGGTCACCGGCCACCCCTACATCGACGTCTGGGAAGCCGTGCGGCCCGAAGCCGTCGGGATCGAGGCCTGGCCGAAGATCCCGCGGGGGACCGAGTGGAAGCAGGGGATCTGCGACGCGCTCGGCTGGGGGCAACCTTTCGAAGGCTGGCAGCGTGTGCTGAGCGGGGTGAGCAGTTTCCGCGACCTCGAGACCCCGCTCATCGGGGCCGTGGAACGGCTCATCGACTTCGTCACCGAACCGGCGGAAGAGGACTGAATGTCCGTTTTGTCCAAGGTCACGCGAAGGTTACGTCCCGTCACTGCGCCGGTGCGAACCGGCGCGATCTGAGAGCATGAAGCCATGTCCTGGGCACTGGTCTGGTTGATCGTCGCGATCGCCCTGATGATCGCCGAAGTCGTCTCCGGCGACTTCGTGCTGATCATGCTGGGGGTCGCCGCGCTGTTCGGCGCCGGTGCCGAGGTCCTCAGCGGGAACCTGGTCATCGACGTCGCCGTGTTCGCCGTCGCCTCCGTCGGCATGCTCCTGCTCGTCCGCCCCGCGCTCAAGCGGCGGTTCCTGTCCGGGCCGACCCACCACACCGGCATCGACGCGCTGATCGGCGCCCGCGCCGTCGTCGTGTCCACAGTGGATGCCGAAGCCGGCCAGGTGAAACTGGGCGGCGACGTCTGGTCGGCCCGCAGCCTGGGGGAGCACCTGCCGCCCATCGCCCCCGGCACCGCGGTCACGGTCGTCGAGATCTCCGGCGCCACCGCCGTCGTGTCGGCCGAGCCGTGAGCCTCGGACTCGTCATCGTCGGCGAAGGCCACGCCGCGGTGCTCGAACGCGGCGGGAAGTTCCGCGCCGTCCTCGGCCCCGGCCGCCACGTCGTGCTCCCGTTCGCCGACCGCGTCCGCGCCCGGTTCGACCTCGGTGACCAGATCCTCTCGGCCCCGCCCCGCCCGGTCGAAGCCGGCGACGGACAGGAGGTCCTCATCGGCTTCGAAGTCGTCTTCGCGGTGACCGACCCGCGCCTGGCCACCTACGAAATCGCCGCCCCGGGACTCGCGATCGAGCAGCTGACCCGCACCGCGCTGCGGCAGGAAGCCGGCCTGACCACCGCCGAGCGCGCCGTCACCGCGCCCGGGGACCTGCACCGTACAGTGTGGACGGTCCTGCACGACACCACCGGCCGCTGGGGCATCACCACCAAGGAACTGCAGCTCGCGGTGAGCCCGCCCACCGCACCCGGAACGCCGTCAACCGCGCAAGAATGGTACTAGGTAAGGGGAAATTCTCTTGACCGGATTTGTGATCGGCCTGGTCATAGCCTTGGCCTTGCTGGTGATCATCACGATCGCCAAGGCGGTCATGGTGGTGCCGCAGGCACAGTCGGCCGTGATCGAGCGGCTCGGCCGGTTCCGCACGGTCGCCTCGCCCGGCCTCAACATCCTCGTGCCGTTCCTGGACAAGGTGCGCGCCCGGATCGACCTGCGCGAGCAGGTCGTCTCGTTCCCGCCGCAGCCGGTGATCACCGAAGACAACCTGACGGTCTCGATCGACACCGTCGTGTACTTCCAGGTCACCGACTCGCGCGCGGCGGTGTACGAGATCTCCAACTACATCGTCGGTGTCGAGCAGCTGACCACCACCACGCTGCGCAACGTGGTCGGTGGCATGAGCCTCGAGCAGACCCTGACCTCCCGCGACTCCATCAACACCCAGCTGCGCGGCGTGCTGGACGAGGCGACCGGCCGGTGGGGCATCCGCGTGAGCCGGGTCGAGCTGAAGGCGATCGACCCGCCGCCCTCCATCCAGGACTCGATGGAGAAGCAGATGCGCGCCGACCGCGAAAAGCGCGCCATGATCCTCACCGCGGAAGGTCAGCGGGAGTCGGCGATCAAGACCGCGGAAGGCCAGAAGCAGAGCCAGATCCTCTCCGCCGAAGGTGCCCGCCAGGCGACCATCCTCGCCGCCGAGGCCGAGCGCCAGTCCCGCATCCTGCGGGCCCAGGGTGAGCGGGCCGCGCGTTACCTGCAGGCGCAGGGCCAGGCCAAGGCGATCGAGAAGGTGTTCGCCGCGATCAAGGCCGGCCGCCCGACCCCGGAGGTGCTGGCCTACCAGTACCTGCAGACGCTGCCGCAGATGGCGCAGGGCGACGCGAACAAGGTCTGGATGATCCCCAGCGACTACGGCAAGGCCCTCGAAGGCTTCGCCCGCGCGCTCGGCGCCCCCGGCGACGACGGCGTGTTCCGGTACGAGCCGCCGAAGGACGACGACGTCCCGGCCAAGCCCGACCTCGAGGACGAAGAGGTCTCCAGCTGGTTCGAGACCAAGAGCGACCCGAAGGTCGCCGAGGCCGTCGCGGCCGCGGAAGCCGTGGCGCGCAAGGAGGTCCCGGCGATCGGGGCGCCCTCGTCGCCGCCCGCGCGCCCGTCGATCCCGCGCCCGGCCCAGCAGCAGCCCGAACCGGAGGCCGACGAGGACCGCGGCACCGAGGCCGTGCCTCCGCCGCAGCAGCCGTCGACGCCGAAGGGTGGCCAGCCCGCGCTGCCGCAGCCGCAGGCCCCGGCCGGCCCGCCGCCGGGTGGCCAGTACCAGGGCCAGCCGCCGCAGGCCCCGCCCCCGGGCCAGTACGGCGGCCCGCAGCAGCAGAACCCGGGCACCGGCCCGTTCCCGCAGCAGCCGCCGTTCGGTGGCCCGCAGGGCGGCCCGCGCCGCTGACGTTCGCGTGACGAGGGGCCTCCCACCGGCTGCGGTGGGAGGCCCCTCGTCGGTTGTCAGCGCTGATAGACGCTCACGTCGTCGATGTCCGCTTTGGACCGGTCCTTCAGCGCGATCACGCACGCGACGGTGACCACCGCGGACAGGATGATGTAGCCGGAGATCGCGTACGGGGTGCCGGTCGTGTGCAGCAGCCACGTCGCCAGCAGCGGCGCCGGCCCGCCGGCGAACACCGACGCCAGCTGGTAGCCCAGTCCCGCGCCGCCGTAGCGCAGGTGCGTCGGGAAGCTCTCGCCGATCAGCGCCGCCTGCGGGCCGTACTGCAGCGCGTGCGGGACGAACGACACGACGACCGCGACGAACACCAGCGCGTGGCTGCCGTGCGCGAGGATCGTGAAGTACGGGAACGCGATCAGCGCGGTCAGCACCGACCCGCACAGGTACACCCGCTTGCGGCCGAAGGTGTCCGACAGTGCGGAGAACAGCGGGATCAGCGCCAGCTCGCACGCCGCCCCGACGAGGACCGCGTTGAGCACGAAGGTCTTGCCGAACTCGTGCCGCGACACGACGTAGATCAGCACGTAGCTGGTGAACAGGTAGAACGGCATCTGCTCGCTGAACCGGACCCCGGCCGAGAGCAGGATCTCCCGCCAGTGGTGCCGGATCGCGTCGAGCACCGGCGTGCGCGCGGTCTGCCGGTTCTCGACGAGCTTGGCGAACATCGGTGTCTCGAGGATCTTCAGCCGGATCACCAGGCCGACCGCGACGAGCGCCAGGCTGAGCAGGAACGGGATCCGCCAGCCCCACGAGTCGAACGCCTCGGGGGAGAGCGTCGCCGACAGCAGCGTCATCCCGCCGGTGCCCAGCACCAGCCCGACCGGGACGCCGATCTGCGCGAAACTGCCGAGCAGCCCGCGTTTGCGCTGGTCGCCCCACTCCATGGCGAGCAGCACCGAGCCGCTCCACTCACCGCCGATGGCGATGCCCTGCACCAGCCGCAGCAGCACGAGGATCAGCGGCGCGGCGATGCCGATCGCCGACGTCCCGGGCAGCATCCCGACGACGCCGGAGGAGATGCCCATCAGCAGCAGCGTGACGATCAGCGTCGCCTTCCGCCCGATCCGATCGCCCCAGTGCCCGAAGATGGCCGCCCCGACCGGCCGCGCGGCGAACCCGACCGCGTAGGTGGCGAACGACTGCATGGCACCGGCGTAGGCGCTCGACGCGGGGAAGAACAGGTGCGGGAAGACCAAGGCCGCCGCGGTGTTGTAGAGGAAGAAGTCGTACCACTCGATGGTCGTGCCGACCGCGCTCGCCAGCGCTGCCCGCCGTACCTGCACTCTGCTGTCCGCCGCCACCTTGTGAGTGACGCCGTTGTCTCCCAGAACCATCTCGCAACACCTCCGGTGACCGATGTCACACAACAGTGTGACGCCCGTGGACGATTTCGGCGATCGATGACCCGTTTCTCGTCCAGTCGGTGACCGGGTACCGGAAAAATCGGGCGGGCCGCGAGCTGCCCGCACTGTCGGAGCCCAGGATCAAGCCGCCGAATGGCTGCTGTCGACCGGCCCGGCTGAGCCCGTCCGGGAGGCGGAGGCGCGGCGCCCGTCCCGAAGAGCCCAAAGGTCGAGCGGATACAGCCGCGTCGGGGCCGACCAAACTTGCCGATTGGGCAAGTTTGCAGATTCGGCAAAGTTCTGTACGGTGGGTTCATGGACACCGACCGCGCCGGCCTTCGTGAGCGCAAGAAGCGGGAAACGCGCATCGCGCTGAGCTGGGCGGCGATCCGGCTGACCGTCGAACGCGGCTTCGACAACGTCCGGATCGAAGACATCGCCGCCGAAGCCGGGGTGTCCACCCGGACCTTCAGCAACTACTTCGGCAGCAAGGGCGAAGCCATCGTCGCCCGGCACCACGACCGGGCGCGTGCCATCGCCGCCGCCTTGCGGGAACGGCCGGCCGGGGAACCGATCTGGGACGCCCTCACCCGCGCCGCGCTCGAGGGGTTCGCGCTCGGCGAGCCCGTCCCCAGCGGGCAGGCCGCCGACCGGAGCTGGGTTGAAGGGCTGCGGCTGATGGTCGCCGAGCCGGCCCTGCAGGGTGAGTTCCAGAAGGCCGGCGCGGCCGCCGAAGCCGAGTTCGCGCTCGCCGTCGCCGAACGCACCGGCACCGATGTCACCCGGGACGTCTACCCGCGGCTCGTCGCGGGCGTCGTCGGTGCCGCCCTCAACGTCGTCACCCAGCAGTGGCTGGTCGCCGATCCGCGGCCGTCCCTCGAAGACGTGCTGCGGGACGTCTTCGGCCGGCTCGCCGCCGGCCTGCCCGAACCCCGCTAGACCGCTGCATCCGAAGGAGCGCCCGCCCGCCGGGCTGCTTCGCCATGCCCAAAAGGAGTTCTGATGGAAGACGTCGTCATCGCCGGAGCCGGCCCCAACGGCCTCATGCTCGCCTGCGAGCTCGCCCTCGCCGGCGTCCGGCCGCTGGTCCTGGAACGGCTGCCCGAACCGACCACCGAGAACCGCGCCAACGGCCTCGTCGGCCAGGTCGTCCGCCTCCTCGACCGGCGCGGCCTGCACCAGCGGCTCGCCGGCCCGATCGCGCCGCCCGTGCCGGCGTTCGTCTTCGGTGGGCTGCGCCTGGACCTCACCCTCGCCGAACGCAATTCGCTGAACATCCTCGGCGTGCCGCAGCGGCGCGTCGAGGCGATGCTCGGCGAACGCGCCGCCGAACTCGGCATCGAGGTCCGCCGCGGCCACGAGCTCACCGGCCTCACCCAGGACGCCGACGCGGTCACCCTCGACGTCGCCGGACCCGATGGCCCGTACCGGCTCGGCACCCGGTACCTCGTCGGTGCCGACGGCGGCCGCAGCGTCACCCGCAAGCTCGCCGGCATCGGCTTCCCGGGCGTCACCGAGGACCGCACCCTGTCCTTCACCGCGAACACCACCGTGCCCGCGGAATTCGCCGACGGGGAATCGGGTGGCCTGCGGGTACCGGGCCACGGCGTCATCCCGCCGTTCTTCCACTACCGCACCGAGGTCGGCCTGTTCGTGTTCGCGCCGTTCCCGGCCGGCCCGCTGATCAGCACCATGGAATGGGCCGACGGCCCGGAGTCCGAAGACGAGCCGCCGATGACCCTCGACGAGCTGCGCGCGAGCGTCCGGCGCGTCCTCGGCTTCGACCTTCCCCTCGGTGAGCCCGAAGGCGACGGGCCGCACCTGCTGCGGCGGCTGCGCGGGCGCAACACGAGGCTGGCCGAGAAGTTCCGCGAAGGGCGTGTCCTCCTGGTCGGCGACGCCGCGCACGTCCACTCCGCGATCGGCGGTCCCGGGCTCAACCTCGGGCTCCAGGACGCCGTCGGCCTCGGCTGGAAGCTCGCCGCCACCGTGGGCGGCCGGGCGCCGTCCGGTCTGCTCGACACCTACGAGAGCGAACGCCGGCCGGTCGCCGAGCGCGTCGTCATGCACACCCAGGCCCAGTCCGCGCTGATCAGCCCGGGCCGCGACGTCACCGCGCTGCGCGAGCTGTTCGGCGAGCTGCTGCGGCTGCCGGGCACGGTGCAGCACGTCGCCGACCTGATGTCCGGCGCCGACGTCCGGTACGAGACGGGCACCGACCACCCGCTCGACGGCCGCTGGGCTCCCGATCTCGTACTGGCCGACGGCACCCGGCTCGCCGACCTGACCACCACGGCCCGGCCGCTGCTGCTGGACTTCACCGGCTCGCTCGGTGACGAGCTGCACGGCTGGGCCGACCGGGTCGACCTCGTCCAGGGCCACGCGGAAGGCGAGGCGACCGCGCTGCTCATCCGGCCCGACGGGTACGTCGCCTGGGCGAGCAGTGCGGCGGAGCCGGACGACACGGAACGCAAGACCCTGCGGGCGGCCCTCGAACGGTGGTTCGGCGACCCGCTTGACGCGTAGGAGATCTCCTACGTATTGTCGGCGGCATGACGATCACCCACGTGCAGTTCCTGACCCTGCCGGTCGCCGACCACGCCCGCGCGCGGGAGTTCTACGTCGGCAAGCTCGGCTTCGAAGCCCTCGTCGACCGCCGCACTCCCGAAGGCGGCCGGTTCGTGCTGGTCGCGCCGAAGGGGGCGAAGACCGGCGTGGTGCTGACCGACCAGCAGGTCACCGGGGTCGAACCGGGGCCGCGGCACTTCCAGCTGCAGACCACCGACGTCGACGCCGAGGTCGCCGCGCTGCGGGCGGCCGGGGTCGAGGTCGCCGATCCGGACGAGCGGCCGTGGGGCCGGGCGACGTCGTTCCAGGACGTCGACGGCCACACGATCGGCCTGCTCGAGCCGTCGGACTTCGGCGCCGTGCCGCGCTGATGCCGGTCAACGACGACGTCTTCGCCGCCCTCGCCAGCCCGGCGCGGCGCGAAGTGCTGCGGCTGCTGCTCGACGGCCCGATGCCCGCCGGCGCCATCGCCGAACGGTTCGAGATGGCCCGGCCCAGCCTCTCGGAACACCTGCGGGTGCTGCGCGAGGCGGGCCTGGTCACCGAACAACGCCAGGGCCGCCACCGCGTCTACCGCCTCGACGCGGCGCCGCTGGAGCAGGTCGCGGACTGGCTGACCCCGTACGAGCGCTTCTGGCGCACCAAGCTCGCCAACCTGCGCGCCCTGCTCGACGAAGAGGAAGACCTGTGACCGACGACGACCCGGCCGCGATCCACGTCGACCAGTTCCTCGCCCACCCGGCCCGCAAGGTGTGGCGCGCACTGACCGAACCGGACCTCCTCGAGCGCTGGATCAACATGCCCAACGACATCAAACCCGTGGTGGGGCACCGGTTCGAGCTGCTGGCCGAGCCGGTGCCCGCGGCCGGGTTCGCCGGCGGCCCGGTGGCGTGCGAGGTGCTGGAGGTCGAGCCCGAACGCAAGCTCAGCATCCGCTGGGGTCCGCAGTGGACGGTGACCTGGCGGCTGGAGCCGGAGGGCACCGGCACCCGGCTGTTCCTCAGCCACGAAGGGTTCGACCCGGACGACGAGTTCCAGCGCGTCTCCCGCCGGATCATGGGCGGCGGCTGGCGCTCCCACGTGCCGCGGGCGCTGGCCCGGCTGCTGGACTCCCTGCCCGGATGACCCCCGTTACGATCGGCTGGTGACCCCCGCCGCCGCTGAGCCCGCCGAGTCGAAACCGCTGCGCGCCGACGCCCGGCGCAATCGGGCGCGGGTGCTGGAAGCGGCCGAGAACGTGTTCGCCGCCAAGGGCACCGGGGCGCCGACCGAGGAGGTCGCCCGCGTCGCCGGTGTCGGCATCGGCACGGTGTTCCGGCACTTCCCGACGAAGGAGGCGCTGCTCGAAGCGGTGCTCTTCGCGCGGCTGAGCCGGTTCGTCGACGAGGCCGAGACGGCCGTGGCCGCCGAGTCCGCCGACCCGGGCAGCGCGTTCTTCACGTTCCTCACCAGCTGGGTCGAGATGTCGAGCGCGAAGAACGCCTACTTCGAGGCGCTCACCGCGGCCGGGGTCACGGTGCCGGTGGCGAAGACCGACATCGGCGCGCGGCTGCTCTCGGCCCTCGGCGTGCTGCTTTCGCGCGCGCAGTCGGCGGGCGCGGTCCGGGCCGACCTCGTCGTCGGCGAGCTGATCCCGGTGATCATCGGCGTGGCGCGGGCCGCCGAGTACGCCGGCCCGGACGCGGCCCTGCGCTACCGGGCCGTCGAAATTCTCTTCGACGGCCTCCGCCCGTCAGCGGGGGACCGGCGCTGAATCCACCGGTGCCAGCGTCGGGCGCTTCGCGGTGAGCGTGTCCCCGGAGGACTCGCCCCTCACCCGCCGCCGCACCCACGGCAGCGCGTGTTCGCGCGCCCACTGCAGGTTCTGGCTCCGGCGCGCGGCCGGGCTCAGCACCGCACGCGGCGCCGGTTCCGGCTTGACCAGCGGATGCTCCACCTCGAGGACCCGCAGCACCTCGATGGCGACCTCGGTGTGCCCGAGCGCGTTGAGGTGCAGGCGGTCCGGCGCCCAGAACCGGCGGTCGCACAGCTGCCGCATCGACCACAGGTCCACCAGCAGCGCACCGTGGCGGGCCGCGATGCCGCGCACGAGCTCGTTGTAGATGGCCACCCGGCCGCGGATCGCGCGGAACAGCGGATCCTCGACGCCGTCGACGCCGGTGAACAGGACCAGCCGGGCACCGGTCGCCCGGATCTTCGCCACCGCGGCTTCGTAGTCGACCATCAGCGCGTCGATGTCGACCTTGGGCCGCATCAGGTCGTTGCCGCCGGCGTAGAGGGTGACGAGGTCTGGTGCCATCGCCAGCGCGGGCTCGAGCTGCTCGCCGAGGATCTGCGGCAGCAGCTTGCCGCGGATGGCGAGGTTGGCGTACCGGAAGTCCGGTTCCCGGGCCGCGAGCTGCTCGGCGACGCGGTCGGCCCAGCCGCGGACGCCGTTGGGGGCGGCGGGATCGTCGTCGCCGACGCCTTCGGTGAACGAGTCCCCCAGAGTCACTAAGCGCTTGCTCATGTGTCCAGTGTAGGCAGAGCCGGACCGGGTGGTGCGTGCCACCTGGGGCGGCACGCACCACGGCCGGCTCAGGCGCAGACGCCGCCGAGCGTCGCCCACTTGTGCGCGGCGATGTTGTGCCAGATCGACTCGCCGTGGCCCTTGGCGCCCCCGCTCCAGTCGAAGGTCAGCCCGGAGACGTCCGGCAGCGCGTCGCCGTTGCAGACCCCGCGCCACGCGCCGGACGGGCCCGTGCCCCAGTACACGAGGACGTCGTCGAGTGCGCCCGGGTAGCCGTTGTTCCACAGCGACTCGTCCTCGTTCGCGCACGCCCCCCAGTTCGAGGAGTTGCGGCTCCAGCCCCCGCAGTACTCGGTGAACCAGGTGCCGTTGTACGTGTAGAAGAAGCCGTCCGCCTGGGCGGTGGCCGGTGCCGCGGGCGGCGCGGTGGCGGCCTCGGCGGTGACGCCTCCGGCGACCAGTGCCGTGGCGGCGATGGTGACGGCCCCCGCGGCGATCCGGGACTTGCGCATGGTGGTCCTCCCTCGTTGATGGTGCGTTTCCCCCGGGCCTACGAGCCCGGGCGGTCCTGGCGGAGCAGCTCCCGCGCGTGCGGCAGCGCGGCCTGCTGCAGCCGGTGCTGCGTGTCGAGCGCGGCCTGGTACTGCCGGTTCAGCTCGGCTTCGAAGTGCGCGTCCAGCTCCTTGGCGGTGGCGGCGAGCCCGCTGTGCCCGGCACAGGTCGCTTCGGTGACCGCCATGCGCTGTTCGTCGGCGAACGGCGTCGGCTGCTCCGGCCGGCGGGCGCGCAGGTCGGCGGGGCTCGAGTAGTCGTAACCGGCGGAGCGCATGCACGACGACCAGGGGACGAGCGCGGCGGCGAACTTCGGGTCGGCCATGACGCGCCGCACCCGGAGGGACTTGAGGCCGGTGACGGTGGTGCTGGTCTGGAACCACACCTGCGCGTCGCCGTACAGCTCCCGGAAGACCTCGGTCCGGCAGCCCTGGTCGCTGCGGGTCACGGTGACGCCCTCGGGGTCCTGGGCGGTGAGGCCGACCGGTCTGGTGCCGTTCGCGGCGGCCGCGGCCTTCGGACGGCGCTCGGCGGGCAGGCTCCGGAAGTAACGCTGGTTGGGGTCCTCGGCACGGAGAGCGTCCAGCCGCTGCTGGATGTCGGAGCCGTAGCCGTGCTTGCGGGCCCACTCGACGTCGTCGACGACGTACGGGAACTCCCGCTGGTCGGGCACGGACGGCGGTGGCGTGATCCGGTATTCGAAGCCGGCCCGGGCCATGCAGTCGCGCAGCACCAGCTGCTCGGCGTCGTGCAGCACCTGGGCGTCGGGCACCGGGGCCACCGGCTGTGCGGCCGGTGGGGCGGCACAGCCGGCGACGGCGGCCAGCGTGACGAAGACCGTGACGATCGGTGTTCGCTTCATGAGTTCCCCCCTCGGCGCAGAGCATGCGACCGCCGCATTGCGCCGGGGTTGCGCAATCCTGCAATCGCCTGCTCCGGATCGGTTGTCGGCCGTTCGTGTGGACTTCGCCCGGTTCGGGTGCGATGCGCTCTCGGCGTCGGCTATGCCTGGTCTTGGCGAGGGGAGCGCCATGACCGTCGAAGTCGTGCTGCTCGACGATGTGACGACGTACGTGGCCGGGCGGCGGGTGGCCGCCGGCCCGGCCAAGCAGCGGTGCGTGCTGGCGGCGCTGGCGATGGAACCGAACCGGGTGCTGCCGGTCGAGCAGCTGGCCGAGCGCGTGTGGGGCGCGGATCCGCCGCCGCGGGCGAAGGCGACGCTGGCCAGCTATGTGTCCCGGCTGCGCCACTTGCTGCCCGTGGAGGTGGTGGGGCGCTCCGGCGGATACCTGCTGGCGATCCCGGAGACGGCGGTCGACCTGCACCGCTTCCGTGCGCTTTGCGCGCGCGCCCGCGCCGCCGAGGACGGCTCCGCGGCGGACTTGTTCGACCAGGCCATCGCCCTGTGGCGCGGCCCGGCCCTCGGCGGGCTGGACAGCGACTGGGCCACCCGGCAGCGCCGGCAGCTCGAGCGGGAGCTGTTCGACGCCGGGTGCGACCACACCGACCTCCGGCTGCGCACCGGCCGGGAGCAGGGCCTGGTCACGGAACTGGCCGCTCGGGCGGCGGATCACCCCTGGGACGAACGGGTTTCCGCCCAGTACATGCTCGCGCTCTACCGGGCCGGCCGCGTCGCCGACGCGCTGGCGCACTACCGCTCCCTGCGCGACCGGCTCGCCGAGCAGCTCGGCACCGATCCCGCGCCGGGGACGCAGGAACTGCACGCGCGCATCCTGAACGCCGATCCGGCGCTGGCCGCGCCGCGCCGGGACGCGGTGACCCTGCCGCCACCGCGTCAGGTCCCGGCTTCGCCGTCGGCGTTCGTCGGGCGGGACGCCGAACTGGCGGCGCTCGACGCGGCGATCGCGGACGCCCGCGGCGGCGCGGTGGTGCTGTCGTCGATCGCCGGTGCGGGCGGCATCGGCAAGACGTGGCTGGCGCTGGACTGGGCCCGCCGCAACGCCGACCGCTTTCCCGACGGGCAGCTGTTCGTCGACCTGTGCGGCTTCAGCCCGTCGCTGCCGCCGATGGCGCCGGCGGCCGCGCTGCGGGGTTTCCTGGAGGCGCTGGGCATCGCCGGGACGGCGATCCCGTCGACCACCCAGGGCATGGCCGGCCTGTACCGCAGCGTGCTGGCCGGCCGGAAGATGCTGGTGGTGCTGGACAACGCCGCCGACTCGGCGCAGGTCGTGCCGCTGCTGCCGGCCGGTTCCGCGTGCGTGGTCGTGCTGACGTCCCGGCGTTCGCTGACCGACCTGGTGGTCCGGCACGGCGCCCGGCCGGTCCCGCTGGACGTGCTGAACCCGCCGGAAGCGCGCCGGCTGCTGGCCGCCCGGCTCGGGTCCGCGCGGCTGGCCGCCGAGCCCGACGCCGTGGACGAGCTGCTGGCCTACTGCTCGGGGTATCCGCTGGCGCTCGGGATCGTCGCCGGCCGCGCGGCGGTCACGCCCAAGCTGTCGCTGGCGGCTCTGGCCGCGGAGTTGCGGGAGACCGACAGCCGGTTGGACGCGCTCGACGACGGCGTGGCCACGAGCCTGCCGGCGGTGCTGCGGTCGACCTACGAGACGTTGCCCGCCACCCACGCACGGTTGTTCGCTCTGCTGGGGCTCGCGCCCGGGCCCGACATCGGGGTGCACGCCGCCGCCGCGCTGGCCCGGCTCACCGTGGCCGGGACGCGCCAGGCGTTGCGCGCCCTGGCGGATCTGCACCTGGTCGAACAGCACGCTCCCGGCCGCTGGCGCCTGCACGACCTGATCCGGCTGTTCGCCATCCGGTGCGGCCGGCGGGATCTCGCGGCCGCGGACCAGGAGGACGCGCTGGCCCGGCTCGTCGAGTTCTCCCTGCACACCGCGGCCGCCGCCGGCTCGCTGGCCGAGCCGCTGTACCCGGTGCCACCGCTGGACCCACCCCGCCCCGGGTGCGGGCCGCGGCGCTTCGCCGGCCGGGCCGAAGCGGTCGAGTGGTTCGGCGTCGAGATGCCCAACCTGCACGCCGCGTTCCGGCTCGTGGCCGAGCGCGGCTGGGGCGACGTGCTGTGGCGGTTCGCGTGGAGCCTCGACGTGGCGCAACGACGCCAGGGCCGGGTGCGGGAACGGCTCGAGTCGTGGCGGGCGGCGCTGGCCTCGGTGGCCCCGGAAGAGCCGGCCCACGTGCGCATGGTCGTCCACGCCAATCTCGGCCACGCCGCGGCGCACGCCGGCAGCCACCGGGAGGCCGGCACGCACCTGACCGAAGCGTTGCGCCTGGCCGAGCAGTCCGGTGACCTCGCCGCGCAGGCCCGCACGCACGTCATCCTCGCGCAGGCCTACGGCCAGCAGGACGAGCCCGCCGCCGCGCTGGAGCACGCGACCACCGCGCTGCGGCTGCACGACCGGCTGGACCTGCCGCACGCCAAGGCCGTCGCGCTGAACTCGGTCGGCTGGTACCACGCCCGGCTCGGGCAGTACGAGCCCGCGCGGGAGCACTGTGCCGCTTCGCTGCGGCTGATCCGCCGGCTCGGCCACCCGACGCTGGAACCGGATGTGCTGGACAGTCTCGGCTTCATCGCCGACCACACCGGCGAGCACCAGGCCGCCGTCGGCTACTACCGCCAGGCCGTGACCGCGTACTTGGCCTGCGGCGGCGAGTACTTCGCCGCCGACACCCTCGAACGGCAGGGCCGCGCCCACGAAGCACTCGGCGACCGGCGCGCGGCGCGGGACACCTGGTCGCGGGCGCTGGCGATGTACCGGCGGCAGCACCGCGAGGAGGCGGCGGCCCGGCTGCGGCGGTTGTTGTAGACCGCCGGGCGCGAAATCCGTGGACCACCCGGCGGGCGGCCGGTACCACGGGAAGGTGACCTCCTACGACGCCATCGCCGACTGGTACGAAACCACGCTCGTCCCCAGCTGGCGGGCGGACCCGCTCGAGTTCGGCCCGATGCTGCGGGACCTGCTCGGACCGGGCACGGGACCGTGCCTGGAGCTCGGCTGCGGCACCGGCGCCCACGCCGGCCGGATCCGGCGGCTGGGCCGCACCCCGCTCGGCGTCGACGTCTCCACCGGGATGCTGCGCCACGCCGCGGCCCGGTTGCCCGTCGTGCGCGGCGACGCCACGGTGTTGCCGATCGCCACCGGTGCGCTGCCCGCCGTCGTGGCGATCATGGTGCACACCGACATGCCCGAATACCCCACAGTGCTGCGCGAAGCGGCCCGGGTCCTGGCGCCCGGCGGGGTGCTCGTGCACCTCGGCGTGCACCCGTGTTTCTGCGGCGGGTTCGCCGACCGCACCGACGCCCGGGCCGTCGTCATCCGGCCCGGCTACCGGGAGCCCGGCTGGACGAAGGAGTCGTGGACCGACCAGGGCCTGCGGGACAAGGTCGGTGCCACCCACCGGCCGCTGCCCGCGCTGCTGGGCGCGGTCCTGGACGCGGGGCTCGTGTTCGAGCGGTTCGCCGAAGGCGGCGCGCCGACGCCGACGGTCTTCGCGTGGCGGGCGAGAAAGCCTTACGCCGAAGGAACCAACTGCTGATCGTCCGGGCCGGGTCGCTATTCTCCCGCGATGACTGGGGAAGTCCGAATCAGTGATCAAGCACGCGCGGTGGCCGGCCGCACGCTGGACGCGGCGTTGCGCGAAGGCCGGCTCGATCTGGCCGAGTACGAACGGCGGCTGGTGGTCGTCCAGGCCGCCCGGGTGCGCAAGGACCTGACGCCGGCCGTCGCCGATCTGCCCGATGGTTCCGGCCGCACCGGCCCGGGACTGCGGATCGCCGCCGCGGACCGGGAACGGGCGCTGGTCCGGCTGGCCGCCGCCCTGACCGACGGCCGCCTCGACGCGCGCGCCTACGCCGACGGCGAGGAACTGCTGAACCGAGCCGTCACCTACGCCGACGTCGACGCCGTCGTCGGCCACCTGGACGCCAAGGCCAGCCTCGCCGAGCGCGATCAGGCCGTCGCGCGCGTCGAGGCCGCGGTCGCGGGCGGCCTGCTGGATCCGGCCGAGCAGCACGACCGCGTGGCCGCGATCCGGCGGGCGACCACCGACGCCCAGCTGGCCGCCCTGGTGGCCGACCTGCCCGCCGGTTCGGGCCCGGCCCGGTCACCGCGCGCCTCGCACGCGGACCGGGAAGCCGTGGTGGCGCAACTGCACGACGCCGTCGAGGCGGGGGTGCTCGACCTTCCGGAGTTCGACGAGCGGGTGCGCGCGGTCTACGCGGCACGGCTGCGCGACGAGCTGGCGAGGCTGGTGGCGGACCTGCCGCAACCGGCCGCGGAACCAGCTCCGCCCGGGGCTGTCCTGCCCCTGGCACCGCCCGTCCACGTTCCCCCGGCGGCGCCGTCGCTTCGGGACGGCAAGAACTCCCGCCTGCTCGCCAGCCTGGCCGGCTTCACCATGACGGGCAGCGTGGTCGTCCTGGGCGCACTGGGTTTGGGCCTCTTGGCCGTGCTGGCGGCGATCGGTGGGGCGATCCTGGTGACCGTGCTCGTGGTGCGCAGTATCCGCATCACGACGGCGGCCATCGACGGGGAGTCCGCCGCTCGTGCCGCGGAGTGGGATCGCCGGATGGCCCCGCCGCCGCTCGCCGAAGCGACGTGGGTCGACGTGGACCCGGCCGAGTGGACGCCGAAGGAGCGGCCGCCGCGCCCGCGAACGCGGGTCCAGCCGGCCCCGCCGACGCTGGAGCAAGCGACGTGGGCCGACGTCGCCCCGGCCGAGTGGACGCCCGAGGAGGAAGAGGAGCCGCGCCCGCGGACGCTGGGCCGGCACAAAGGCGACCTCCTGTCGATGACGGCCCTGGTCCTGCCCGACGGCACCCCGGTGGCGATCACCGGCGGCCGGGACAACAAGGCCCGGGTGTGGGACCTGAACGACGACTCGTGGCGGCACACGCTCGACGGCCACACCCACGACGTGGTGGGCATCGCCGCCATGGTCCTGCCGGACGGTGTCCCGGTCGCGGTGACGGTCAGCCCGGACCGGACCGCCCGCGTGTGGGACCTCCGTGACGGGTCGCAACGTGGTGCGCCGCTGAAAGTGGGCTACGAGCCGCACGGGGTGAGCTGCCTGTCCCTGGCCGACGGCACGCCGGTCGTGGTCGTCCACAACGTGTCCGAGGGGATCCGGCGGTGGGACCTGCGGGACCACAAGGCGCTCGGGAAGGTCGGCAACGGCGACTACGACGTTTTCGTCGACCGGATGCACCCGGTGGTGCTCCCCGACGGCCTGGCGGTCGCCCTGGCCACCGACTGGGAGGGCCCGATCAAGGCGCTGGACCTGACGACCGGCAAGACCCGGTTCGAGCTGCGCGGCCACACCCATTCCGTGCAGGCGATCGACACCGCGGTGCTGCCCGACGGCACGCCGGTCGCGGTGTCGGTGAGCGGGGACAAGACGATCCGCATCTGGGACCTGCAGCGCCGCGCCCTGCGCCACACCATCACCGGCCTGATCGACGTCCTGGAAGCGGTCGTGTGCACGTCCCTTCCGGACGGCACCCCGATCGCGGTCGCCTGCGACTACGAGCGGAACACGACGGTGCGGGACCTGAGGGACGGTTCCGAGCTGCCGCACCGGCTCGAGCTGTGGGGCAACCTCCTCGGCGCGGTCGCGCTCCCGGACCGGACGCTGGTCCTCGGACTGGCCGACGACGACTCCGCCGCGGCCGTCCACGAGCTGACCTAGGCGCTGACCTGCCGGGCCCGGTGCTCGGCGACGTGCACCCTCGTCGCACAGCGCGTCGAGCAGAACCGGCGACGGCCGTTGCGCGAGGTATCCACGTACGCCGTTTCGCAGCCTTCGCGGCCGCAGATGCCCAGGCGGTCCGGGGCCTCGCACACCAGGTGGGCCAGCCCGCCCGCGGTGTACGCGCGGACCCGGCCGACCGGCCCGGCGTCCTCCGCCGAGTAGTGCAGGTGGGGTGGCTTGCCGTCGTGGGTGGTGATGTACGGGCGGCACGCCGCTTCGGCCAGCAGCTCGTTGACCAGCTCCGGACGGTCGCCGGCGTCGGCGGCGAACACCGGCCGCAGGCGGCGGGCCCAGGCACCGATCAGGGCCGCTTCGCCGTCGGTCAGGGCCCTGATGGCCGCCATGCCGTTGCGGACCATCCCGTCCAGGAGCTCGCTCGAGGATCCGGCGTTCACCAGGTCGGCGGCCACCAGCGCGGCCGGGCCACCGTAAGGGTTGAAGTGCACTAAGCCATTACAGCACGATCGGGGCATGGACCGGAACCGTTGCCCCCGCTGCGGCTGGCCGCTCGCCGAACTCCCGGCGGCCGCGGCGCAGCCCGTCACTCCCCGGCTCGACTACGTGCGCTGCGTCTGCGGCAGCTGGCTCGCCCGCTGGGACGGCGAAGTCGTCGGCGCGACCCGCTCGGCGCCGTGACTCAAAGGTCGAGTGCGCCCGCCGCGTTGTCGTTCCACTGGTCGACGCGGCGGATGTACTCGTACAGCGCCCGGCTGCCGCGCACCCAGCGGCCCTGATCGGCGATCGCGAGGTCGTCGGCCCCGGCCCGGCGGGCCTCGGTGGCGAACCCGGACCGCAGCGAGTGCCCGGTCACCGGGTACGGCAGCCCCGCGCGCACACCCGCCCGGGTGAGGATCTGGTTGACGCCGGTGGTGCTCAACGCGGGCTCGCCGACGTTGCCGTGCCGATCCACGCGGCGGAACGCCGGCCCTTCGGTGATGCCCGCGCCCGAGCGCCAGGCGTGCCAGGCCCGCACCGGGTCGGTGTCGGCGTTCTCGCGCCGCGGGACGACCATGTCGCCGGTGCTCTTGCCGTGCCGGACGGTCACCGCCAAGCCCCGGTCGTCGACCGGCTGCACGTCGGTGACCAGCAGGTTCGCCAGATCGGAGCAGCGCGCGGCGATGGGGAAGCCGATCAGCAGCATCGCCCGGTCGCGCGCGCCGGCCAGGGTGTCGGGACACGCGCGCGACATCGCCCGCAGGTCGGCGAGGGTGACCATGGTGGCCTTGCCGCGGCCGCGCTGGACGCCCTCCCGCGCCAGCCGCTGCCGATATCCCTTCAACGCCCGCCACGCGGCGCGGCTGGCTTCGGGGTCGACGATCACCTTGTGGTGACGCAGCCCGGCGAGCGCGCCGGTGAGGCGCCGCTCGATCGTCGACGGCGCCGCCGGGGCGGCCCGTTCGGGGACTTCGGGCACGGCCCGTTCGTCCGGCCGCAGCGTGCGGCCGCGTTCCAGCCACACGACGAACCCGGTCAGCGCGCCGATCGTCGCCGACAGCGGCGGGATCCCGGCTTCGGCGGTGTAGTCCTGCCAGACCTGCCAGTCCTGGGCGTAGGCCTTGAGCGTGTTGGGCGGCCGCTGCTCGTCGACGTGCCGGGCGGCGGCCTCGTCCAGCAGCGCCAGCCGTTCGCGGGCGCTCAGCGCGGCGTCGGTCACCGGTTCCAGCTCGGGCACGCGCCGAGGTTACGGGATGTCGATCTCCGCGGGCAGGAACCGGTCCAGGGCGTCGGCCACCTCGCCGGGACGTTCCAGCGTCTGGATGTGCGGAGCACCGGTCACGACCTCGAACTTCGCGCCACCGCCGATTCGGCCGGCGATGGCCGCCATGCCCTCGACCGTGATCGACGCGTCCGCGTCGCCGGCGAGCGCCAGCGCCGGTGCCAGGAAATCGCGAAGCCGTTCGTAGACGTCGAGACCGCCGTAGCCGCGCCAGATCGACGCCCAGGTGGCCGGGTCGAACGAGGCGACGCATTCGCGGGCGTAGCGCACCTCGTCGGTGTCGGCTTCGAGTGCTTCCGGGGTGAACCAGCGTTCCAGCGTGGGCGCGACGAGCGCGGTCATGCCGTCGGTTTCGGCGAGCCGCGCGCGCTGCTCGAAGGCCTCGGGCACCGGCCGGTCCGGTGCGGCCATCAGCGTGAGCGATGCGAAGCGCCCGGGCGCGGCGACGGCGGCGGTCTGCGCGATCGCCCCGCCCAGCGACAGCCCGGCGACGTGGGCGGTGTCCAGTTCGAGCGCGTCCAGCACGGCCACGAGGTCGGCCGCGGTGGCCGCCATGGTGAACGGCAGCGGCGCCGCGGCGGCGCTGCCGTGCCCGCGCACGTCGTAGGCGAACACCCGGCGGCCTTCGGCGAGGCGGTCGAGTACCGGGTCCCACATCCGGCGGTCGAGGCCGAGGGAGTGGACGAGCAGCACGGCGGGTCCCCGGGTGCCGCGAGCGGTCACCGTGGTCTCGTGGTCGGAGGCGTTGACCTTCACGCCTTGATCCTCGCAGTGGCGCCCACGGAGAATCCGTGCCGGGTGACTGTCGATCCACGCGGGTGCCGTTCGTATCAGCGTCGGAAGCCCGATCCGAGGAGGACGACGTGAAGCAGTACCTGCTCAGCATCTACCAGCCCGACGGCCCGACCCCGCCGCCGGAGGTCCTGGACGGCATCGTGCGCAAGCTCGACGCGCTGAACGCCGACCTCAAGGCCGCTGGGGCGTGGGTGTTCGCGGGCGGGCTGCACCCGCCGTCGAGCGCCACCGTGCTGCGGGCCGCCGACGGCGACACCCTCGTCACCGACGGCCCGTACACCGAAGGCAAGGAACACCTCGGCGGGTTCACGATCATCACCGCGCCCGACCTCGACGCCGCGCTCACCTGGGGCGGCCGGCTCGCCGACGCCGTCGCGCCGCTGCCGGTCGAGGTGCGCCCCTTCCGCGGATGAGGGTCGAGGAGGTCTTCGCCGCGGAGTACGGCCGGGCCGTGTCGGTTCTCGTGCGGGTCTTCGGCGACATCGACGTCGCCGAGGAGGCCGTGCAGGACGCGTTCGCCGAGGCGGTCCGGCGGTGGCCCTCGGCCGGGCTCCCGCCGAGCCCGGCGGGCTGGATCATCACCACCGCCCGCAACCGCGCCGTCGACCGGCTGCGCCGCGAGGCCGCCCGGGCGGACAAGCACGCTCAGGCCGCGCTGCTGCACGCGGAAACCGAGCCCGTGGAGGAGGGCGCCGTGCCCGACGAGCGGCTCCGGCTGATCTTCACCTGCTGCCACCCGGCGCTGGCCCGGCCCGCGCAGGTCGCGCTGACGCTGCGGCTGCTCGGCGGGCTGACCACGGCCCAGATCGCGGCCGCGTTCCTGGTCGCCGAGCCGACGATGGCCCAGCGGATCGTCCGGGCGAAGAACAAGATCCGGGACGCGGGTATCCCGTACCGCGTCCCGCGGGACGCCGACCTGCCCGCGCGGTTGGCCGCGGTGCTCGCCGTGCTGTACCTGATCTTCAACGAGGGGTACGCGGCCAGCGCGGGGGAGGAGCTGGTGCGTGCCGAGCTGTGCCGCGAGGCGATCCGGCTCACCCGCGTCCTGGCGGGGCTGATGCCCGACGAGCCCGAGGTGTGGGGTCTGCTCGCGCTGATGCTGCTGATCGACGCCCGCCGCGAGGCGCGCACGACCGCGTCCGGCGAGGTCGTCCTGCTGGCCGACCAGGACCGGTCGCGCTGGGACGCCGGGCTGATCGCCGAGGGCCAGGAGATCGTCCGCCGCTGCCTGCGCCGCAACCAACCGGGCCCGTACCAGATCCAGGCGGCGATCCAGGCCGTCCACAGCGACGCGCCCACGGACTGGGCGCAGGTCAAGGCGCTGTACGACCAGCTGCTGGCCCACACGCCGACGCCGGTGGTAGCGGTGAACCGGGCGGTGGCGGTCGCCGAGGTCGACGGCCCCGCCGTGGCGCTGGAACTGGTCGAGCGCCTGGAGCTGCCGCGGTTCCCGCTGTTCCACGCGATCCGGGCGGACCTGCTGGCGCGGGTGGGCCGCCGGGAGGAGGCGGCCGCGGCTTACGCGGCGGCCATCGAGCTCACCCGCAACGCGGCGGAGCGCGCTCTCCTGGAACGGAAGCGCGCGTCAACCCTGAGTTGACATTTCGGGGGGTCCTAGTTTTTCCGGCCCCCATTCCGGCCCTTGTCGGCCCCTCGCTCATCCACCTGATTCTGAGTTGGGATATGTGACCTTATCCGAACTCAAAACCGTCATCATCTATCTTCTGATTTTGAACAGTTGCTTCTGGTTCTAATCAGAAGCTTTGATAGGGTGCGTGCCATGACGGAAGACGCTGGTCAGGTGCGGGTATGCGAGTACCGGAGGTGCGGAGCGCCGCTGCCACCGGCGGTGGGGCGCGGGAGCCGCGCGCGGTTCTGCCAGGACGGGAAAACCTGGGGCCGCCGCAACCTCAGCTGCCGGGACGCCGAAGCTGTGCTCGCGGACGCCGAGTCGCTGCGGGAGAGCGACACGGAGCTGGACGACACCGCCGTCACCGCGCTCGCCGGCCAGGTGGACCGGGTGCTCGAACCGGCCCGTGGGCTCGTCGAGACCCTCACGACGCTGCGCCACCAGCTCGAGGCGACGACCGCCACCGCGCTGGCCGAACGGGACGCGGCTTTGGCCGAGGCCGACGACCACCGCCGGCAGCGTGGCCGCGCGGAAGCCGAAGCCGCACAGGCCCGCGACGTCGCCGAGACCGCCGTTGCCGAGGCGGCCGCGGCGGAGCGGGAAAAAGCGGGCGCGCTCGGGGAGCGGGATGAGGAGCGGGCCGCCCGGCGGGTTGCGGTCCAGGAGCAGCAGCGGGCCGAAGGGCAGCTGGCCGCGGTCCGCGACGAGCTCGCGCGGGTGGCCGATCGGGCCGATGCTTCCGCCGCCCTCGCCGGCGAACGCGCCGCGGTGATCGCCACGCTGACCGCCGAACTGACGGCCGCCCGGACCGCGCTCGAGGAAGAACGCGGCCGCGCTCAGGCCGCCGCCGCGCGCGCCGATGCCGTCCAGGAACGGGCCCGCGAAGACCAGGCCAGGGCGACAGCAGCCCACGAAGCCGCGCTCAACGCCGCTCGCGACGACCACGCCAGGGCGGTGGCGGCCCACGAAGCTGCCCTCGACCGGGCCCGCACCGGGTTCGACCAGCGGCTCACCGAGATGCAGGCGGCGCACGAACAGACCGTCCGGTCGATGCACGAAACCACGACCAACCTCGGCGCCGAACTGCGTACCGCGGCCGGCCGGGCCGACACCGCCGAACGTGAGCTGGCCGGCGTGCTCACCACCCTGCGCGGCACACCCGAGCTCCCCGAAACACTTAAGCAGTTACTTGACCGTTGGCTGCCACGGGGTTAACTTAAGTAGGTGCTTAACCATGAGGAGTCGTTGGACCTGGTGTTCCGCGCCCTGGGCGACCGGACGCGGCGGGCACTGGTGGAGCGACTCGTGCACGGCCCGGCGTCGGTCAGTGAGCTGGCCGAGCCGCTGACCATGTCGCTCGCCGCCGTCGTGCAGCACCTGCAGGTGCTGGAGACCGCCGGGATCGTGCGGTCGGAGAAGGTCGGCCGAGTCCGCACCTGCCGGATCGAACCGGAGGCGCTGCGTGCGGGTGAGCACTGGCTGGGGCGCCAGCGCACCGCGTGGGAGAGCAAGCTCGACCGGCTCGGCGACTTCCTCGCCGGCCCGGAGACCGCGGAAGGGAGCACGTCATGACCGTTTTGCACAGCACGTTCAGCCTCGAGCGCACCTACCCGGCGCCGCCGGAGCGGGTGTTCGCCGCTTGGGCCGACCCGGCGGCGAAGAAGCGCTGGTTCGTCTCGAAGGGCGAGCACGAACTGGACTTCCGCGCCGGTGGCCGGGAAGCCGTCGAAGGCCGCACCCCCGCCGGTGGCGTGCTGAGCTTCGTCGCCACCTACCACGACATCGTGCCCGAGCAGCGGATCGTCTTCACCGGCACGCTCAGCGGCGACGACGGGCTCGCGACCGTTTCGACGACGACCGTGGAGCTGTTCGCCGAAGGGGACGGCACGCGGCTGGTGCTCACCGAGCAGGACACCTACCTCGACGGCGCCGAGAAGCCGGAGTGGCGCGAGCAGGGCACCGGCGACTGGCTCGACCGGCTCGGCGACGAACTGAAGTCGTGACGGCTCAGTCCGCCGCGAGGGGAGCCGCGGCCGGCTTGGCCCCTCGTGTTCGGGTCCGGTAGTGCTGCGGGCTCGCCCCGAACTCGCGCTTGAAGGCGGCACTGAGGGCGAACGCGCTGCCGTACCCCACCTGGCGGGCGATCGAGGCGATCGTCGTCTCCGGGTGCTGGCGCAGCAGGTCCGCGGCCAGTGCGAGCCGCCACCCCGTCAGGTACGCCATCGGGGTCTCGCCCACCGCGGCCGCGAAGCGGCGGGCCAGTGCGGCCCGGGACACGCCGACGTCGGCCGCGAGCTTGGCGACCGTCCACGGTTCGGCGGGCTGGTGCTGCAGCAGCCGCAGTGCCTGGCCGATCACCGGGTCCTCGTGCGCCCGGTACCAGGCCGGGGCGCGGGTGTCCGGCCGGTCGAACCAGGCGCGCAGCGCGGCGATCAGCAGCAGGTCCAGCAGCCGGTCGAGGACGGCTTCCTGGCCGGGGACGTCCCGGCCGATCTCGGTGGCCAGCAGCCCGGCGAGCGGGGTCGGCCAGTGGGTGGCGCGCAGGACGATCAGCGTGGGCAGCGCGGCGATGAGCTTCCTGCTGAGTTCGCCTTCCATGCCGTAGGTGCCGGTGAGCAGCACGACCGGGCCACCGGTGCCCCAGGTGCGGACGCCGAGGTCGGCGTAGGCGCTCAGGTGCCCGCCGTCGGGGGTGCGGCACTCCTGGCCGGGCAGGATGAGCGCCTGCGGCGGGGTCGACGGGTGGTCGGCGACCAGGTACGGGTCCGGGCCGCGGGCGATCGCGACGTCACCTTCGCCCAGCAGGACGCCGCCGCCGCCGTCGGGCACGATCCACGCTTCGCCGCGCACCACCGAGACCACGGTCAGCGGTGCCCGGTCTTCGATGCGCAGTGCCCACGGCGGGGTCAGCACCGAGCGCAGCAGGAACGCGCCGTGGGCGCGGGGGCCGTCGAGGAGCGCGGCAAGCGGGTCCATGCCCCTGATCGTAGACGCTGGAACATGCAATCAAGGCTTTGAACCATGGAGAGTCTCACCGGGGGCCGCTTGACTGACCGGCATGACAACGAACTTCCTGGTGGTGGGCGGCACCGGCAAGACCGGTCGCCGGGTCGCGGACCGGTTGCGGGAACGCGGTGGGACAGTGCGGATCACGTCGCGGCGCGGGACGCCGCCGTTCGCCTGGAGCGACCGCGGGACCTGGGCGGAGGTGCTCACCGGCGCCGACGCGGTCTACCTGACCTACTACCCCGACCTGGCGGTGCCGGAAGCCGCCGGCGACATCCGGGCCTTCACCGATCTCGCGGTGGCGGCCGGGGTCCGGCACCTGGTGCTGCTCTCCGGCCGCGGCGAAGAGGAAGCCGAGGCCTGCGAAGGGATCGTCCGGGCGGCCGGGACGGGCTGGACGATCCTGCGGTGCAGCTGGTTCGCCCAGAACTTCAGCGAGCACTTCCTTCTCGACGCCGTCCGCGCGGGCGAGATCGTGCTGCCGGCCGGGACGGTGACGGAGCCGTTCGTCGACGTCCGCGACATCGCCGACGTCGCGGTGCGGGTGCTGACCGAGCCCGGCCACACCGGGCAGCTGTACGAGCTGACCGGGCCGCGGTTGCTGAGTTTCGCCGACGCGGCCGCGGAGATTGCGGCCGCCTCCGGGCGGGATGTCCGCTATGTTCCGGTTTCGGCCGGGGAGTTCGCGGCCGCGGCGGCGCGTCAGGGTGTGCCCGAGCCGGAGGTGGGCGCGCTGACCGAGCTGTTCGCCCACGTCCTCGACGGCCGGAACGAATCGGTCACCCACGACGTGGCGCGGGTGCTGGGCCGTCCGGCGACGGATTTCGCCGAGTTCGCGCGGGAGGCCGCGGCGACCGGGGTCTGGACGCGGTGAAGGGGAAGGGGAAACCGATGTCGACGGTGGTACTGGTGGCCGCGCTGGTCGCGGCGGGCCTGATCGCGGGGTTGTTCTACGCCTACGCCTGCTCGGTGCTGCCGGGCCTGGCGCGCGGGGACGACAAGACGTTCGTCGAGGGCATGCGCGGGATCAACATCGCGATCGTCAACCCGGTGTTCATGCTGACGTTCCTGGGCGCGCCGCTGCTGGCCGGGGTGGCGGTGTTCCTGCACCTCGGTGCGCCGTCGCTGCCGTGGGTGATCGCGGGATTCGTGTTCCTGGCGGGGATGGTGCTGCTCACCGGGGCGGTGCACATCCCGCTGAACAACGCCCTCGAGCGCGGCGGTGACGACTACGCGGCGGTGCGGGCGGCGTTCGAGACGACATGGGTGCGCTGGAACATCCTGCGCGCCCTGGTGAGCACGGCGGGTTTCGGCTGCCTGGCCGGCGCCGTGCTCACCGGGCGCGGTTAGTCCTCGAGGCGGAAGAGCAGGTCGGTGACCCACTGGGCGGGGTCCGGGACCTCGCGGGGGTCGCTGCGCAGCACTTCCAGGCGGCAGCCCCATTCCTCGCCGTCCGGCCCGTCGGTGCGGTCCCACTTCAGGCCCTGGGCGGCGCCCCAGGCCAGCACGGCCTCGGTGGCGGCGGCCAGGCCGTCCGGGGCGCCGACGTAGGTGTCGAGGACGTACCGGCCCGCGGGCAGCTCGCCGGGGAAGGCGGGCTCGGCCGGGGTGTGGTCGCCGTCGACGGGGATGCCGGCTTCGACGGTGAACCGGGGGCCGGGGTGCAGCACGCGGTAGCGGAAGAACGGGGCTCCGGCCGGGGCGACGCCGCGGGCGGCGAGGGTGCCGATGAGGGGTGGCAGCCGGTCGGCGATCCGCGGGAAGTCCGGGATGCCTACGGTGGCGCGTTCGGCGACGTACCGCTGGGCGGGCCGCTCGACGATGGCAGGCATCAGGCGAAGTCCTCCGGTCCGAGCATCGGGCGGACTTCGATGCTGCCGTAGGTCGCGGCGGGGTGGCGGGCCGCGAGTTCGAGGGCTTCGTCGAGGTCGGCGCAGTCGAGGACGACGAAGCCGCCGATCTGTTCCTTGGCTTCGGTGAACGGCCCGTCGGTGAGCAGCACTTCGCCGTCGCGGACGCGGATCGTGGTGGCTTCCGCCGGCGGGCGCAGGCCGCCACCGCCGCGGATCTTGCCGCGGCGTTCGAGGTCTTCGATCCAGCCGCCGCAGCCGTCGTTCGCGTGTTCTTCGGCGGTTTCGTCGCCGCAGATCATCAGCAGGTACTGCATGTCAGCATCCTTTCAGGACTTCGCGCAGGCGCGCGGCGAAAGCTTCGGCGTCGGTGTCGAACCCGCCGTGGCCCCCGGGGAACACCTCGGTGCCGACGCCGAGGGCCGCGGCCAGCCCCAGGGCGGCCTGGTGGACCGGCAGCCCGGTGGACTGCTCGCCGATGGCGACGACCAGCCGCGCCGGTGTCGCCCGGAGTGCGTCGAGGTCGGGCTCGTAGCCGCCGGTCGCGGGCATGAGGTGGCCGAAGAAGTAGGTGAAGTTGCCTTCGGCGCGGGGGTCGAGCGGCGGGGCGGGGTCGACGCCCACGATCTTCATGAACGCGGCGAAGGCGGCGGCGAGACCTTCCTCGCGGAACAGCGCCGGGATGTCGGGGCCGTCGAGGACTTCGGCGGGCAGGTAACGGGTGACCGGGGGTTCGTGCAATACGACGGTGCCGACGTCGGCGGGGTGGTGGCGCACGAGTTCGAGCAGGGTGATCGCGCCGCCGCTGCTGGCCAGGACGTCGGCCGGGCCGACTTCGGCGAGCAGCCGGTGCACGTCGTCGGCGTGGTCTCCGACCGGGTTCGGGCCCGGGGCGCCGTCGAAGGGGCTGCGGGACAGGCCGCGCGGGTCGAAGGTGACGACGGTGTGGTCTTCGGCCAGCAGCGGCCGCAGGTGTGTGAACACCTGGGCGTCGGCGGGGCCGCCGGGGACCAGCAGCAGCACCGGGCCGGTGCCGTGGACGTCGTAGGTGAGGGTGGCGCCGGGAACGGCGAGGGTGGTCATGGGGCTTCCTCCGGTGGTCGGGTTCCACCCGACCGACGAACGGGCTCGCCCGGGACCGACACCAGCTCCGAAATTCTTCGCGTGAGGTAGGTGCGTTCGGCTTCGGTGCCGGCGAGGTCGCGGGCCTCGGCGTACCAGTGGGCGGCTTCGGCGTCGCGGCCGAGGCGGCGGAGGAAGTCCGCGCGGGTGGCGGCCAGCAGGTGGTAGCCCTGCAGCGGGAGGGCGTCCAGCAGGGCGAGCCCCGCCGCCGGGCCGTCGGCCATGCCGATCGCGATGGCGCGGTTGAGTTCGACGACGGCGCTGGGGACGTGCTTGCGCAGCTGGTCGTAGAGGCCGGCGATCTGGGGCCAGTCGGTGTCGGCCGCGCGGGCGGCGGTGGCGTGGCAGGCGGCGATGGCCGCCTGGATCTGGTACGGCCCGGGACGGCGGCGGCGCAGCGCGGTCTCCAGGACGGCGGTGCCTTCGGCGATCGACGCGGTGTCCCAGCGGGTGCGGTCCTGTTCTTCGAGGGGCACGAGCACGCCCTCGGCGTCGATCCGGGTTTCGCGGCGGGCGTGCTGGAGCAGCATCAGGGCGAGCAGGCCGAGGGCTTCGGGTTCGTCGGGCATCAGCTCGGTGAGGACGCGGGCGAGCCGGATCGCTTCGGCGGCGAGGTCGGGGCGGAGCAGGTCGGGCCCGGCGCTGGCGGAGTAGCCCTCGTTGAAGGTCAGGTAGAGCACGCCGAGCACCGCGGTGGTGCGTTCGGGCAGCAGGTGGGCGGGCGGGACGCGGTAGGGGATGCGGGCGTGGCGGATCTTGCGCTTCACCCGCACGAGCCGCTGGGACATGGTCGCTTCGGGGACGAGGAAGGCGCGGGCGATCTCGGCGGTGGACAGCCCGGCGAGGGTGCGCAGCGCGAGCGCGACCTGGGCTTCGGTGGCCAGCGCGGGGTGGCAGCAGGTGAAGATGAGCCGCAGCCGGTCGTCGGTGACGCCGCTGTCGTCGGGTTCGGGTTCGTCGTGGGTGCGCACGAGGCCGGCCTCCCTGAGCTTGGCGGCGCCGAGGGCGTCGCGGCGGAGCCGGTCGGTGGCGCGGTGGCGGGCGGCCGTGGTCAGCCAGGCGCCGGGCCGGTCCGGGACGCCGTCGCGGGGCCACGTGCGCAGGGCCTGGGCGAAGGCTTCCTGGGCGCATTCCTCGGCGAGGTCCCAGTCGCCGGTGATCCGGATGAGCGTGGCCACGACCTGGCCCCACTCTTCGCGGAACGCCTCGGCGACGGCGGTCTCGACGTCCACCACCCGCTCCTTTCCGCCGGTTTCACCCTCCCGACGAACGGCCGGGCTCCGAACCGACAGCCACGGCGTGACAGGCGCCGAACCCTTCGGCGCGCACGACGATCCGGCCGGCTTCGACGCGGACGGCGGCCTCGGTGGCGTCGCTGACGGCGGTGACGCCGGCGGCGGCCGCGAGTGCGCCGCTCGTGTCGCAGACCAGCCGCAGCCGGGGCCGGTCCGGCGGCGCGATCGCCTGGTCGAGGCAGCTGCGCAGGTCGGCGACGGTGAGCCGGGCCAGCGGGGCGAGTTCACCGGGGTCGCTGGTGACGAGCACGGCGGTGACGTCGGCGCCGGCGCGCACGGCCTCTTCGAAGGCGGCGGCGCGGTGCAGGCCGAGGACGGCGACGACGCCGTCGCCGGGCCGGAAGGACTCGCCGGTCAGCAGGTCGGTCGCCGTCGGCGGGGCCCACGGCTGCCCGTCGGGGCGGGCCTGGGTGGTGATCGGCGGCTCGGCGGGCCAGTCGTCGGCCAGGTCGAGGCGGGGCAGGGCGGCGCAGGCGGTGACGAGGTGGAACGGTTCACCGAAGCCGGGTGCGGCGGCGGCGAGCTGGCTCGCGCCGTGCAGCGTGGTGAGCGCGGCTTCGGCGACCCGGACGAGCCGGCGTCCCGGGCGGACGCGTTCGAGGGCGAGCCCGAGCAGGATCGCGTCGACCTGCATGAGCTGCGCGAAGGGCCGGCGGGTGTGCTCGTCGGCGAGGACTTCGGGCAGCAGGTCGCGGGCGAGCCGGGCGTCCTCGCTGTCGCTGTCGGTGGACAGCGGGAGGCGGGCGATCCAGGCGCGGGCGAAGGCGGCCAGGACGTCGGCGGCGGACGGGTTCGCCGCCGGGGTGGCGGGGCGGGGCGCGCGTTCGGCGAGGTCGGCCAGGACCGCGAAGTACAGGGCGCGCTTGCCGGGGAAGTTGGAGTAGACCGCGCCGCGGGTGAGTTCGGCGCGTTCGGCGATGACGTCGATCTTCGCCTCGCGGAAGCCGCGGCGGGCGAACTCGTCGCGGGCGGCGATGAGCACCTTCGCGCGGTTGCGTTCCTGGGTCTCCGCCCTGCTGAGCCTGACCATCGTCCTCCTTGCCGGGCCATCGCGTGTCAAGATACCGTGGCCACTGAGATGATTAGAACATCTGATTTCAACATCTGGAGTGGTGGATGACCCCCGAGATCGACCTGACCGACCCGAAGGTGCTGACCGACCCGTTCACCGCCTACGACCACGCGCGCGAGGCCGGCGCGGTGGCCAGGCTGGTCATCCCCGGGTTCGGCCCGTTCTGGGCCCTGACCCGGTACGCCGAAGCGCGGGCGATGCTGAGCGACGCGCGGTTCGAGGTGAACTCCGGCAGCTTCCTGCGCCCGCCGGGCATCCCCGAGCACTGCCTGGCCTACCTGGAGACGATGTCGGAGAAGGACGGCCCCGAGCACCTGCGCCTGCGGCGGCTGGTGGCCCCGGCGTTCACGCCGAAGCGGGCCGCGCAGCTGCGGCCGCGGCTGGCGGCGATCACCGGGCGGCTGCTCGACGAGCTGCCCGGGCACGCCGAGGACGGCGTCGTCGACCTGGTGCCGCACTTCGCGCGGCCGCTGCCGATCGACGTCATCTGCGAGCTGGTCGGCATTCCCGACGCCGACCGGCCGCGCTGGCGGGAGTACGGGGCCGCGGTCGCCGGCGGGATGGGCCCGGACTTCGCGGCGGCGATCCCGGCGATCATCGAGGGTGCGAAGGAAGCCGTGGCGCGCAGCCGTGCCGAACCGGGTGACGACCTCATCGGCGACCTGGTGCGGGTCCAGGCCGAGGACGGTGACCGGCTGAGCGACACCGAGCTGGTCACCCTGGTCTGGCACCTGGTCCTGGGCGGGCAGACGCCGGTGAACCTCATCGCCAACGCCGTCGAAGCGCTGCTGCGGCACCCCGATCAGCTGGACCTCCTGCGCGCGGACGCCGGGCTGTGGCCGGGGGCGGTGGAGGAGCTGATGCGCTTCTGCAGCCCGCAGCTGCTGACCACGCCGCGGTTCGCGCGTGAAGACGTCGAGATCGGCGGGCAGGTGATCGGCAAGGGTGACCGGGTGACGGCGGCGATCGTGGCCGCCGACCGCGACCCGCGGGCGTTCGCCGACCCGGACCGCTTCGACATCACCCGCTCGGGGCCGGCGCAGCTGGGCTTCTCGCACGGGCCGCACTTCTGCCTGGGTGCCTCGATCTCGCGGGTGCAGACCGAGGTGGCGTTGTCGTCGCTGTTCGCGCGCTTCCCGGACTTGGCGCTGACCGAGGACGTCCCGCGGGCGCCCGACGGTGGCACCTGGCGCCCGGCACGGCTACTGCTGGCGCTCTGACACGAGCGCTTCGATGCCGTCGAGGACGCGGGCGAGGCCGAACCGGAAGGTGTAGGCCGGGTTCTCGGCGGCGTTGTGGGCCTCGCCGGCAGCTTGGCCGACGCGGGAGGAGATCGGGTAGTGCGCCGCGTCGGCGGCCGGGATGCCGGCCAGCACCGGCCAGGCGCGCTCCCACCACTGGGCGTCGGTCATACCGGTGGCGCGGACCAGGCGGGCGTTGTCGAGGGAGCTGCGCGCGNNCGTCGATCGCGCGCAGCTCCTGCTCGTACTTGGCGAAGCTGTTCGGGCCCAGCGCCGAGCGGCTGGTGGTGACCTGCAGCAGCCAGGGGTGGCGGTGGAACAGCGCCCACTGGTCTTCGGCGATGGCGGTCAGCGCCGCCCGCCAGCCGAGCCCTTCCTCGGGCGTCCCGAGTTCGCCGTGGACGTGGTCGATCATCAGGTCCAGCAGCTCGGCCCGGCCCGGGACGTAGGTGTAGAGCGACATGGGGGAGACGCCGAGCTGCTCGGCGACCCGGCGCATGACGACGGCGTCGATGCCGTCGGCGTCGGCCAGTGCCACCGCCGCGCGCACGACGTCGGCGGTGGCCAGCTTGGGTTTCGGGCCCCGGCGCGGGGGTGCCGAGACGCCCCAGAGCAGCTCGATCGCCCGCCGTGGATCGCCGTCACCGTTGTCCTGCGTGCGCACGCCGGCCATTCTGCCCACCTGATTTCCGTACGACGTACAGAGTTGTGCTAACCTCTTCTTCGTACACTGTACAGAGTTAAAGGGGCAGGATGACTCCGCAGATCCACGCCGAGGGACTTCGCAAGCGCTACGGCGACGCGTACGCCCTCGAGGGGTTCGATCTCTCCGTTCCGGCCGGCACCCTGTGCGGCCTGCTGGGACCCAACGGCGCGGGCAAGACGACCGCGGTCCGCGTGCTCTCGACACTGCTGCGCCACGACGGCGGTGTCGCCCGGGTGGCCGGGTTCGACGTCGCCACCGAACCGGCGAAGGTGCGCTCGGCCATCGGGCTGGTCGGGCAGCAGGCCGCCGTCGACGAAATCCTCTCCGGACGGCAGAACCTGATCCTGTTCGGCCGGCTGCACCACCTGGGCCGGCGCGAGGCCGCCCGCCGCGCCGACGACCTCCTCGGCCGGTTCGGCCTCGCGGACACCGGTTCCAAGCCGGTGTCGGCCTACTCCGGCGGAATGCGGCGGCGCCTGGACCTGGCCGCGTCGCTGCTGGCGGCCCCGCGGGTGCTGTTCCTCGACGAACCGACGACCGGGCTGGACCCGCGCAGCCGCGCCGAGGTCTGGCGGGCGGTGCGGTCGCTGGTGGCGGACGGGACCACGGTGCTGCTCACGACGCAGTACCTGGAGGAGGCCGACCAGCTGGCCGACCGGATTTCCCTCGTCGAGCACGGCCGGGTGATCGCCGAAGGCACCCCGGCGGAGCTGAAGGGCTCGCTCGGGGCGACCCGGATCGAGCTGGTGCTCACCGATCCCGCCGCCCTCGGCGCCGCGGCCGGGCTGCTGGCCCGGGTCACCGGCGCCGAGCCGGTCACCGAGGAACTGCGGGTGAGCGCGCCGGCCGAGCCGTCGATGCTGACCGACGTCGTGCGTGAGCTGGCGGCGACCGAGCTGTCGTTCGTCGACGTGGCGCTGCGGCAGCCGACGCTGGACGAAGTTTTCCTGGAGCTGACGGGGGTGGCGCGATGAGGTGGGCGATCGAAGACGGCTGGACGCTGGCCCAGCGCTACCTCGCCCAGCTGGCCCGGCGCCCGGCCCGCCTGGCCGGGGTGGTGGCGTTCCCGATCCTGATGGTGCTGATCTTCGCCTACCTGCTCGGCGGCGGGATGAGCGTGCCCGGCGGGGGCTCCTACCAGGAGTTCCTGATGCCGGGGATGTTCGCGATGACCATGGCCTTCGGGCTCTCGGGGACGATGATCGCGGTGCTGGACGACACCGGCAAGGGCGTCACCGACCGGTTCCGGTCGCTGCCGATGGCGCCGTCGGCGGTGTTCACCGGGCGCGTGGCGGCGGATCTGGTGAACGCCGTGCTCGCGCTGGCTGTGCTGGTCGGCTGCGGGTTCGCCGTCGGCTGGCGCCCGCACGGCAGCCTGGGTGAGACCCTCGCGGCGCTCGGCCTGCTGCTCCTGCTGCGCACGGCGCTGGTGTGGGCCGGGATCTACCTGGGCCTGCTGACGTCGGATCCGTCGATGGTGTCGCTGGCGCAGACCCTCGAGTTCCCGTTCGGGTTCCTCTCCGGCGCGTTCGTGGCGACCTCGACGATGCCGGCCTGGCTGGGAACCGTGGCCGAGTGGAACCCGTTGTCCTCCACGGTGACCGCGGCGCGGCTGCTGTTCGGCAACCCGGGCGCGGCGGGCACGTCCTGGGTGAGTTCGCACGCGGTGCTGATGGCCGTGGTGTGGCCGCTGGTGCTGCTGGCGGTGTTCGTGCCGTTGACGGTGCGCCGGTACGGGAGGCTGGGGAACTGAACGTCCACTTCGAACCGGGCGAACCACCGCGGGCGGGCCGCCTGGTGGTCGACGGCCGTGCACTGTCCGTTGCGGACGGTCTGCCGGAACTGCTGGCCGGTGCCGATGCCTTCTGGGCGACGGCGGCGCAGGCGGCGTTGCGGCTGGTCGCGGCGGGACGGCTGCTGCCGGGCGTCACCGAGGGCGGGCACGACGCCTGGCGCGTCGGCCCGCTGGAACCGGCGGAAGCGGCGTGGCTGCGGGACCTCGCGGCCGCGATGCCGCCGGACGAGCGCGCGCCGGGGCCGCTGCTGCGGGCCTTCCTCGACGCGGTCGCCGACACGCTACCCCGCACGCCCGCCGCGGCCAAGGCGGCCGGGACGCGGTTGTTCGCCGCCGTCGCGCCGCAGCGCGCGGATTCCCTGCGCGACTGGGCGGACGAGCTGGCCGCCGGCCTGGACTCGGGAATCCGGGTGTCGCTGCGGGTGGAGGCACCGGACGGCTTCGACAGCGGCCGCCTCCAGGCCGTGGTCCAGGTGCACAGCCTGGCCGACCCCGGGCAGGTCGCCGACGCGGCGCAGCTGTGGGAGACCGGGCGGTTCGGGCCGCGGGCCCGCATCGACGTCCTGCTCGCGCTGCGCCGCGCGGCGCAGGTGTGGCCGGCCTTGAGCCCGCTGCTGACCTCGGCGGTGCCGGCCGAACTGGAGCTGGCCCAGGACGACGTCACCGAGCTGGTCGCGGCCGCGGGCCCGCGGCTGGCGGCGGCCGGGATCGACGTGCACTGGCCGGCCGAGCTGGCGGGCTCGCTGACCGTGCGGGCCGTGGTCCGCGCCGGCGACGACCCCGGCGACCTGCCGTCGTTCTTCGGCGGCGGGCGCGCCCTGGCGTTCGACTGGCAGCTCGCCCTGGGCGGTGAGGTGCTGACCGAGGCGGAACTGGACGCCCTCGCCGAAGCCCGCCGTCCGGTGGTGCGGTTGCGCGACCGGTGGGTGCTGGTCGACCCGGCGCTGGCGGCGAAGGCGCGGGAACGGGCGCTCAAGCCGCTGACGCCGGTCGACGCGCTGGGTGCGGTGCTGTCGGGGACGACCGAGGTCGACGGCGAGGTGATCGAGGTCGTCACCGGCGGCTGGCTGGCGCGGTTGCGGGAACGGCTGTCGGAGCCGCCGGAACCCCAGGCCGCGCCGTCCGGGCTGGCCGCGACGCTGCGGGACTACCAGCTGCGCGGACTGCAGTGGCTGGCCACCGTCACCGGGCTCGGCCTGGGCGGGTGCCTCGCCGACGACATGGGGCTGGGCAAGACGGTCACGCTGATCGCGCTGCACCTGCACCGGGCCGCGGGCGCGACCCTGGTGGTGTGCCCGGCGTCGCTGCTGGGCAACTGGGAACGCGAGATCCGCCGGTTCGCCCCCGGTGTGCCGGTGCGGCGCTTCCACGGCAGCGCCCGTTCACTCGAAGACCTCGACGGGTTCGTCCTGACCACCTACGGCACGCTGCGCACCGATCCCGCGCCGCTGGCCTCGGTGCGGTGGGGACTGCTGGTCGCCGACGAGGCCCAGCACGTCAAGAACCACCGCTCGGGCACGGCGAAGGCGCTGCGGCTGGTGCCCGCGGCGGCGCGGGTGGCGCTGACCGGGACGCCGGTGGAGAACACGCTCTCGGAGCTGTGGGCGATCCTCGACTGGACGGCCCCCGGGCTGCTGGGCTCGCTGAGCGAGTTCCGGACCCGCTGGGGCAGGCCGATCGAGGCGGGCGACCCGGCCGCGGCGGAGCGGCTGTCGCGGTTGCTGCGGCCGTTCCTGCTGCGGCGCCGCAAGTCCGATCCGGGGATCGCGCCCGAGCTGCCGGCGAAGACCGAGACCGACCGGCCGGTGGCGCTCAGCGCGGAGCAGGTGGCGCTGTACGAGGCGGTCGTGCGGGAGATGATGGCCGACATCGCCGCGAGCGACGGGATGGCGCGGCGCGGCCGGATCGTGAAGCTGCTGACCGCGCTCAAGCAGATCTGCAACCACCCCGCGCAGTACCTGAAGGAGCCCGGTGGCCGGTCGGGCAAGGTGGAGCTGCTCGACGAGCTGCTGGACACGATCCTCGCCACCGGCGGCGCGGTGCTGGTGTTCACCCAGTACGTCGCCATGGCGCGGCTGCTGGAGAAGCACCTGGCCGGGCGCGGGATCGCGACGCAGCTGCTGCACGGCGGGACGCCGGTGCCCCGGCGCGAAGAACTGGTGGCGCGGTTCCAGAACGGGGAGGTGCCGGTGTTCCTGCTGTCGCTGAAGGCGGCCGGGACGGGGCTGAACCTGACGCGTGCCGACCACGTCGTGCACTTCGACCGCTGGTGGAACCCGGCGGTGGAGGACCAGGCGACCGACCGGGCGTACCGGATCGGGCAGACCCGGCCGGTCCAGGTGCACCGGCTGGTCGCCGAGGGCACGGTCGAGGACCGGATCGCGGCGATGCTGCGGGAGAAGCGGGCACTGGCCGAGGCGGTGCTGGCCGGCGGCGAGGCCGCGTTGACCGAACTGTCGGACACCGAGCTGGCGGAGCTCGTCGAACTGAGGAGCCGTGGATGAGCGACGACCGGGTACGCGGCTTCCCCGCCTTCGGTGCGGGCGGCCACCTGGCGCGTTCGTGGTGGGGCCGGGCGTGGGTGCGCGCGATGGAGGACACCGCGCTGGACCTGCGCCAGCTGAAGAAGGGCCGCAAGTACGCGGCGGCGGGCCTGGTCGGCCCGATCACGGTCAGCCCGGGCCGCATCGCGGCGACGGTCGACGACGCCGACGGCGGCCCGTACCGCACGCAGCTGCGGCTGGCGCAACTGCCGGAGGCGGACTGGACGCGGTTCCTCGACCGGGTGGCTTCCCGGGCGGGGCACCTGGCGGCCCTGCTGGACCGCGACCTGCCGCCCGACCTGGTCGAGGCGGCGGGGGCCGACCTCCTGCCGGGGATCGGCGACCTCGACCCGGAGTGCGACTGCCCGGGCTGGGAGCTGCCGTGCCGGCACGCGGCGGCGTTGTCGTTCCAGGCGTCGTGGCTGCTCGACGCGGACCCGTTCCTGCTGTTGCTGATGCGCGGCAAGGGGGAGCGGGAGATCCGGTTCGAGCTGGAGAGCCGCACGGTGCCGGTGGCCGCGGCGGAACCGGCGGCGGACCGGGTGCCGGGCGAGCTGCCCGACCTGGCCGGGTTCCGGCCGTCGGGAGCCCCGTCGATCCCGGCGGCGCCGGGGGTGCCGGCCGAGACGTTCGCGCTGCTGGCGGCGAACGGAGCCGGCCGGGCGCAGGCGTTGCTGGCCGGGCGGCCGTGGCCGGGCCGGCGGCAGGACGCGGTCCGCTTGGCGGCGGAGTTTCCGGCGGCGCAGGCCCGGCTGGGTGCGGGCGCGGGGTTCGCGCGCGCGGTGGCGGCGTGGCGGTTCGGCGGTCAGGACGGGCTGGAGGTGCTGGAAGCGGCGTGGACCCCGCCGAAGGCGGTGGTGGCGGCCGCGCGGGCGGCGCTGGCGGAGGCGGAGGGCGAGCCGGTGTTCGAGCGGAACCGGTGCACGGTGGGCGAGGTGCAGTTGCGGCTGGATCGCCGGGGCCGCTGGCACCCGTACCGGCTCGAGGGGGAGCAGTGGTGGCCCGCGGGAGTGCCGGAGAGCGATCCGGGGTTGCTGGTGGGGTGAGTTCCGCCGGTCTCGCGGCGGCGCGGTGCGAGATCCCACGGCCCGGAGCGGCGCGGTGCGAGGGCCCACGGCCCGGACATGCGCCCCCGGCGAGCCGCCCTCAGGCGCGATCCGGCCGGCTTCCGCGCGGGAATCCGCCGGATGTCCGGTACCCCGGGCCGCCCGACGGTTCCGCCTCCGCGTCGGGGACCGATGCGCGAGGCTGCCGGGCGGAAATCCGCCAACTTTCCCGGTATCCAGCGCGGTACTCGTTGTCTCCTGTCCCCTGACGGCGGGTTCCGCCGGGCCACTGGGGGTGCGGGCGCGCGGGTTCCTCCCGCGCGCCCGCCCGGTTTCCACCGGTGTCCGACTGCGTTCGCACGAACGACAGTGTTCGGAAGAACCCCGCTGTCGAGGCCGGAGGGGGCTGCCACCACGGGGTTCCCTCCGGCGTCAGGCCGTCGCCTTCACCGCGTAGTCCTTGACCCGCATCGAGTCGTGCATGCGCACGCCGCCGGTGTTGAGCTTCGCGATCGCCCGCGTCAGCCCGGCCGGCAGCGCCGAGACCAGCTGCCCGCCGCGGGCCAGCGCCCACACCCCGGCACGGGAGGCCGGGATCAGCCTCCGCGAGGCACCGATCGCGAAGGCCCGGCTCTGCCGCACCAGCTCGCCCATTTCCCGTTCGTAGGCGGCGAAGGCGCGTTCGTGGTCGCCGCGCGCCGCGGCCAGCTCGCCGGCCAGGACGTACGCGCCGAGCACCGCGAGGCTCGTGCTGCCCCCGACCGCCGGCCCGGGGCAGTAGCCCGCGTCGCCGACAAGGGTGACGCGCCCCCGCGACCAGGTGTCGAGCTGGAGCTGGCTGATGGAGTCGAAGTAGAACGGGCCGGGGCCGTCCAGCTCGGCCAGCCAGCCGTCGACCTGGGGATGCATCCCGGCAAAAGCTGCCCGGAGCAGCTGCTTCTGCCGCGGGACGTCCCGGTGGTGGTAGACGAGCTGCTCGTCGCGGCGGAACAGGAACACCGCGCGGGCCTCGTCCAGGTGCCGGGCGCTGTAGATCCCCGTGGTGCGGCCCGTCCCGAGGTGCATGACGGTCTCGCCGTCGAGGCCGAGCGTGTCCGGCAGGGACAGCACGGCCAGGTACGCGCCGATGAACTTCGTCAGCCCCGCCTCCTCGCCGAACACCAGGCGCCGCACGTTCGAATGCAGCCCGTCGGCGCCGACGACGACGTCGAACCGGCGCGGCGCGGCACGCTCGAAGGTGACCTCGCCGTCGGGGGAGATGGCGGTGACGGAGTCGTCGAACAGGTACTCGACGTCGTCGCGGCCGGCGTCGTAGTAGATCTCGCTGAGGTCGTCGCGCATGACCTCGACGTGCCGGTCCGAGGTGGCTTGGAAGACCTTCGCCAGGTTCACCCGGGTGGGCCGCCGGGCGCCTTCCCGGTGCAGGGTCAGCCGCGTCGTGCCGGTGGCGACGGCTTCGACACGCGGGAGCACGCCCATCCGTTCGGTGATGTCCATGGCCGGCCGGAACAGGTCGACGGCGTGCCCGCCGGTCTTGCGCAGCGCCGGAGCGCGCTCGACGACGGTGACGTCGAAGCCGTGGCGGGTGAGCCAGTACGCCAGCACCGGACCCGCGATGCTGGCGCCGGAGACGAGAATCCGCATGAGTACCTCCCTGACTTAACGGTAGGTAAGTTGTACCACGGATCCTTACCTATCGTTAAGTCAGTTATGCTGGGGCCGTGCCGAAACCCTCCGACACCAAACAGCGCATCCTCGACGTCGCCCGCGACCTGTTCAGCAAGCAGGGGGTGCAGCGCACCAGCCTCCAGGACATCGCCGACCGGCTCGGCATCACCAAGCCCGCGCTCTACTACCACTTCCCCTCACGGGAAGACCTGGTCCGCAGCATCATCCAGCCGCTGCTCGACGACGGCGAGGAGTTCCTCCGCACCCAGGAAGCCCGCGGCGACACACCGGTGCGGGAGCTGATCGAGGGCTTCTTCGACTTCAACCACCGCCATCGCGCGCCGGTGATCATGCTGCTGGCCGAAATGCCGACGCTGGCCGACCTCGGGCTCATCGACCGGGTACTGGGCTGGCGCAGGCGGCTCACCGAGCTGATCTGCGGCCCCGAGCCGACGCTCGACCAGTCCGCCCGCGCGGTCCTCGCCCTGGGCGGGCTGCAGGACGTCTGCATGCAGTTCCCCGACGCCCCGGTCGAGGAACTCAGGGCCGCGGCGGTCGCCGGGGCCCTCGACGCCCTCGGCCGCTGAAACTCCTCCGGCGGCCCGTGTCGAGAACGCACCGCCGGCTCCGTCCCCGGGACAGCAAGACCACTTCCGGTTCCGGAGAAGGAGACGACCCATGCTGCCGAACGAGATCGCCGAGGTGCTCGACCGCCCGCTCAGCCGCGAACTGCTGGCCCGCGACCTGACCCGCCTGGCCTACGTCGCCAAGGACGGCACCCCGCGCGCGATTCCCATCGCCTTCACCTGGAACGGCACGCAGATCGTCCTGTGCACGACGAAGAACGCCCCGAAGCTGCCGTCCCTGCGCGCCAACCCCGCGGTCGCCCTCACCATCGACACCGAGGTGCACCCGCCCAAGATCCTCCTCCTCCGCGGCCGCGCCGAACTGGACATCGTCGACGGCATCCCGGAGGAGTACCTGCAGATGAACGGCAGCTACGAGATGACCCCCGAGCAGCGCATCGAATGGGAACGCGAAGTGCGCTCCCTCTACGACGGCATGGTCCGGATCGTCATCACCCCGACGTGGGCCAAGCTGATCGACTTCGAGACCACCCTGCCCAGCGCCGTCGAGGAACTGGTCCGGCAGCGGGCCGAGCGGGTGGGCTAGCGGTGATGTCCGGGGAGGTTGGTCAGCCGGGTGACCGGCGGCTTGCCGCCGGTTGAGCTGTGGGGTCGGTCATCAAGCGTGGGACCGGTAAGCGAACCCATTGTCCGACAGCATGCAATCGACGCTGACGCCGCGGGCGGCGAACCAGTCCACTGCTCGCCGCAGGACTGCGGTGGCGGTGGCGGCGGTTTCGTCGGGGTGGATTTCGGCGTAGGCGAGGCGGGTGTGGTCGTCGAGCACGGTGTGCACGAAGGCGGTGCCGGTGCGGGCGTGCCGGTCGGTGCTCCAGGTGCCGGTGCGCCGCGAGGTCACTGATCTGTTTTGCCGCCTTGCTGTTTGCCGGCGTAGCGCCAGCCGCCGCGGTCGGGGATGTCGCCGAACTTGGTGACATCGACGTGGATCAGCGAGCCGGGGTGGTCGTGTTCGTAGCGGCGCAGGGGTTCGCCGGTGACCCGGTCGATGTGGGAGAGGCGGTTGATCCGGCAGCGGGTCAGCACCGCGTGCACGGTCGAGGGCGGGAGGCCGAGCCGGCCGGCGATCTGGACCGGCCCGAGCCGGTGCCGCCACCGCAGCCGCACGATCACCCGGACCAGGTGCTCGGGGGTGCGGGTCGGACTGTGGTGTGGGCGGCTGCTGCGGTCAGTCATCCCGGCCTGGCCTTCGCTGCGGTAGCGGTCGGCCCATTTGCGGGCGGTTTGGTGGCGACCATAAACATCTTCGCTGCTGCAGTCGGGGTCCGGCCCTCGACGATCAGCCGGGCCAGCCGCAGGCGGGTGAAGCGGTTCCTAGACAGCTCCACTTCACAACCGGAGGCCTTCACCTGTCACCTCAGCTCGGGACAACGTCCCTGGACATCACAGCTAGCGAACCGCGGCGCGCTCGATGATCGCTCCCGTGTCGACGCCGGCCGGGAGCGTGCCGAACGCGATGCCCCAGTCGCCGCCGAACCGGGACGCGCAGAACGCGTCCGCGACCGCCGGGTGGCCGTGGCGGACCAGCAGCGAGCCCTGCAGCACCAGTGCCATCGCCTCGACCAGCCGCCGCGCCCGGTACTCGATCCCCTCGAGGTCGGTCAGCTCCTTGCGGACCCGGTCCACCGCGTCGTCCAGCCGCGTGTCGCCGCCGGCGGCCTGCTCCACCTCGGCGAAGAACGCCGCCACCGACTCCGGCTGCTTGCCCATCGCGCGCAACGCGTCCAGCGCGGCGACGTTGCCCGAGCCCTCCCAGATCGACGACAGCGGCGCCTCCCGGTAGAGCCGCGGCATCCCCGACTCCTCGACGTAGCCGTTGCCGCCGAAGCACTCCAGGGCCTCGGCCGCGTGCATCGGCGCCCGCTTGCACACCCAGTACTTCGACACCGCGAGCCCCAGCCGGCGGAACGCCTGCTCCTGCGGGTCGTCGCGCCGGTCGCCGGCCGCGGCCAGCCGCATCGCCACCGTCGTCGCCGCCTCGGACTCGAGCACGAGGTCGGCCAGGACGTTCGCCATCAGCGGCTGGTCCACCAGCGCCTTGCCGAACGCGTACCGGTGCGTCGCGTGGTGCACCGCGCGGACCGCCCCCAGCCGCATCCCGGACGCGCTGCCGAGCGTGCAGTCCAGCCGGGTGTTGTTCACCATTTCGATGATCGTGCGGACCCCGCGACCCTCGGCACCGACCAGCCAGCCGACCGCGTGGTCGTACTCGATCTCCGACGACGCGTTCGACCGGTTGCCCAGCTTGTCCTTCAGCCGCTGCAACCGGATCGGGTTGCGCGAGCCGTCCGGCAGGACGCGGGGGAGCAGGAAGCACGACAGCCCGCCCGGCGCCTGCGCCAGCGTCAGGAACATGTCGCACATCGGCGCCGAGGTGAACCACTTGTGCCCGACCAGGGTGTAGCTGCCGTCAGCGGACGGCGTCGCGGTCGTCGTGTTCGCCCGGACGTCCGAGCCGCCCTGCTTCTCGGTCATCGACATCCCCGCCAGCAGCCCGCGCTTGGACGTCGGTTCCCGCAGCCCGAAGTCGTACTCGGTCGCCGCCAGCAGCGGCTCGTACCGCGCCGCCAGCTCCGGGGTCGCGCGCAACGCCGGGATCGCCGCGTAGGTCATCGAAATCGGGCAGCTGTGCCCGGCCTCGACCTGACCCCAGACGTAGAACTTCGCCGCCCGCGCCGCGTGCGCGCCCTTGCGGGGGTCCTGCCACGGCGTGCCGTGCAGGCCGTGCGCCGTCGCGACCTTCATCAGCTCGTGCCAGTACGGGTGGAACTCGACCTCGTCGATCCGGTGGCCGTACCGGTCGTGGGTGCGCAGCACCGGCTCGTTCTCGTTGACCAGCCGGCCCCACTCCTGGGCCTGCTCGGTCCCGGCCAGCCGGCCCAGCTCGTGCAGCTCGCCGGACGCCCAGCTCGCACCGGCCCGCTCGAGCCCGGCCAGCAGCGCCGGGTCGTCGGCGACGTCGTGCCCCGCCAGCGGCGGAACCTGGTTGGTGACCTCATGCGTGGCGGGCATCGGAGCCTCCTAGAGCGCGAAGGATGAATGTGCGAAGCTCGGCGACGTCACCGGCGTTCCCGCTGGTCAACGGCCCGATCAGGACTTCGGCGGCGGCGCCGACCAGCGCGGCGGCGGTGAGCCGGCCGTCCTGCGGCGGCAGCACGCCGTCCCGGACGCCGGCGGCGACGTGCTCGGCGATGACCTCGGTGTAGGCCAGCCGGAACTCCAGCCGCTCGGCGTCGATGAGCGCGTCGACCGGCTCGGCGAGCAGGGCATACGCCTGCTTCGGTGCCTTGAGGGCGCGCTGGGCGAAGGTGTCGACCGCTGCCAGGACCCGCTCGGCCGGTTCGCCCGCCTCCGCCGACGCTGCCCGGACCGCCTCGACCTCCCGCGTCACGACCTGCCGGAAGACGTGCACGACCAGGTCGGCCTTGGTGGGGAAGTGCCGGTAGACACTGCCGACGGCGACCCCCGCCCGCTCGGCCACCGCGGCCACGGAACAGCCGCCGTAGCCGTGTTCGGCCAGCTGCCGCATCGCCGCGGCGATGATCGCCTCGCGCTGGGCGTCGAGGCGTTCCTGCACCTTCGGGGTACGGCGGTAGGGCACGTCAAGAAGTGAAGCACTGATTCATTGCTTCAGTCAACGTTCCAGCAGCCGCTTCGCGCCACGCACTTCGGCCTCGACGTCGGCCCGCAGCCGCCGCCGCAGGAGCGGCTCGGCCAACCAGCGCAGGGGAGCGGGGAACCCGAACGCGATCCGCCGCCGCACCCGGATCCCGCCGTCCACCGGCACGCATTCGAAGTGCGCCTCGAACGTCGACATCCGGCGCGCAAGACGGTTCTCCGGCCGGTCGGGCAGCCGGACGTCGACCCGCCGGCCCGGCGTCAGCGTCATCCGGGACACGACCTTCGGACCCGGCCCCAGCCCAGGCAGCGCCGAGCGGAACCGGAACTCGGTGACGTCGCCGTCGGTGCGGACCCAGTCGATCCGGCCCAGCTTGCGGTCGACCTCCGCGTAGCGGCGCGGGTCCATCACCAACGCCAGGAACGCCTCCGGCGTGCACGACACGGTCTCTTCCACGATGACCTCGACCATAGAAAGAGAGTAGTTTCTCACTATGGCTCGGACAACCCCCGGCGTCACCCGCCGCCGCATCCTCGACGAAGCCGTCCACCTCTTCGCCACCCGCGGCTACGACACGACCTCCGTCGCCGACATCCAGACCGCCTGCGGCCTCAACCCCGGCAGCGGCGCCCTCTACAAGCACTTCCCGTCCAAAGCCGCCCTCCTCGAAGCCGCCGTGCACGACAACCTGGCGCGCCTGACCGGCCGCACCGCCGAAACCGCCGACGCGCGGCTGCCCGACGACCCCCGCGAAGCCCTGCGCGTCCTCGCCGACGTCGTCTGGGCGTTCATGGCCGCCGACCGCGACCTCATCCGCCTGATGATCCGCGAATTCAGCGGCTTCCCCGAGCTGTTCGAGCAGATGTGGCGGCACGTGGTCGCGACCGTCTACCGCCGCGGCACCGAGTGGATCACCAGCCTGCGGGACCAGGGGAGAGCCGACGTGAGCGACCCCGAAGCCACCGCCGCCGTGCTCGTCGCGTCGCTGACCTACTACCCGATCCTCGACGTCCTCATCGGACACACCCCCGGCGACCTCGAACCGGACCGCTTCCTCGCCGCCTGGCTCGACTCCTCGATCGCCGCCCTGCGGCTCACCTGATCACGCACCCCGCTTCACCAGCGCCACCAGGTACCGGCACGGCACCGAACCCGGGTTCGCGAACACGCAGTCCGCCGCCGGCCCCAGCTGCAGGCAGTCGCCGGCGTCCAGCTCGTGCACCTGCCCGCCCTCGTGGAACCGCAGATGCCCCGCCAGCACCCAGATCTGCTGGTGCAGGAACGCATACGTCCCCGCCGTCAACGGCACCTCCACCCCCGGCGGCAGCTCCACCTCCACCAGCTCCAGCGGCCGCCCGGCCGCGGGGGAGACCGACCGCCTGCGGTACCCGGAGTCCGGATCCACCCACACCGGCTGCTCCGCCGCCCGCGCCAGACGGCGCTCGTCGCCCTCAGCCCGCGCGATCAGCTCCGACAACGTCAGGCCCAGCGCCGCCGACAGCTTCGCCAGCAACGCCGCCGTCGGCTGCACGTCACCCCGCTCGATCTTGCCGATCATCGCCCGCGAGACCCCCGACCGGTCGGCGAGCGCCGCGGCCGAGAGACCTTGGGACGTCCGGGCGGCGTGCACCGTGGCGGCCAAGCGATCAGTCAGGGGATCGGTCATAACTCTGGATACTATACGAGTCACTGTGGCTACCATATGAGCCATGATGATCCGAGACGCCACCGCCCAGGACGCCGCCGCCTGCGCCACCCTCTACGCGCCCTACGTCACCGACACCGCCGTCTCCTTCGAAACCGACCCGCCCGACGCGGCCGAAATGGCCCGCCGCATCGACAGCGCCCACGCCTGGTTCGTCCTCGAAGACCACGGCCGGATCGCCGGGTACGCCTACGCCACCCGCTTCGCCGAACGCGCCGCCTACCGCTGGTCCTGCGAAACGAGCATCTACCTCGAACAAGGCCGCCGCCGCACCGGCGCCGGCCGCGCACTGTACGAAGCCCTCTTCGAGCGGCTGAGCGCACGCGGGTTCTGCCGCGCCTTCGCCGGGATGACCCTGCCGAACGACGCCAGCGCCGGACTCCACCGCGCGCTCGGCTTCGAACCCGCCGGCGTCTACCGCCGGGTCGGCTGGAAGCACGGGGCCTGGCGCGACGTCGCCTGGGTCCAGAAGGACCTTCGCGCAACTGAAGGTTGCACATCCGCACCCGGCGAGCTAACGTGACAAGCAACCAAACGTTGCACGAGGAGCTCACATGGAACACGGCAGCATCGAACGGGAAATCCACATCGACGCCCACCCCGAAGTCGTCTTCGACGTCGTCAGCAGCCCCCGGCACCTCCGCGAATGGTGGCCCGACGAAGCCGACTACCCCGTCGAACCCGGGGGAGAAGGCCGCATCGGCTTCGGCGGATCCTGGGTCCGGTTCACCGTCGTCGACGCCATCCCCCCGAAACACTTCTCCTTCCGCTGGACCCACGCCGAAGGGGAGACCGCCGCACCCGGCAACTCGTTCCTCGTCGTCTTCGAACTCGAACCCGACGGCACCGGCACCCGCCTCCGGATGACCGAAACCGGCTTCCGCGAACGCGGCTGGGACGAAGCCAAGATCGCCGCCGAACACGCCGACCACGTCACCGGCTGGGACCACTTCCTGTCCCGCCTGCCCGCCTACGCCACCCGAGTCGGAGCCACCCGGTGAGCACCACCGTGGACGACGACCTCTGGTCCGCCATCGGCGACCCCACCCGCCGCCGCATGCTCGACCTGCTGCTCAACCAGGGGAGCGGCACCGCAACCAGCCTCAGCGAACACCTCCCGGTGACCCGCCAGGCCGTCGCCAAGCACCTCGCCGTCCTCGACCGCGCCGGCCTCGTCCACGCCCACAGCGCCGGCCGCGAAAAACAGTTCCGCGTCGACGAAGAACAGCTCGCCCGCGCCGTCGCCCAGCTCACCACCGTCGGCAACACCTGGGACGCCCGGCTCCGCCGCATCAAGCACATCGCCGAAACCATCGAGAAGAGGAACCGGTAGAAATGGACATCCTGCACCGCATCGGCACCCACAACACCACGCCGGACAAGGTCTACGACGCGATCACCACGCTCGACGGCCTCTCCGCCTGGTGGACCGAGAAAACCGTGGGGGACACCGAACTCGGCGGCGTCATCGCGTTCCGCTTCATCCCGGGCGGCTTCGACATGAAGGTCCTCGAACTCGACCCGGGCCGGCTCGTCCGCTGGGAAGTCGTCGACGGGCCGCCGGAGTGGATCGGCACGACGATCCGCTGGGAACTCGAGCAGCGCGGCGACTACACGATCGTCCTGTTCAAGCACGAAGGCTGGCGCGAGGCGGGCGAGTTCATGCACCACTGCAGCACGAAGTGGGCGAGCTACCTGATGAGCCTCAAGCAGCTCGTGGAAACCGGGGAAGGAGCCCCGGCACCGCGGGACGTGATGATCAGCGACTGGCACTAACGTCCCACGGTGTGACGGATTATGACGTGCTTGCCGAGGTGTACGAATGGCTCATCTCAGACGCGAAGTCGACTCCAGCCGAGTTCGCCGCGTCGTTCGACGACGTCCTCGGTCTCCTGCCGCCGAACGCTCACGTCCTCGACTGTTCGTGCGGAACCGGACAGCTGGCGGTCGGCCTCGCCGGTCGCGGCATGCGCGTGGTCGCCACGGACGCCAGCGAAGCGATGGTGCGCCGGACCGCGGAGCTGGCCGAGGAGTACGGGGCATCCGTCCAGGCCGTGCGTGCGACCTGGGAAGAGCTGCCCGACCATTTCGAGGACGACACGTTCGACATGGTGTTCTGCGTCGGCAACTCGCTGCACCACGCCGCGGGCGCGGCAGGCAGGGGAGCTGCCCTGGAGTCGATGGCCCGCCTTCTGCGCCCTGGCGGGCGCTTGGTCCTCACCTCCCGCACCTGGGAACTCGTGAGGGCCAGGGGTTCCCGGCTCGACGTCGGTGACCGGCTCGTCCGCCGGAACGGTCGCGATGCCGTCGTGATCTACCGCTGGGAGATCGCGCCGCAGTGGGAGGAGGAGCACCACATCGAGATTGCGATCGCGCAGGTCGATCCGACCGGGTCGGTTCTCGTTCGCTCGGAACTGCTGTCCTGCTGGCCCTACCGGTACGAGGAACTCGAAGGCGAACTGCACCGGGCTGGACTCCGGACGGAAGTGAGCACGTTCGACCTCGAGGCCGAGAACTACATGGTGGTCGCGAGCAAGGGGTAGCTGCCGGCGAACGTTACTTGACATAATGTACATTATCGGCACTTGGCGGCACGCTGGACGGAAGGCCGGGAGGGGTGCCGGATCCAGGGTCGGGCGTTGTCCGGTTGCGGGAGCGTTCGCTTCGTCAGGACGGCTCCTGTCAGCGTTTCGGTCGCCTCCTCAAAGGGCCGCGACCGATTTGAGCCCTGAGAGGCCCGAGAGCATCCCCTGAGGGGCGCCAGTCCGAGGTCCGGCCACTCGACCTCAAAACGTCACGGTGACGAAATTGGCTGGGGTTCGGTGGCCGCCGACTCGTCGTGCAACAACGCAGTCGGCGACCCATCAGCCATCGGCCCCGGGCTCCCGTCGCCGGACCGCAGGCCGCCTGTCGGCCGGTGTCGAACATGTGTGCGCATGCCCCGCCGTGCGCGCGCAGGGCGCCTCGAGGGCTCGAGACGGCCTCCGGAGAGTTCCGTGTCCCCCAAGGGGAAGCTCCTGGGTCACACCGCTGTTTCATGCATAATGGCAATTATGCATGAAACAGCGGGTTCGGGACCGCCCGCGGAAACTGTCGGTGGTGTGCGGTACAAGATCCACATGAAGGTTTCCGAGGCCCAGCAAGCCTTCTTCGCCGCCCGCCGTCCGCGCAAGGACTCCCCGCACACCACCGACGCCTACCGCCGGGATCTCGCCGGCATCACCACTCTCCTGGTTTCGGAGCTCGGCCGCCCGGCCGAGGACCTGGAGGTCGCCGATCTCACCGGCCCGGCGCTGCGGTCGGCGTTCGGCGCGTTCGCGGACGGGCACGCGAAGAGCTCGGTGCTGCGGGCGTGGTCGACGTGGAACCAGTTCCTCACGTTCTGCGTGGCCGACGGGCTGCTGGCGGGCAATCCGATGGGTGCGGTGGCGCGGCCGCGGACGCCGGCGTTGACGCCGAAGCCGTTGCGGGGCGAAGAAACCCCGGAGCAGCTGCTGTCGGCGGCGGCCGCGGGGTCGCGGCGCGCGCGGGATCCGTGGCCGGAGCGGGACGTGCTGGTGATCGCGCTGGGGCTGGTGGCGGGGTTGCGGGCGGCGGAGATGCGGGCGCTGACGTCGCGGTCGCTGGTGGGGCGCGCCGGTGAGCTGCGGTTGCACGTGCGGGGGAAGGGCAGCCGGGACCGGTCGATCCCGGTGCAGCCGGTGCTAGCGGAGTTGATCGAGCGGTACCGGGAGTCGTGCCGGGTGCGGTTCCCGAACGTGCGGTTCTCCCCTGGTTCGCCGTTGTTGCTGGATCGGGCGGGTGAGCCGATCGGGCGGGGTGCGCTGGAGTACCTGGTGAAGTCGTGTTACCGGGGTGCGGGGTTGCACGACCGGGTGCCGGTGGGGGCGAATCTGCACGCGTTGCGGCACACGTTCGCGACGCGGTTGGCGGAGGACGGGGCGACGGCCTCGGAGATCATGGCGTTGCTGGGGCACGCGAGCTTGGCGACGAGCCAGAACTACATCGAGGCGACGGGGCGTGAGCAGCGTGCGGCGGCGGCGAGCAACCGGACGTACCGGGCCTTGGACGGGTTGGGGTGAGGCCCGGCGGTTCAGCGGAGTTGTTCGAGGTCCTTGGCGGCGCGGGCGATCTCCTGGGCGAGGCCGCGTAGCTCGCGGGCGTCGGCTCCGTCGTCGGCGGCGGTGACGATGTCTTCGGCGGCGCAGCGGAGCTGGAACAGGCGGTCCTGGAGGGCCGCGATCTCGGTGTCGGAGAGCACGACGGCGTCTTCGGGCAGGCCGCTGCGCTGGAGCGCGGTGCGGCGTTCGTAGGCGCGCTGGCGGCAGGATTGGCCGCAGTAGCGGCGGCGGCGGCCGACGTTGCCGCCTTCGGGGAGGCGTCGTCCGCACCAGCCGCAGTGCTTGGGGGCGCCTCGGCGGGCCGGGGCGAGCTCGATCGTGGTCGGCTGGGTCAGTTCGGCGGCTTCCCTCACCCGGGAGACCCTAGCTGGCCACCGTTTGCTCATGCCGGGGTCATGGCGGAAGGGCACACTTGGGGGATGCAGGCTTCGTTTCCGTACCTGGCTGATCCGGTCCCCCGTGCGTTCGCGCACCGGGGGTGGCACCTCGGTGACCTCGAGGGGCTGGAGAACTCGTTGCCGGCGTTCAAGCGGGCGTGTGCGGAGGGGTACCGGTACCTCGAGACGGACGTGCACGCGACGGCGGACGGGGTGGTGGTGGTCCACCACGATCCGGACCTGGACCGGACGACCGATGGCTCCGGGCCGATCGCGGCGCAGACGTGGGAGCAGCTGAAGAACGTCAAGGTCGGCGGGAAGGCGCCGCTGTCGCGGCTGGAGGACGTGCTCGAGGAGCTGCCGGATGCGCGGTTCAACGTGGACGTGAAGGCCGATCGGGCGGTGGAGCCGTTCGTGCGGGTGCTGGAGCGGACGGGGGCGTTCGACCGGGTGGCGGGGGCGGCGTTTTCGGACGCGCGGCTGGTGCGGTTGCGGAAGCTGGCGGGGCCGCGGTTGGTGACGGCGATGGGGCCGCGGTCGGCGTTCGCGTTGTGGGTGCGGGGCCGGTTGCCGCTGCTCCCCCTCGGCCGGCTGGTGCTGGGGGCGATGGCTCAGGTGCCGGTGCGGCAGGGGGCGTTGCGGGTGGTGGACAAGGCGTTCCTGGCGATGGCCGGCCGCTCGGGCATCGAGGTGCACACGTGGACGATCGACGATCCGGCGGAGATGCGGATGCTGCTGGACCTGGGGGTGCACGGGATCGTGACGGACCGGCCGGATCTGCTGCGCGAGGTGCTGATCGAGCGGGGTGCGTGGCGGCGGTCGCAGGAGGCGTGAGGTTCAGCGGGGTGGTTTGCCGGTCCAGGCGGCTTCCCAGGTCTTGGGGCCGAGGAGGCCGCTGTCCTTGATGCCGTTGGCGCGCTGGAGGTCGAGGACGGCGGTGCGGGTCTTGTCGAGGTAGCAGCCGGTGCCGGTGAAGCCGTAGCCGAAGGCATTCATGCGGAGCTGGAAGGTTTTGAGCGGGTCGGCGCAGTCGCCGTAGCTGTAGACGACGCCGGGCCAGGCGGGCCGGCGTCGTCTACAGCTACGGCGACTGCGCCGACCCGCTCAAAACCTTCCAGCTCCGCATGAATGCCTTCGGCTACGGCTTCACCGGCACCGGCTGCTACCTCGACA